>CALXNX010000013.1 GCA_944389865.1 uncultured Succinivibrionaceae bacterium
AAAAAAGAGCAGGTAGCCCTGCTCTGTTTTCTAATGGTTAACCTAAAATTAAGGGAGCGACTTATTGGTCGCCCCCTCTCCTTGCCGTAACTTGATGAAGGTGAAAGCAAGCATGACGGTCACTTCTGCGGCCCCGCGGGGATTTTACTGCTGCGACAGCAGCGCAGAGCGCAAGGCTGCGGCGGTATAATGCGGATCCAGGGTTAACTAAGCCTGCTGCAAGGCTGAGAAATAAGGAAGCCTGAAAGCAGGGCGGATAAACTGAGATACTGAGGAGAATATTATGCTGAAGCATTGGCTGCGCAGAGGATTTAAGGGGACGCAGGCCGCAGCAGCCGGCCTTGCTGCACTGCTGACTGTAAGCGCTGCGCAGGCGCAGGAGGAGGAATTAGCTCCGGGGTTTGATCAATGCATGGAGGCCTCAGGCGGCGTGACCGCCAACATGTCCGCCTGCGCAGATGCGGCGTATCAATACTGGGATCAGCAGTTAAATCAGAACTACCGACAGGCCATGCAGAACTGCCAGAATACGGAAGATCCGGTTAAATGTCAGGCGTTGTTGAAAAAGTCAGAGCGTGCATGGGTGACCTACAAGGAAAGTCTGGCTGATTATCTGATATTAAGTTGCGGCGGCAGCGCCATCGGCACCTTGGATCTGCTTAACATCAGCATCATGATGGCCGAAGAGACGAAGAAGCAGGCGCGCTGCTTAGCGCAGTAATGGGGTCAAGGCGCTGAAAAAGCAGAGGCGGCTCCCGCCGCCTCTGCTCTTAAACTAAACCAAGCTTAAGCTCAGTTAATCTTAAAGCCCTCCTTAACAGCAGCTGTGCCGGCGCGCACTTCCGGGGCCTTGAGCAGCTGCAGGGAAGCAGGAGGCAGAGCCGCAGCTCCCGGATAGGCTGCCCGCAGCAGATAGAGGCGGCACACTTCACTGCCCGGATACTGGCTGAATACGCCGACGTATTCAGTCTCCCCTAAGTTTTCACTTACGGGCCAGCTAATCCCTTGGCGGCAGAGTTTTTCGGCGGTCTTACTTTCCACCTGCTGGGCAGACTCCAGGATAAAGCCCGAGGGGATCAGATCACGCAGCACCGCAGATCCCTGCGCTGCAGTCTGCAGCGCCCCCTGCAGTCTTACCAGTACGCGATCGTTGACCTTAAGCTGATATGGGGCCTTGAGCTCTTTACCCTCTAAGGTAAAGAGAGTCTTATTGAGCTTCATTCCCTGCGACATGGCTTCAGGCGCATCAGCGGGCAGCCCGAAGGCCGAGGTTAAGGCATAGCGCGGCTCTGCGCTCTGATTGACGGCCTTGTAAGGCGGCAGACCGTCATGATCCATGAGCTCTGCAGCTGCCGGAGCGGTGAAGTCCGGCGTGACGGCGGCGGCTGCCTGCAGCATGGCCGCAAGTTCAGCTGCGCAGTAATATCCTTCAGGGCGCAGCTGCGCGGCCATGAGCTGCAGCACCTGTTCCCGCGCGGCGGCAAGCTTATCGCTCCCCGATGCCGGGCACAGGGCCAAGAACATATAGCCGTCATGCACCAGGGTGCCGGTCTCAGTCGGCGCGAGCTCCTGCAGGCGCTGCAGCAGGCGGCTGCGCTCACTGTTGTCGGCAGCCGCTGCCGGAAGGGCGTCCAGATCGGCCCGCACCTGAGCAAGTTCCTGCAGCGCAGCGGCGGCCTTTAACAGCATCTCCTGCTGCTGCGCGCTGTCGCCTGCGGCGGCAAAGCAGGCGCTTAAGTATAAGAAGGCCTGCACGCTCTGCGTGGTTGGAGCTGCGGCCAGATAGTAGAGATTAGACCGTGAGGCTTCAGAGTATTTAAGTTCAGTCAGCAGGGTTAAAGCCTGCGCGGCATCGCTGCCGCTGCGGCCGCTGCGCTCTAGGGCCTGCAGGGCGCGCTGCAGCACGCTGCCGCTTACTGCAAAGCCCTGAGCTTTAAGATCGCACAGCGCCTGCGTTACTAAGGCTGACGGATAAAGCGGACCGTCCCCGCCGTAATCGCTCCACAGACCGTCTGCACGCTGGGCAAAGGTGAGGGTATCTGCGATCTGCTGCACCTGCTCATTATAGGAGCTGCCGGCCTTGCTTAAGGCTAAGGCCTGCAGAGCCTGATCGGTGACGCTGTAGGGCTGCAGGGATGAAAGCTTATTGAGCTGCAGCGGCACGTTGATGCCCGGAAGCACGGAAAGCTCAGTGGCCGCTGCCTGCACGGAGGCAAGCTTGACGGGCAGCTGCACTTCCCGGCTTTGCCCGGGCTGCAGGTAATTTAAGGCGCTGACCAGCACCTCAGGATAAGGCGGCAGCACTTCCAAGGTATAAACGTCCTTAAAAGCAAAAGCCTTGCCTTCACCTGCGGCCTGATCTGCACTTTGCACCTGCACTTCTACCCTGCCAGGCCCGAAGGGTTGAGTTCTGTCCTCCTGCGCCTGCAGAGCGCTGAGTTTAAAGCTTACTGCCTGCGTACGGCCTAAGGCAGGGGAGAGCTCCTGCTGCGTCTGACACTTCAAAGCGCCGCTGCAGCTGACGGTTACCTTAAAGGTCGGGGCGTCCGGCGCGGCTCCGATTTCCAGGTTGCGCACGCTTACCTGCGCCGTCAGCTCATCGCCTGCGCGCATGAAGCGCGGCAGCGCGGCTGTGACCACGGCCCGATCACGCAGCTGCAGATCGCCCGTAAAGGCGCCGGCCCCCTCTGCAGAGGCGGCCAGGAACAGCACCTTGAGCCTGCCGTTAAACTGCGGCAGCTGCAGGCTCACCTGCGCTTTGCCGTCCGGCAGGGCAGTCAGCTGCGCTTTAAGCTTTCCCTGGTCAGCGTCGGCGTCTGCAGGCGAGCTGTTTAAGATCTCAGGGAGGTCGGTCTTTTCGCCGTTAATCAGCACCGGCGGCAGTGCCGCTGCAATCAGATCGCGCGGAATGCTCTGCAGCGCCGCGAGGGCCTTGGCCAGCGCCATGGCTTCAGCATCAGCGCCGTAGCCCTGGGAGTAGGGATCGGCCGTATCAATTAAGCTTTGATAAGTATCGCGCACGGTTAAGGACAGGGCGTGCGGCGAGAAGAACTCCTCAAAAGGCGAGCTGAATTTGTAGTTCGTAAGACTCAGGATGCCTTCATCAACGATATATCCCATTAAGTAGTAAGGCTGATCTGTATGCCCGTCTATCGTGAAGGACACGTCCTCCTCCGGCCTTAAGATCTTTTCGGGAAGGTCAGCCGTGAGCTTTATTTCACGGGCCGCAGAGTCGGCGCTGATGCTGGCTATGCCGACGGCGCGCAGCATGCCTGCGGGCAGTTTTTCATGCGCAGCGTAGAGTGAGACTAAAGCTTTAACTCCTGGGGCGTACTCGTCCTTGAACTTAAAGCCCACGGTGTTGGTCCCTTCCTGCACTTCAAAGGGGATCTCCTCCAAGACGCTCTGCTGCGCTAAGATGAGCGAACCGGTACCGCTGAAGGGACTTTCAAAGGTAAGCTTGACCTCATCGCCTTGCTTAAAGCTCACAGCTGCGGCAGGTGCTGCGGTCGGGGCCGGGGCATGGGTGGCGCTGACAAAGAGATCCAGCTCATCCGGGCCCTCACGGTCTAAGGCAAAGCGCTGCCCTAAGGCAAACTCAAAGCTGGTCTGCGCCTGATGATCGGCGCTGTTCACTTCAATCACATAGCTGCCGTCCCCTAAGCTTAAGGGCAGGGTGCTCTTGCCGTGATCTGCCTGCAGCAGGCCGGAGAGCAGCGGTCTTTTGAGCTCCTGACGGCGGTACTGCCACTGTCCGTACTCCAGGACATACTGATAATTAGTCAGGCGCTGATAGACGGTGTAATTAAGCTGTCCGGATAAGTTTTCGCCGGCAGTGTTCTTAAACACCACGTCAAGAGTGCTGTCAGGCAGCTGCCTGATGCCGATTAAGCCCGCGTTCACATCGGGATTTATCAGCTTAAAGGCGCTGCTTATCGCTGCGCTTTCAGCATTGAGATCCACTATTTCAGCATTAAGCCTGACAATCGCAGGATAGGGCAGCTGCGGCGCCTTAAATTTAAAGCCGGCCGCGCCGTTCTGATCGGTACGCTCAGGCTGGGTAAAGTCCAAGGGCAGCAGATCTGCGCTGCTCTGCGCCGGCCCGAAGTGATAATCGGCAAAGCCGGGCAGGGGCTTGCGGTCGGGCGTTAAAGTCATATTGCCGGTCACAGGCAGATCGGCCGCGGCGGCGCCGTAATTAAAGTCTGCCTGCAAAGTGACGGCATTGTCCGTCCCGGCGCGCAGCAGCTGCCCGGGCGTGAAGGCCTCAGCTGCCGCGCCTGCAGAGAGCGCGGTCTTTTTTAAGCGCTGTAAAAAGTCCTCAAGACCCGCCGTCGCGGCACTGGTCTTCAAGCTCAGAGTCGCCGGCACAAAGTCTGCAGTTTCAAAACGCAGGGTCTTTAAATAATGCTCGCCCTGCGTAAATTCCGCACGGTACTGCCCGCGGGCGGCGGCCTGAGATAACGGGAAGCTGACAAAGTAAGTGCCCAGCTGATTGCCGGCAAGCAGCTTAGTAAAAAGTTCCTGCCCCTGCGGTCCAAAGATTTTCACGCTCACCGGCGCGCTGCTGGCAGACCCTTTAAGATCGCGCACCAGCACCTGCAGATTTACGCTCTCCCCCGGGCGATAGATCCCGCGCCCTGTCGAGGCATACACCATTAAAGGACCGGTGACGGCGGGATTGACCTCAGCTTCAGTTAAATTGAGCGCGCCTCCTGATAAGGGCAGCAGGGCCGCATCGCCGTCCGCGCTCTGCGCCAGCACGGCCATGGGCTGATCGGCCCCTTCACCGAGCAAGGCCTCCTGCGGGAAGGCCGCTGCTCCCTGCTTGTCGGTAACTGCGGTGCCTAAGATGCGGTTGGCCTTGGAGAGCAGGGTGAGCGTAATGTCTTCAGAGGGCTGCGCCGAGCGCAGCGAGCGCACGGACAGATAGAGATTGTCGCCCTCGTAAGCGGTGAGCATCAGATCGCTTAAATTGATAAGCTTCACCGCAAAGGCCTTGTCGGTCTGATGCAGGGCATAAAGATCGCTCTGTACGGATTTATCATCGCCAGGGAGGTTCAGGTTTAAGGTCGGATCTTTAACTAAGGCCAGAACCAGGCCCTCAAAGGGGGCCGCGGATAAGGATTCGGCTGATGAAGTGAGCTTTTTGCGATCGATAAGCTGACTTAAGTCCACCCGTGTTGTCACAACGGCATCAGCCTCGCGTTTTAAGCTGAGCTTTTCATGGGCGATTAACGATCCGTGATGCTGAATTAAATCAATGGCCTGATAGGTCTGCAGATTATCCTGCAGGAGCAGATTTAAGTTTAGAGAGCTCAGATCGCGCAGGCTTAAAGCATACAGATAGAGATCAGCTGCGGTTAAATTGGTGCTGAAAAGCTCAATAAAAGGATGGGCTGACAGCGGCAGCCTGCTGCCGGCTTTAAAGGACAACTGCTCATGAGCCGCCGGGATAGTGACGGCGCTCTTATAGTCCTCTGCAAGCTGAGAGCCTGCAGAGGGCAGTCCTGCCTTCAGCACCAGCTCATAGCTCTGCCCATGCACAAGGCCTGAGGCGCAGATCTCATTGTCACCTAGGCTCACGGCCGCCTCGATGATTTTGCCCTCCTGCAGCACCTGCACAAAGTTCTCGGCCCCTAAGGACGGGTTTTCAGTCAGTGCAACGCAGGCAGATGCCGGCAGCTGATTGGCGTAAATCAGCGTGCGGCCGGCCTCCACCGCCTGCGCGGGGCTGAGAGCGCAGCAGGCCAGCGCGCTTGCTGCAGCTAAGGTCTTGAGCACAGCAGGCTGGAGCGCAGGGGGAGGATTTACTGCGATTTTTATGGTTCTTATCTTCGCGGGCATGAAACGATCTCCTTATTGGGCGCGGACTGCCGCGGACATTTGCGGCTGCGCCTTGATTTTCACAGCTTGTGTCATTAATCTAGCTGGGATCGCAATGCAGTACAAGCTGTTTTCTGATTGCGCGCCTAATTTTGAGGAGCAGATCTAATGGCCAAGCCGGGTAAGAGCGGATTGAAAAGAATTATCGATGCCGCGTACTACAGTAAAAAAGGGCTGCAGGCAGGCTTAAAACATGAAGCTGCCTTAAGGCAGGAGCTGTGCTTAGCGCTGCCCTTAACCATTATCGCTTTTTTTGTCGGCAACAGCGCTGTACAGGTCCTGCTGCTCATTCTGCTGCCATGGCTGACCTTTACCGCTGAGATCTTAAACTCTGCTATCGAGGCGGTAGTTGATCGCATCGGCGATGAATATCACGAGCTTTCCGGCCGCGCTAAGGATTTAGGCTCCGCCTGCGTGTTCATCATGCTCATGCTTACCGTTTTCGTGTGGACAGTGATCATCGGTGAGAACGCCGGCTGGTGGAGTTTCGGCTCTTAAGCTGTAAGATGTGACTGCATATGAGTGCCGGCATGACGGATAAAAACGACTCCATCATCAATACTAAGCTTCAGGATGCGGTGCTTTATGAAGCTCCGCTGCCTGAAAACAGCAGCGGCAGTGCAGGTTTGATTACGCCGCCTGCTGACGCTGCGCAGGAGGAGCGCGACGTTTTTTACATGCGCCTTGCCATGGCGCAGGCGCGGCTGGCCGCTTCCATGTCGGAGATCCCGGTGGGGGCAGTGATCGTGGATCCTTCCGGGGCCGTGATTGCGCAGGGGTGCAATCGTACCTTAACCAATCATGATCCGTCAGCACACGCGGAGATGCTCGCTTTAAGGCAGGCCGGCATCCTGCAGGCGCGCTATCGCTTAACTGATCTGACTTTATATGTGACCCTGGAGCCCTGCATCATGTGTGTGGGGGCTTTAATTCATGCCCGCGTTAAAAGGGTAGTCTTTGGAGCCTATGATCCTAAGACCGGAGCCTGCGGATCGATGTTTGCCTTAATGGGCGATAAAAGACACAATCATCGCATTGAGGTCAAAGGCGGGGTGCTGTATCCGGAGTGTGCGGCCATGCTGCAGCGCTTTTTTAAAGAACGCCGCAAGCTGCTAAAGGCCAAAAAGCTCAGCCCGTCGGCCTTAAGCGCGGTCAAGCAGGGGCATCCGGTTAAGGGCGCAAGGAGATCTGAAGATGCCTAAAACTCAGAATTCGTTTTTATTCGTGCGCTGATTTGCTGTCCTCATGTTTTTGTTTCTGTTCCTGTAAATAAGCGCCTCGATACTTGCCGCCTACATACCCGGCAATAAGGAAGGCCAGACATTTAACCAAGGCAGTATGCAGTGCACCAGCACGATTACATGACCAATCGTTCCGGCCAGGAAAGGATTTCCATGAGTCGTGCGCAAAATGCCGGCACAACTTAGTGTCCAGAATGAATCATCTACTTTATAGCAGATCTGCCCCTTACCTGCTGCGCCGCGTATGGGCAAATTGCGCAATCCTGAATCCGCCGCACAGCTTTTTGCTTTGGCCTCATTTATAATCAGCTGCAGATAAAGAATTTAATTTGCTGCAGGCCTCCTGCCTGCGCGCATAAAGGCATTGCATACGCTCCCGACAGATGATCTGCCGGGCTAAGGAGTGAATGGTGAAAACCCGTAATCAGATCAGGACCGAGACTAATCAGTACTACAGCTCTCATATCACCAAGTGGCTGCGCGAGCACGTGCAGCAGGGTTCCGGCGAGCCGCAGGGCTTTCCGTTAAATCTGTATTTAGGGGCTCCGACGCGCGATGAGGACGTGGCCGCTGATAAAGAGGCCTTTAAGAAATTCTGTGAGGATTGGCAGCAGCCGGTCCCGGCGGGTCATGTCGAGTTTTTAGCTAAAGCCTACCCGGAGCTCGGTACGCTGCAGGTGCCGATTCACTTAGTGTTTGATACCTTAGCGGATCTGGCCTCATGGGCCGGACATTTGGTCGAGTATCATTCCGCCATTTCCAAGCTCGATACCGTGAAGAAAGAGTGCCCGGAGCTTATAGACAGCGCCATTGAGATCATTGCGGCGCTCTCCAATTTAGCGGAGGACGATTTCGGCAGATTCTTAGCGGTGTCCAAGTGGCTTATTGCGCATCCGGACAGTCATGCCTTCATCCGTCAGATCCCGGTGCGCGGCGTGGATACCCGCTGGTTTGAAATCCACCGTCATCTGCTGCTCGATTTCCTGCGCACGCCCTTAAAGCTCGATCCGCGCCGCTTTGACCTGCTGCAGCTGGGCCTGCAGCCGCCGCCTCAGCTGGTGACCATGCGCATCCTCGATCATGTGCTGCGCGGGCGCACCGGCGGACTGTCTTTTCTGGCCTCTGATGTCAATGATTTAGAGAAGCTGAATTTAAAGCCGCATCGCGTGATCTTCATTGACGATATACAGACCGCGCTGTCACTGCCGGATATCCCGGGGGCAGTGGCGATCATTACGCCGACCTCCCATGTCGGAGCCGTGGCGGGGATCTCCTGGGTGGCCAATGCCCGCTGTCAGTATGTCGGCAGCATCGACAAGCGCTCCTTTGCGCTGCTGCACAATTTAAGACTTTATCTGCCGGCCCTGGAGAATATGATCTTAAAGGAAGATATATTCTTTGCCGCGCGCGATCTCTGGACTGATGATGACAACACCAGCTTCAGCGGCAATTTAAGCGCCTTAACTGAAGAGGAAGCCTTCTTCTACAGAAGCCTTGCTGAAGGCGCGTACGGCGCGTGCAGACGCCTGGATTTAGAGCGCATCCCGCTGCCGGTGATCCTGCAGGCTTTGGGCGTCAAGACCTCCGAGGAGGAGGCTGCCTCTGAGTTTGCATCCTTAAAAGAGCAGGAATAAGGGCAGCTGCAGGCCTTCGCTGCAGCGGTTTAACTTAGACCAGCGCAGCGGTGGGCTTAAGCTCAGCCGCCGCTCTTAGAGCAGCAGATGCAGAAAGTTCGCGGTTTTAGCGCAGGACTGCTCTTCGTCGGAGCCGTTAAAGCGGATGGAGAATTTATCGCCGCGTCTTAAGGCCAGGTGCAGCATGGCCGGCAGATCCTTGCCGTTAAAGCTGCCTTCGGCGCAGCGGAACTCGACCTGCGAGGCGCAGGAGCACAGCATTTTGACTAAGGCCCCTAAGGGCAGGACATGCAGTCCGCGCGGATCCTGGATTTGATATTTAAGTTCACGCATGATAGATGGTTCTTTTAAGCTGCGCTCATTGTAAACCTTTAAGCAGTGAGCGATGAGGTTTTTCAGCTTTCGGTGCGCTGATGCCCGCTTTAGGAGCAGACGGGGCCGGTTGAAAAGAAAGATCAGGCATGTATTTTGCTTTTATGCTGTAAAAAGACTTACGCGCCGGAGGCGTCATTTCTCCGGCATCAGGACAGTCTTAAGCAGCAGTAAAGCTCTCAGGAGACAGATATGCGCAGCAGCAGAATGATTTCATGGGCAGGTACGCTGGCGGCAGCCGTCATCATGGCGGCGCTGCCGGCGTCAGCGCAGGTGCGCTTTGAAGCGCCCTTAGATCAGAGCGCGCATCAATTATGGTCGGTGCAGAGCTCGCCTATCTCCTGCGTGCTCTCCTATGCCTTCCCTGAGTACGGCCGGGCGGATTTCACTCTGCTCTCCGGAGCGCAGCGGCAATTGTCTTTAGAGCTCTTTCCGATGATCGACATCAGCACGGACTCACAGATGCGCGTGCTGTCCGCTCCGCCGGCATGGAAATACGGCGGGGAGGAGCAGGAGCTCGGGCGCATCAAACTCTATAACGGCTTTAATCCTTTCTTCGGGCAGACGGTATCCTGGCGCATCTTAAGCGCGCTGGCCAGAGGCAATCAGGTGATGCTGCCCTTTACTGACACCAAGCGCCTTGAAGGGGAGACCGTAGTGCCGGTATTAAGTCCCCTGGGCTTTACTAAGCCTTTTGATGAGTTCATGCGCTGTCAGCATGGACTGCTTGACTACGGCTTTCAGGACGTGCAGATGGCAGCGCTGCATTTTGTTCCCGGTGAGACCACTTTAACCCCGGAGGCGATGAATACGGTGCGCCGCCAGATTGCCTATATTAAGCTTGATGAAGCGATAAACCGCATTGCGGTGCGCACCTTTGCCTTTGAGCGCCAGAGCCGCGATGAGAATTTGGAGCTGGCCAAACAGCGGGCGGCGGTGCTGCGCAAGCTCTACACTGACGCCGGCATCGATGCCTCCATGATCACGGAAGAGGCTATGGCTGACAGGCAGCTGCGCTCAGATGACTTAACCCAGGCGCAGCGCTATAACGCCGCTCGTGCAGTGGTAGAGCTGTCGCGCGATCCTTATAAGATTAACCGCGCTTTAGAGCTGCCGGTACCGGATGCAGGAGCAGAGCATGTTAATCCTTGAGGCGTTTAAAGGCGCGTCCTTCAAAATTAAAGCCCTGGTGATGCTGGGCGTCATCACGGTGATCGGCGCCTTAGGGGCTATCGGCTACGGCACCCTGACCTACTTTGAAGAGCAGCGCAGCAGCACTTTGTATTTAGGGCTGGAGGCGATCGCGGAGCGCAATTACCCGCGCGCATCCCTGCTCCTGTCACAGGCCAGCAGCAGCGGCTCACTGACGGCGGCGGAGTTTTCCGCCTGGCTGGAGTGCTGCCGCGGCAATTATGAAAAGTCCTATACTGCGGCCTCGGAGGCCGCCGCCAAGGGCAGCCGTGAGGTTTTAGAGGTGATGGGAGATCTGGCCCTGCTGGGCTACGGCAAGGTCACCGGCGCGACTGCTGCAGTGTCCTACTTCAATCAAAAGGCTGAGAGTGAATCAAGCTCCTACGAGGGGCGCAATCTGCTGGTGGCAGACTGCATCGGCCGCGCGCTTCCCCTGGCGCGCGAGCATCAGGATTATCTGGATTTGGTTTTGGCAGGTCTCGATCACAACAGCCCTGACTGCTATCTGCACCTGGGCGACATTCTCTTTTTAGGCGACGGGCTGACGGTCAATGCTGTCGAGGCCGTATCGATGTGGCAGCTGGCTCTGGAGCATCAGATTAAAGAGGCGGCGACGCGCCTTGCCGGAGCCTACTGGCACGGTTATGCGGTGGAGCCTGACCGGGCTAAGGCCTTGGAGCTATACAAGCAGGCTGCAGCCTGGGGCGATCCGGTGGCTTATTATGCCTTGGGGCTGATTGGCCTGCGCGAGGACGGCGCGCGCGATCCTCTGTCTCAGGCGCGCGAGAATGCGGTGACGCTGCTGCGGCAGGCCAGCATTCTGGGCTATAAGCCTGCGGACGTGATCTTAGGCTTTTTAGCGCTGCATGATGATCCGCACGGGGCGGGGATCGATCGGGCGCTCAATTGGTTTTCGGCCGCCTTTAAGGGCAATGACAGCTCCGGGGCCGTGATGTTTGCCCTGATGAAGGCGGCCGGGCTGGGGACTGCCGTCGATAAGGACGGGGCCTTAGTGATGCTTTACGATGAGGGCATGTTAGGCTCAGAGACTGCGGCGCAGGTGCTGCAGGCGCTGTCCTTAGGTGAAGATCCGCGCCTGATCGTGCAGCAGGCGACCGAACTTGCCTGGCGCATCATCTTTGGGGATATTGAGATCTCGCAGGGGGCAGCTGAGGCCCGGGCCTATCATGACGGGCAGGAGCATGGCGTCAAATATTATAAGGGGAAGGCTGCGCAGCTTATCGATCCCAAGATCTATCAGATAGACGGCAAGTATTTGATAGTGCCCAGCATCGGCGGCATTGTGGTGCAGAGTCAACCGTCCACCGGCGCCAGACTATACGAGTTCACCGGGCAGAAGCCCACACCCGAGCCGCCGCCGCTGCCTGAGGGGTATAAAGGCCGGCCGGTGATGTATCAGGATTAGGGGGCAGATCAGCTAATAGCTCTGCTTTTCGGCAATGACCCCGCGTACGCCGCCCTTGGGGGCTGGAGTATCACCCTGATAGCGCGGAATGACGTGCACATGGACGTGCATTACGGACTGCCCGGCGCTTTTATTGACGTTGACTCCCAGGTTGTAGCCGTCGGGGTGAAATTTAATGTCTAAAAAGTCCTTGGCCTTAATGATGAGACTGTCAATGGCCTGCCTTTCAGGCAGAGTCAGCTCGAAAAAAGACGAAACGTGACGAAAGGGCACGATCAGCAGATGACCCGGGGAAACCGGAAAAGCGTCATAAAAGGCGCAGGCATAGTCGTTTTGAAATAAGATTTTGCGATCGGATAAACTGCAGAAGGGGCAGTCAGAAGCTGCTGCGGTATGTACTTCATCGGTCATGCTGCTCTCCTGAAAATCAATGACTTAACTCTGTGCTTTTTTCCGGCCTGGCGCTCTGTTATTTTAGGGCAAAGAACAGCTGACGAGGAACTGTCAGTCAAAATACTTGGCAATGGCAGCGTCGCATTCATGGCATTGGCTGCCGCGGATGGCCAGTCCGCGCTTGATTTCAGACTTTGGGCACATTTTCTTTAATTCGCTTTCGCTGTGTCCCATGCCCGAGCCCTCATGGGTGCAGACCGGGATAATGGTTTTGCCGGCAAAGCTGTGCAGCTCCAGGAAAGTGGCTACCGCGCGCGGGAAGGTGTCAAACCAGCAGGGATAGCACAGCACCACGGTATCAATGCCGGAGATATCAAGATCGTCAGCTAAGGCCGGACGGTCCTGACGCTCAAGCTCGCGCTGGGCACGCTCCGTACACTCATGATAATCGACAGGATAGGGATCGACTGGTTTGAGTTCAAAAAACAGGGAGTGCAGATGCAGGGCGATTTTGCGGGCTGCCACGTAGGTATTGCCCTCTTTTAAATCCTGAATTTCTCCGGCGATGTAGTTTTGACCGGCGCGTGAGAAATATACAACTGCGGTTGCCATGGCTTCACTCAGATTAATCAGCGTTAATAATAGTAATAATTCAGCAGTAACAGCGCTTTGCTGGAAATTGGCGCTGCTGCCGCCGCTTGGCGCTGAGCGCTAATTGTAGCGCGATTTACTGAAAATGTGCGCTGCCTCGCAAAAAATTCAGCTGCAGCTGGAGCGCATGGGCAAACATGGCGAAGCTGAGCGCGGGAAACTCTGCTTTTCTGCCCGATCTCTGATGATCATCGATCCGCGTGCAGCTGCCGCCTGCAGTTTATTTGCCGGCAACTAAGCCGCCGTCAATTAAGTAATGGCCGCCGGTACAGAAGCCGGCCTTATCTGAGGCTAAGAAATACACCAGCTCCGCCACTTCCTCGGGAGTACCGACGGAGCCGCGGGCAAAGAGGGCATTTTCCTCTTTCCAGTATTCCTCAATGCTTTTGTGGGTCTGAGCCGAGAATTTGTCGAACAGATTGTCCACCAAGGGGGTATGAATGGTGCCGGGGCAGACGGCGTTGACGCGGATGTTGTAGGGGCCTAAGTCTATAGATAAGGACTTGGTGATCTGGCCTAAGGCTCCCTTGGTGAGGCCGTAGATAAAGCTGTGGGCCTTGCCGACAAAGACCTGATCGGAGGCATTGAGCACAATGGAGCCGCCGCCTGCTTCAATCAGGTAAGGCACGCAGGTGCGCAGGGCATTGACGGTGCCGTAGATATTGGTGTGGATGATTAAATCGAGCTCTTCATCCGTGATATCGAGTACGGTGTTTGCGTGATGGATGCCGGCATTGGAAAAGAGGGAGTTGATCTGTCCAAATGTGGCCGCGGTTTTAGCGACGGCATTTTTAATATCCGTGTGCTTTTTAATATCGCCCGGCACAAAGAGCAGCTTGTCGCTGTTAAGCTCTGCCGAAAGCTCTGCAGCCGCGTCGGCATTGCAGTCCATAAAGCCGACATTCCAGCCTTCAGCGATAAACTTGCACACTGCGGCCCGGCCGATGCCGGTAGAGCCGCCGGTAATAAATACGGTTTTTATCAAGATCTTTAATCCTCGCAAATCCTGGTTAATGGCAGGTTCAGTCAAGAGCTCGTTGGATAATAGCAAAAAGGCGGGCTGCCGGGACAAGAGCGGGTATAATTAGGCGCCTGCCGGTTCGGCATGAAGAGTTAATAAGACTTGCTGCCCTGCAGATTAATGGGGTGCTGTATTTACAGAGGGAATGTTATGCCTGAACAGCCTAAACTTGCGCCTATTGTTAAATGGGTCGGCGGCAAGCGTCAGCTCCTGCCGGAGATCCTGCCGCTGCTGCCTCGCGACATGTCCTGCTACTGCGAGGCATTTTTAGGCGGCGGGGCGCTTTTGTATGCCTTAGAGCCGCATCGAGCCATGGTCAACGATCTCAATGCTGATATCATCGAGCTCTATCAAGTCATCAAGAATGACGTGGAGGGGCTGATCACCGCTTTGGAAGAGCATAAAAATGCGCATACAGAGGAGCATTTTTATGAAGTGCGATCATGGGATCGCGATGCTGCAGCCTTTGAGCGCTTATCACCCGTGCAGAAGGCGGCGCGGTTTATGTACTTAAACCGCACCTGCTATAACGGGCTTCACCGCGTCAACTCCAAGGGCTATTTCAACAGTCCATACGGGCGCTACGTTAACCCGAACATTGTCAATGCGCCGCTTCTGCGGGCGGTCAGCGAGTTTTTTAATCGCGCACAGGTGCAGTTCAGCCATGAGGACTTTGCAGACTTCCTGAAGCGGCTGGAGCCGGGGAGCTTTGTCTATTTAGATCCGCCTTACGATCAGGTGAAGGAGCATGCCTTTACCAGCTACAGCAAAACCGGGTTTGACCGCGCGGATCAGCTGCGCTTGAAGCAGTGCTGCGATGATCTGACTGCCCGCGGCATTAAGTTCCTGCTCTCCAATGCTGCCACGCCCTTTATCCAGGAGCTGTATCAGGACTACAGCTGTCATATCGTACATGCCAAGCGCCTTGTAAACTCTGTGGGGGCCAAACGCGGACCGGTGGAAGAGGTGCTGGTCAGAAATTACGCAACTGCGCCGTCCGGGCAGTCAAGTTTATTCTAAGGGTTCATCTGAAGACTGCTGCCTTAAGCTGACGGCGCTGCGCAGCCGCCGTCAGCACTAATCGGCCTGAGCCCATTGCCCGCCTACATCGACAGCCGCATGGCCTTGGGGATCTGGCGATGGCGGAATAAGAAGTACAAACGGCAGCAGTAGATGGCAGCGCAGGTGGCCAGGGCGGCGATAAAGCCGTACCAGAAGCCCTGCGCAGCCCACGGCGTGCCGGTAATGTAGCCGTAGGCCAGCGAAAATCCCAAAGGCATGCCCACCAGCCAGTAGGCGCCGATGGTCACCGCAAAGATGGTGTGCGAATCCTTAAAGCCGCGCAGTATGCCGATGGCTAAGACCTGAATGCTGTCCGGGAGCTGATAGAACACGCACAGGAGCACCAGACTCTCAGCCAGGAGCCGCACCTCAGTCGAGTCGGTATAAAGTCCGATGATCTGATGGCGCAGCAGCAGCACTAAGGTACAGTTGAAGATCACAAAAATTGCTCCCAGCATGAAGGAGGCGTACATCGAGCGGCGCGCCCGGTTCCAATGCAGAGCTCCCATGGCCTCGCCGACGCGGATGGTAACGGCGCTTGACAGGGACAGCGGGAACATGAAGAGCAGACCGGACAGATTCATGGCAATGGAGTGCGCTGCCACCACGATGGGGCCAAAGGGCGTGAGCAGAAAGGACACTAAGGAGAAGCAGGCCACTTCGATCATGGCGCTTAGAGCCAGCGGAATGCCCAAATGCAGAAAGCCCTTTACATGAGGAACGGTGATGGGATAAACCCTGCGGAAAATACGGCAGTCGCGGTAGAAGGGATGGCGCTGCACGTAGATTAAAAAGAGGAAGGCTGCAATATAGATAGTGACGGTGGTGGCCACGCCGCAGCCGATGCCGCCTAAGGCGGGCATCCCCAGCTTGCCGAAAATGAAGATGTAATTTAAAGGAATATTAAGGATCAGCGCGGTGAAGCCGAAGATCAAGGTCGGCATGGTATTGCCCAAGCCTTCAGAATAGGCGCGCAGAATGTTAAAAAGGGCAAAGCCCGGCATGCCCAAGGCGATGGCATAAAGATAGCCGGTGGCTACGCGGACCATTTCGGCATTAATGCCCGGCACCAGGGAGTAGAGCATAGGAGCTGCAAAGATCAGCGCGCCCACAGCGACAGAGGCGGTCAGGCAGATCACGGCGGCAGTATGCAGGCTCTCGGGGATGTGATCCTTTTTGCCGGCGCCGCGCAGCTGGGCAGTAATCGGCGAGATCGCAAAGCACAGGCCGATCACAAAGAGCATTACCGGCCAGAAAAAGGATCCGGCAATGGCCACGCCGGATAACTGCTCCGTTCCGGCCGCGCCGGCCATGACAGTATCTACCACGCCCATGGAGGTCTGGGCTATCTGGCCTAAGAAAATCGGGGCAAAGAGGCGCAGAGTGCGCTTGAGCTCGGTGCCGCGGGAGGGCACGATTTCAGAGGCCGCGGATGCGGCAGGATTAGAGCTTGGCTGTTCAGTCACACAAACCTCGTCTGCAATGCTTAAAGTTTCAGGAGATGATTGTCATTTCGCGCGGCAGCAGTGTTTTTCATTCTTCCGCGGGATGCCGGATAAGTCTTCATTGCGGTAAAAGCTGCGCACATTGTAGCTGAAAGCTTTAAATGATCAAGGCAGCGGCGCTCTGCAGTATGGGGCTCTACATGTTAATAAGGGCTTGAGTCTGCGCGGGAAGGGAAATGTAAAGCCCGCACGGCGGCGGGCTTTGGGCTTAGGCTTTTTGTCTTAGTGGACCTTGCTGCCTAAAGGCGCCGGATCGTCCACCGAGAGCAGGAAGATGTCGCTGCCCCCCTCGCCTGCAGCCATGACCATGCCCTGCGACAGGCCGAACTTCATCTGACGGGCCTTTAAGTTAGCTGCGACGATGACTTTGCGGCCGATGAGAGAGGCCGGATCGTAGGCCTTCTTAATGCCGGCAAAGACCTGACGCTTCTCAAAGCCCAGATCCAGCTCCAGGCGCAACAGCTTGCGCGCCTCAGGCACTTCTTCGGCCTTGATGACCTGCGCTACGCGCAGATCAAGCTTTAAGAAATCATCGATGGTAATTTCCGGGGCCAGCGGTACATATGCGCCCTCAGCTGCAGCACTCGGAGCTGCAGGCTGTGCCGCCTTGGCGTCGGACTTCTGTGCGCCCTGCGCTTCCTTTAAGTCCTGTTTGCTGTCCTCAACCATGGCCTCTACGTCCTTCGGGTCAATGCGGGCAAACAGCGGCTTGAAGGTGTTGATCTGATGGTCAAGGAGCGGCGTGCCGGCCGCGTTGAATTTGAGTTCACAGTTTAGGAACTCGGCGCTGTGCGCCGCAATTTCCGGCAGGATTGGCGATAAATAGGTGATTAAAGCCTTAAAGCAGTTTAAGGCCTGCGTGCATACGGCCTGCAGCTTCTCGTCATTGGCCGGATCCTTGGCTAAAGTCCACGGGGCCTCAGCGTCCACGAAGCGGTTGGCCTCATCCGCAAGGCTCATGATGGTGCGCACGGCGTCCGCGTAATTGCGCTCGTCGTAGGCTTTTGCGATCTCCGGCAGGGCGGCGGCGAATTCAGCGGTCAGCTCCGGATTATAGACCTTTGAGCTCAGTTTGCCGCCAAAGCGCTTGTTGATAAAGCCTGCGCTGCGCGAGGCTAAGTTCACCACCTTGCCGACGATGTCCGAGTTTACCTTGGCAATAAAGTCATCGAGCGCTAAGTCTAAGTCCACAGCCTGATTGTTCATCTTGGAGGCAAAGTAGTAGCGCAGGCACTCGGGCTTTAAGTGCTTTAAGTAGGTTGCCGCCTTGATGAAGGTGCCCTTGGACTTGGACATCTTTGCGCCGTTTACGGTTACATAGCCGTGTACGAAGATCTTGGTGGGCAGACGGTGATCGGAGCCCTTCAGCGTGGCCGGCCAGAACAGGGAGTGGAAGTAGAGAATATCCTTGCCGATGAAGTGATAAAGCTCCTTGTCCGAGTCTTCCTTCCAGAAAGCGTCAAAATCGACGCCCTTTTTATCGCAGAAGTTCTTAAAGGAGGCCATGTAGCCGATCGGGGCATCGAGCCACACGTAGAAGAACTTGTTGTCGGCATCCGGGATCGGAAAGCCGAAATACGGAGCGTCGCGCGATAAATCCCACGGCTTTAAGCCCTGGGCAAACCACTCTTCGAGCTTATTGGCCATCTCCTTAGGGAGTACGTCTTTGACGTAGGAGTGCAGGAAGTCAGTGAACTTGGGCAGATCAAAGAAATAATGCTCGCTCTCGCGCAGCACCGGGGTCGCGCCGGAGACGGTGGAGTACGGATCCTTCAGTTCAGTGGGATCGTAGGTGGCCGAGCACACTTCGCAGTTGTCGCCGTACTGATCCTTAGCGCCGCAGCGCGGGCAGGTGCCCTTGACGAAGCGATCGGGGAGGAACATTTCCTTGACCGGATCGTAGAGCTGCGAAATGGTCTTGGTGAAGATAAAGCCGCGCTCGCGCAGCTTCTTATAGATCTCCGTCGAGAAAGCCTGATTTTCCGGCGAGTGGGTGCGATAGTAATTATCGTAATTGATTAAAAATCCCTGCATGTCGGCGCGGTGGCTGACGCCAACTTCTTCAATTAACTGTTCCGGGGTTTTGCCCTGCGACTGGGCCTTAATCATCACCGGAGTGCCGTGGCAGTCATCGGCGCAGACGTAGTAGACCTCATGGCCCATGGCGCGCTCAAAGCGCACAAAGATGTCAGACTGAATATGCTCAAGCATGTGCCCTAAATGAATCGGACCGTTGGCGTAGGGCAGAGCGGAGGTCACTAACATGGAACGCTGGTTCATAACTTTAGTATTTTTTCCTCAATAGCGGCTGCAGCAACTGTTTTCAGCATTTATCAGCTGGAGCCGGGGGCCAATGCGCAGCGCCGGCTGCGGCGCTTAAGTGCGCTTATTTTAAGCCTTAAGCGGTATTTTAAAAAGGTTTGGACTAAGGGCGCGCCTTATTTTTCGCGCAGGAAAATGCGCGGATTTAACTGCGCAATGATCACGGCGGCAAACATCACGGCGCAGCCAATGTACTGTCTGACACTCAGACTTTCATCCAAGATGAGCCAGCCGAAGAACACCGCCATCACAGACTCCATCGACAGAATAATGGTGGCGATGGTCGGGTTGATGCCGCGCTGTCCCACAATCTGCAGGGTATAGGCCACGCCGTTGGACATAATGCCGCACCAGAGCATGGCCGGGAGCGCCGCCTTGAAATTCTCCCAGGTAAGGTTATGGTCAAAAATGAGCATCAGCACCAGGCCTAAGAAGGAGGCCACCAGGAACTGCCCGCAGGAGAGCTCCACGCCGTCAATGCGCTCGACGTAATAGGCGATCACCAGAATGTGAAAGGCAAAGACCACGGCGCAGATCAAAATCAGGGCGTCGCCGGTCTGCAGCTGAAAGCTCTTATTTGGGTCAATGCACAAAAGATAGAGGCCGACTGCTGAGAGCAGCACGCCGATTAAGATCAAAAGGTTGGGACGCTTGCCCATAAACCAGGAGATGAGCGGCACAAAAATGATGTACATCGAGGTGATGAAGCCTGCCTTAGAGGCCTCAGTCCAGACCAGACCGAACTGCTGAAAGCTCTCAGCTGCAATTAAGCAGGCGCCGCAGCAGAAAGAGCCTAAGAAAAAGGTGCGTCTGTCAGCTCTGCGCAGGGATTTGCCCTTGGCGGCAGCCTGCTTTTTTAATCCCCAGATCACCGGCAGCAGCACTAAAGCACCGATAAGAGTGCGGAAAAAGGTAAAGGCAAAGGGGGAGACGTGATCCATGCCGATGCTCTGACCGATAAAGCCCGAGCCCCAGATGGTCGCGGTGATAAATAAGAGCAGGGATTGACGCAGTTCAAACATGTGAAATCTTAGACAAATGTGTCGAGTTGTTCTTATTGAACCTGTAGAAAGCAGACGGCAGGCTCGCGCCTGCCGCTGCTGCATGCAGTGCCTTGCGGCACCGGCCGGCCGTTATTTGGCGGCTGAGGCCTTTAGATGATCTTCAATACTCTCACGCTTTATATTGCGCATGTGCAGGAAGGTTAAGGCGCCGACTAAGACCACGGCGGCTGTAATTAAGGAGATGGCGAGGTTTTGTGTAAAGCCTGCCACTAAGTATCCGCACAGCGAAGCGCCGGCAATTAAGCAGGCGTAAGGCAGCTGCGTGGAGACGTGCTCAATGTGCATGCACCCCGATCCTGCGCTGGACAGAATGGTGGTATCGGAAATGGGCGAGCAGTGATCGCCGAAGACCGAACCTGCCAGAGTGGCCGACAGGGCAATGATGATTAAGGATCCGGTAGGATCGATTGCCTGCGCCACGGAAACCACGATGGGGATTAAGATGCCGAAAGTGCCCCAAGCAGTGCCGGTGGAGAAGGATAAGAAGCAGGCGATCATAAAGAGCACGGCCGGCAGCAGATTGCCCACCAAGCCCGCGTCATTCTGCACTAAGGTTGAGATGAAGACCTGAGTCTGCAGCAGATCGCGGCACACGCCGGAAATGGTCCAGGCTAAGACTAAGATCATATTGGCCGGGATCATGGCCTGCACGCCGCGCAGCACGCCCTGCATGAAGGTCTTTAAATCTAAAAGACGTCTGCCCACGAACTGAATTAAGGCTACCACTAAAGCAGCAAAGGAGCCTAAGACTAAGGCCGGACCTGCCGAAGTGTTGCCGAAAGCCGCGCCGATGCTGTGGTATGCCGGATCGTCGCCCCAATAGCCGCCCACATAGAGCAGGGACAGGGTGCAGAAGATAATTAAGGACACGATCGGGATCACCATGTCCAGCACGCCGCCGTCAGCGTGCACGGTCATCTCTTCACTGTCGGTGGAAGCATTCTCGCGCACTTCCTCACCGCGGGCGGCGGCGATGTCAGCGCGGCGCATCGGACCGAAGTCGAAGTTGCCGATGGCGATCATCATCACCATGATGATGGACATTAAGGCATAGAAGTTCCACGGAATGGTGGCGATAAAGGCATCCATCTCGCTCTCAAAGGCGCCGGTGGCCTTGATGTTGGAGCCCACAGCAGCAGCCCACGAGGAAATCGGAGCGATGATGCAGATAGGAGCTGCGGTGGAGTCGATGATGTAGGCCAGTTTGGCGCGCGAGATCTTATAGGCATCGGTCACTGGACGCATCACGGTGCCTACGGTCAGGCAGTTGAAGTAGTCATCGATGAAGATGATGATGCCCAAGCCTGAGGTGGCCAGCATGGCGCTCTTGCGGCCCTTAATCTTGGTGGCCGCCCACTTGCCGTAGGCGCGGGAGCCGCCGGCCATGGCGATGACGTACACCAGGGAGCCCAATAGCGAGCAGAACAGGATGATGCTGAAATCTACCTTATCGACCATTAAGGTGAAGGTATGCTCCACGGTGCGGATCAAGGGCAGGGATTCACCCATGCCGAAGGAGTAAATGCAGGTGCCGGTGAGAATGCCGATGATTAAGGAAGAAAACACTTCCTTGGTGACTAAGGCGAGCACCACGGCGATCACAGGCGGCAGCACGGATAACGCGCCGGCGTAATACGGTTCCATAGACCTTTTCCTTTAAAGCAGTGTCCAATGTGCATTAAAACAGTGCGATTTGGCGCACAAAAAACGGGGTGCATTATACCACAGGGCCGCATATATCCGCGGTTGGCTGATCTGTGCGTTAATTGGGTGCACAGCGGCTGTTAGCCGGGTCTTTCCTTGAAGGACAAAGTCTCCCTGCACGCCGCGGGCGCAGACCTTGTGCTCAGACTGCAGTGGTGATGAGCGGAAAAGCCGCCTATGGAGGCGGCTTCACAGCTTGAGGATCTAAGGATTAATTAGAGGAAAGCTCGCGGCCTAACTGCTCTAAGGTCTTGCCCTTGGTTTCCGGCATCATGAACTTGGCCCACAAGAGCTGCAGGATCATCATGAAGCAGAAGAAGCCGAACATGAACCCGGTATCGAACTTGGCGATGGCGATCGGGAAGAGCAGGGTTAAGGCGGCGGCAAAGAACCAGTGAGTGAAGGAGCCTAAGGACTGACCGGCAGCGCGCTGATCGGTCGGGAAGATCTCCGAGATGAACACCCAGATGATGGTGCCCGAGCCCACGGCATGAGCGGCGATGAAGACGATCATGCAGATGAGCACCAGGCTTGAGACCATGCCTAAGTCAGCCGAGGCGATATGCTTGACCTGCTGTGCGGCGGCGCTGACTTCACCGGCAGTCGCCTCCGGAGCAAAGGTCACTGCCTGACCGGAATAATTGCCCGGTACGGCGATGACGGTCAGCGCTTCGCGGGCGGCGTCGTAGTTCATATAGGCTGCATCTTTATCTTCCTGCGTGAAATAGCCCTGACCGTTTTCGATACGGACAATCTGCTGGGCGGCAGTGTCGGCATCGATAGCGGCGGAAACCACTTTGAGCTCAGAGAAGTTAAAGAAGGCAAAGGTGCAGACGGCAAGCGACACGATATAGCCGCAGCAGCCGATAAGCAGGAGCGATCTGCGCCCTAAAAGGTCGATTAAGCGCAGGCCGACGAAGGTGAAGATAAGGTTGGTGACGCCCAGAGCGATGGCGGCAGTGAGCGGATCTTCCATGCCGGCAAGGCCGAGCAGGCGCGGCGCAAAGTACAGAATGATGTTGATGCCCGAGAGCTGATTGAAGGCAGCGATCAGGAAGGCAAAGAGAATGGGGTAGCGCAGACGGCGGCTGAAGAATTTTCCGGCAGACTGCTTCATCCTGGAGTCGGCAGCGGCGCTGTCCTCAACCTCGCGCACTAAAGCATCGAGCTCAGCCTCATTCATCTCCGGGTTAATTAAGGCAAAGGTGCTGCGGCCTTCCTGACGCCTGCCGGCGTTAACGATGAGCCAGCGCGGGCTTTCAGGCAGGGTAAAGCACATGAGAGTGTAGATCACGGCAGGCAGCAGCTGAATGCCCAGCATCCAGCGCCATGCAAGCTCCTCTGAGGCCAGCATGGTGATGACGGTGTTCGACACGTAGGCCAGCAGAATGCCCAGCACGATGTTGAATTGGAAGAGGCCGGTGAGCTTGCCGCGGTGTTTGGCAGGGGAAATTTCGGAGATAAAGAGCGGAGCGGCAATGGTGGAAATACCGATCCCAAGGCCGCCGATGAAGCGGAACACGATAAAGGTCCAGACGCCCGTGGCCAAGGCGGTACCGGCAGCGCCTGCCAGGAAGAGAAAGCCGTTGAAGATTAGGGTCTTCTTGCGGCCCCAGCGGGCAGCGGGGATGCCGCCGATGAGGGAGCCCAGCACGGTGCCCCACAGCGCTGCGGAGATGGCAAGGCCGTGCATCGAGCCGCTTAAAGACCACAGTTCCTGAATTTTGGCCTCGGCACCGGAGATCACCACGGTGTCAAAGCCGAAGAGCAGACCAGCCAGGGAAGAAGCCAGCGCCCACATGAAAAGCTTGCTGTTCATAATAATCACACACACTAAATTTAAACTTTGCAGCGGCTGAAAGCCGATGCGCCGTGCGCCGCAGCAGCTGCAGCGCTGATGGGCTTATTGTCCTGAAAGGCGGATCGGGAAAAGCGGTGGTGCATCACAGCAAAGTTATGCAAAAAATTGCATTTTTCTTTGCAAGAGTTTTGCAAACGTTTGCGCAGGTGAATTTAGTGTAATAAAGAGTTTAAAAACAGTTAATTATGTAGAATGGTGAGTGTAGAGGAATTTTTATACTGCAAAAATTTGCATTTAGTGCTGCAAATTTGCAGCTATCGCTGCGCGAGCGCAGTCTAACCTCAGCCGCCGTCAGGGCTGCTGCGGCTCTTCAAAAGTGGACTGTTTGCTGCTGTCAGGATCGGGCAGCGCAGTTTCAGCAGACTGCTCTGACTTTTGGGACTCACGGCTGCCTGACGGGCGGTTCTGTTTGGCCAGTTCCGCACGGGCCTCCGCCTCCATGCGCGAGGCTTCAGCGGCTACTTTGCGATCCTGCGAGGACGGCTGGGCGGGGGCTAAGGCGGCGCGCTGCACCTGCTGCATCTTATCGATGGTCTCCTGCGGATCAGAGCCCTTGGAGGTATCTATCTGCACCTCACCGTCAGTGATATAGCGTTTGCCGTCAGGTCCGGTTTCGTAGGAATAGGAGGGAGCTGAGGCCAGACTGCCGCCGGCGCTTTTATGGGCCTGTTCATGCACCTGTACTTCCTGATCGCGCTCTTTCATCTGATCGACCTCAGCCTGTTCTTCCTCGCTCAGCTCATTGCCGGCCGCGTCAGTGTCTTTATCTTCCTCGCCGGCAGCTTGAGGATCGAGCGGATCAGTCCTTTGCTCTTCCCCGGGAAGCTCAGGTCCGTTTTGATCTTCATCCTGCGCCCCTTCAGCACTTTGAGCGCCGGTACGGTTTAAGCCTAAAAAGCCGGTTAAGGCCTGACTGCGCTGATGGGCAAAGGGCGCGTTCTGCTGGCGTTCCTGCTGCTGCTCTGTACTGTCGCGGGTAATCTGCCCCTCGGATGACTGTACTCCAGGCACGGCCGCAGGAAGCTGCGTGCCGATCCCGGCTGGATCGACGCTTGATCCCTGAGGCTGCTGCATCAGCCCATTTAAGCTCGGGCTGTAATCCGTCAGCGCGTTCAGCATAGTCATCCTCGCAAATTGATGCCAAGTTAAAAGATCTACTCTCCTGCGCTGTTATCGGCAGGCGCAGGGTCAAACTTGAGCAGATTTTAATATGGCCTTGTGCAGAAAGGGGGTGCTGCGTCCAAAAAAATGCGCCGCCGGTGCGGCAGCGCTCTTTTTAAATAAGGTAAAGCAAAGGCGGGCAGCTTAAAGCACCGCGCCTAATTCCTGACGCAGCATGGCGCCGGCGCCGCGCAGACCGGCCTTGGTGTCGGTGATGACGTAGGTCGGAATACGCTGCATATAGCCCTTAAAGCGGCCCTTATCCTCAAAGGCATCGCGGAAGCGCGAGTTCTTAAAGAACTCGATAAAGCGCGGCACTACGCCGCCTGCAATATACACGCCGCCGAAAGTGCCCATGGTTAAGGCTAAGTTGCCGCCGAAACGGCCCATCAGACGGCAGAAAGTCTCCAAGGCCTCCAGACAGTCCGGATCCGGCGGATTGGAGAGCGCCTGCGAGGTGACGTCAGCCGGATGCATATCCTTCTTAAGGCGCTCATTGCGCATGGCGATGGCTTCGTAGAGGTTTACAAGCCCCGGGCCTGACAGTACGCGCTCAGCGGACACGTGGCCGATGCGGGCGCGCATGGTGATTAAAATCAGATCTTCAGCCATGTTGGCCGGAGCTAAATCGACGTGACCGCCTTCGCCCGGCAGAGAGATCCACTTGCTGCCGATGTGCACTAAGTGGGCAACGCCCAGGCCGGTGCCGGCGCCGTAGACCGCAATCGGGGCGTTCGGATCCGGCTCGCCGCCGCCGATCTTAACCACCTTGGAAGTGTCAAGGCAGGGCACGGACATCGACATGGCGGTGAAGTCATTGATGACAATTAAGGTGTCAAGGCCGACAGCCGACTTTAACTGGGACTGAGAGAACTCCCAGGGGTTATTGGTCATCTTGACGTAATCGCCGGTGATCGGGCAGGCGATAGCGATGCAGGCTGCGGTGAAGTCGCTGTGGGTTTCCTGACGGAATTTTAAAATGCAGCTTTCCAGCGAGTCATTTTCCAATGCGGAGTAAATGATGGGGGTGGATAAGGTGCCGTCTTCCAAATTGCACAGCGCCAAACGGGCGTTGGTGCCGCCGATATCGCCTACTAAGGCCTGTCCGGTTAATGCGGTCATTAATAACTCTCCTTAAATTACAGGGCAGCTGCGCGGCTGCATGTCTGCTGACTAAACTTTCGGTATTGTATCCCAATGCCCGCGGATAAAAGTGCACAGGAATAATACCTGCAGGTAAAATTTTGATCCGCACTGCATTTGTGTGAGCGCGGCCGCCATTTTTCCTTGGAGAGTGCGCGCTGGAGCGCGTCTGCAGGCAGGATTTTTGGGGTAAACTGAAAGCCTGACAAATACTTCACCGCAGAGATTATGCATATCGTTAGCTTAACTGCCCGCTTGATCTTAGCCGCCCTTTCAGCCCTGTGCATAGGAACGGCTGCAGCCGCCCCCACACAGTGCCGTGAAATTCCGGCCGGGAAGCCGGTACCCGGCGTCATTGCGCAGAGTGACTGTCTGCAGTACTCCGGGCGGGCGCAGATCACGGGGCAGCTTGATATTTACGGCCATTTGATTTTAAGCCGGCGCGCGGATGTCAGCTTTACCGGTCAGGAGCTGCGGGTGCGTCCGGGGGGTGCGCTTACCGTGCGCGGAAAACTGAGCGTCGATCAGGGCTCTTTAATCCTCGACGATGACGCCGCGCTTACCAATCAGGGCACTCTGCACCTGGGGCCGCAGACCATGCTGCAGGCAGCTCCCAAAGCGCAGGTGCATAACGGCGGACTCTTTGAATTTGACAGCGCCGCAGGCTCGCTGTACGGCCTGCTGGAAAACAGGGCGCAGATCAGGCTTTATTCCAGCCTGCTGGCGCTGCACAGCGCTCATGCCGACAATGGCGGCAGCATCTCGCTGCAGGGATTAAGCGCTTTGAATCTTAATGGACAGACGGTGCTTACCAACCGCGGCAGCCTGGAGGCGGATCCTAAGGCGGAGATCTCCCTGACTGAGGACAGCAGGCTGATCAATCGCCGGCATTTAAATATCCTGGGTGCGGTGTCGCAGCATGACAGATCGCGCTGTATCAATCTGCGTCAGGTCACCGTGGGGGAGAATGCGCTGTGGTATTTAGAAGATCAGGCCTCCCTGATTAATGAGCAGCTGCTGGAGTTTTTCGGGCAGGCCATGACCGAAGATCTGGCACTGATTGAAAATCGCGGATCTTTTTATGCAGAAGAAGGCAGCCATCTGCACTGCGCCGGCAAATCAACTTTGCGCAATCATGGAAATTTCAGAGCGCGGGGAACCGTCAGCCGCGCGGATGAAGCCGTCTTTGACAGCATCAGGGAATGGGTGAAATAGGGGATAAGAACACAGCGGGAGGCCTGAGCCTCCCGGAGTCGAACTGATTTATTAAGCTGCCTGCAAGGTATTGATCTGCAGGCGTGGACAGAATCCGCTAGTCGATGGCAGATTCATCGCTGCTGGAGCTGCCGGAAAAATCAGTGCCGCCGCCCATTTCATCGTCCCCCACCGAGCATAAGCGGTGCAGATGACGGGGTCTAATCACGGTTAAATACTTTTTGAAGACCTTTGCATAAGGATCGGTGATCACGCCTTCGCCGTGCAGCTGCTCTAAAAAGGTCTTTTCGGTATCGTCTGCGGGCTGCCGCGTGCCGTTGTGCAGCTCCATCATCGCGGTGCCGCACTGCTCCAGCAGGGCGGATTCACGGATGGAAAATTCGCCGCTGCGGCGGATGCCGCGGGCAAAATGCTGAAAATCGTTGAATTGCTTTTCAGACTCAAAGCTCATGGTCAAAACCTCAAAATATCAGCGCACCATACTTTTCAAAATCGGGGGCTATGATACTTTAAAAACGCCTGCATTTAAAGCTCTTTGCCCACCCTCACGCGCTTAAATTAGAAGTATTTGAGCGCGGCGCGCGCCTTTGCTACAATCGCCTGCAGAAAAAATGACCGGGAACTGCGGTTTCCGGCCTCGGTTTTTTAGTTTTGATGCCAAGCCGCAGACGGCTTTTTCGAGGGGGAGCATACCGTGGCTGAACAAGAGCGGATTCCGCGCAACTTTATTACTGATATTATCGATGACGATTTAAAGGCCGGCCGCGCTGATCACGTGGCGACCCGCTTCCCGCCTGAACCTAACGGCTATCTGCATATCGGACATGCCAAATCCATCTGTCTGAATTTCGGTCTGGCCCGTGATTATCACGGTACCTGCAATCTGCGCTTTGACGATACCAATCCGGTCAAAGAGGATATGGAGTACATCCGCTCCATTGAGCGCGATGTGCAGTGGCTGGGCTTTCACTGGCAGGAGCCGGTCCGGCATTCCTCCGATTATTTTGACCAGCTTTACGGCTATGCTTTAGAGCTTATCGATCAGGGACTGGCCTACGTTGATGAATTATCGCCCGATCAGATCCGGGAGTATCGCGGCACCTTAAAGGAACCGGGGCGCTGCAGCCCGTACCGCGATCGCAGCGTGGAGGAGAATCGCGCCTTATTTGAAAAGATGCGCCAAGGCGAATTTGCTGAAGGCGCCGCCTGCCTGCGCGCTAAAATTGATATGGCATCGCCCTTTATCTGCATGCGCGATCCGGTGATCTACCGCGTACGCTTTGCAGCTCATGCTCTTACCGGGCAGAAGTGGTGCATCTATCCGATGTACGACTTTACGCACTGCATCTCCGATGCCATCGAGGGGATTACTCATTCCATCTGCACTCTGGAGTTCCAGGACAATCGCCGTTTGTACGACTGGGTGCTGGATCACATCTCCATTAAGTCCCGTCCGCATCAGTACGAGATGAGCCGCCTTAATCTTGAATATTCGCTGACCAGCAAGCGCAAGCTCAATCTGTTAGTGGAAAAGGGCATTGTGGACGGCTGGGACGATCCGCGCCTTACCACCATCTCGGGGCTGCGCCGGCGCGGCTATACTCCGGCCTCCATCCGCGAGTTCTGCCGCCGCATCGGCGTCACCAAGCAGGAAAACACCGTGGAGATGAGCGCTCTGGAGTCCTGCGTGCGCGAGGATTTAAATGCCAATGCGCCGCGCGCCATGTGCGTGCTGCATCCTTTAAAGGTGGTGATCGATAATTTCGGGGCGGACGGCGTCACGCAGAGCGAGTTTACGGTGCCCAATCATCCCGATAAGCCGGAGCTGGGCGAGCGCACCATCACCATGTCCAAGGAGATCTATATCGACGCGGCTGACTTCCGCGAGGAGGCCAATAAGCAGTACAAGCGCTTAAAGCTGGGCTCTGAAGTGCGTCTGCGCCACGGCTATATCATTAAGGCGCTCTCCTGTGAAAAGGATGCAGAGGGCAGGGTGATCCTGGTACACGCTGAGGCTGTACCCAATTCTGTGGGCGCCAATGTAGAAAACCATAAGCCCAAGGGCGTGATCCATTACGTCAACGCCGCCGACTGCGTGCGCGTGCAGGTAAATCTTTTAGATAAGCTCTTTACCGATCCCAATCCGGGAGCTGCCGAGGATTTTCTTTCAGTAGTCAATCCCGACTCCAAGACGGTGATCCTGGATGCCGCGGCGGAAAAGAGCTTAGGGGAAGCGCAGCCTGGCGATACCTTCCAGTTCGAGCGCGAGGGCTACTTCTGCGTGGACAGCAAAGACTTTAAGGCAGGTCAGCCGGTGTTCAACCTTACGGTGGCGCTGCGCGAGACCAGAAAAGCGCAGGCCCAGCTTTAAGGGCAACAGCGCAGTGAACTGCAGCTCAGGGCAGGTTCAGGCACAAAAAACTGCGCCTGCCCTTGTCAAAAAGGCTTAAGCTTAGTAGAGTTAAGTCGTAAGAGATAAAAACTGCGGCGCTGCCGCTGCAGAAATAAGCAGAAAAATTAAGATCAGCATTGATGAAAAGGAGCTTTAGATGAGCGATTTCACTGATGAAGTTGAAAAGAATGACGACAATTTAGCCCCTCCTCCGGGGAGCGATTATGAAGTCGCCTTTTCCTATCATTCGGAAAGCCAGCTGGAGCGCGCATACGATAAGGCTGAGCATTGGGTGAAGGCCGGCGTGAAGCCGCAGCGCATTTTCCTTGAAGATCGCTCAATGAGCGTGATCAATTTCCGCAAGGTAATGCGTGATCCGATCTTAATTCAGGCCGGAGTGACCCGTTATATTGATTTTCGCTGCTCGCTGACCCTGTCGGATACTGATGTGGATGCAGTATTCTCCTCGGTATGCTATTACGACAGTGAAGATCAGGATCCGGTGTACATCAATGCCTACGATCCGGAATTGGGATCTATTAAAGAGGTGCTGGGCAAGGTCAGCCAAAACTTATTTGACTATCTGCAGAAGCCTCTGCTGCAGGCGCAGCATTAAGCCATGGCCGCACTCCTCGTTACTGGAGGGGCCGGCTTTATCGGCACCAATTTCCTCTATTATCTCTGCCGCCCTCAGGGCGGCTTAAATTTATCTATAACGGTGCTCGATGCTCTGCATTACGCAGGCAGAAAGGAGCGCTTGCAGCCGCTGATTGATGCCGGGCGCATCAAGTTCATCCGCGGCGATATCTGCGATCAGACTCTGGTCGCCTCCATTCTGCAGCGCGAGCGCATCGATACGGTAGTCAATTTTGCCGCTCACACCCATGTGGACCGATCCATTGCCGATCCCGCCCCTTTCTATCGCAATAATGTCGAGGGTGTGTGTACGCTTTTAACTGCCTGCTGTCAGTACTTCCTGGATGAAGGACACGGCGGGCGCTTTCATCAGATCTCCACCGATGAGGTATACGGCACGCTGAGTCCTGACGCGCCGGCTTGGACTGAGGAGAGCCCCTTAGATCCCAGCTCGCCGTATTCCGCCTCCAAGGCATCTGCCGATCACTTTGTCTGCGCCTTTGCGCGCACCTACGGCCTGCAGGCTTCCATTTCGCGCTGCTCCAATAATTACGGACCTTATCAATTTCCCGAAAAGCTGCTGCCCTCAGCGCTGCAGCATCTGCTGACAGGACAGCCGGTTCCGGTGTACGGGGATGGGCTGCAGGTGCGCGACTGGCTCTACGTGGACGATCACTGCAAGGCGGTGGCATTAATGCTGGGGCTGAAGCCTAAGCCCCATCAGGCCTTAGTGTGCAATGTCGGCGGGGGCACTGAGCTTACTAATCTTGCCTTTTTAGAACTGCTGTACCAAACGCTCAGGCGGATCTTTAAGGCCCGCCCGGAGCTTACTGCCCGCTATCCTGACTGCATGGCCCTCAAGGATCAGCCTTTTGAGGCGGTGATCACCCATGTGGCCGATCGCAAAGGCCATGACAGGCGCTATGCCCTAAATGACGATAAGCTCTCTGCGCTTAGCGGGTACGCCCCGTCCGTGAGCGCCGCGCAGGGGATGGAGCGCGCGGTTTTGTGGTATATTGAGCATGGTTTTTAGAGCCTCTGAACGGTTTTTGTAAGGAGAGAGACTTTGTCAGCTCTTAAGCATACTGCCTTAGCTGCAGCATTAACTTTGACCTTAGTGCAGCTTTCCGGCTGCAGCACTGTCCGCAACTGGTGGCAGATGTATCAAGGCGATGTCGATACTTCGCTGCGTGAGCCTACCGGCTACTATGACCATGCCGACGTCAAGGCAGGTACTGATCCGCTGGTGGTGCCGGCAGGTTTGGTCACTCCCGCTAAAGATCAGAGAATGGAGCTGCCGCAGCTGCAGACTGCGTTGCGCGGCCCCTTAGGCGAGGATATGGACGTGCGCGCTCCGATTGTGCAGCTGCGCTCGGCCAGCGGCGTACATTCAGTATGGGCCGCCGGTGAAAGCATTGTGTGGCTTAACTCGCAGGATCAGCAGAATGTGGCCGATGAGGCTGAAGCCTGGGCTCTCCTGATGCGCGTACTTGATTATATGCATGTGCAGGTGGGTGCAGTGACTCCGGGCGCTTACGAGCTTACCACCGCTGCCGCAGACTATAATGAATTCGGTACTCCGCTGACGCTGACCACCTCAGCTGCCGATGCTCTGCGCTATCGTCAGATCTACCGCATCCGCATCGGACGCAATGCGGCGGGCAATATCGGCATTGCGACCTCACTGATAGGTTCCATGACCATTGCCACTACCGGCATCTTCTCCTTCAGAACCAGCCGCACGCTGTCAGACATTTTGACTCCGTCTGAGCAGGAGCGCTTTGCCACCGGTTTTTCCAATCAGATCATCAAGGCCATGCAGGCGGCTGATGCCACCCCTGAAGCTTATCCGGGGCAGGTCACGGTGACCCTGGATCGCGACAACAATGCGCAGGACTGCTTTGTGGTGGATGCATCCTATCAGGCGACTTGGGATGTGCTGCGGCACATGCTGCCCGATTACGGCTTTGAAATTACTGAGTACTCCATTTCGCACAGCTCCATTAACGCCGATTACACCGAGCCCGATCCGGAGTTCTTCCGCAGTCAGGGCATCGATGATTTCGGTCTTGAGGAAGGATCCTACATCATCCGCGTCTCCATTGACGGCGATAAGACCTTTATCACCTTCTACGATGAGGATGACAAGCCGCTGCGCTCTACCGCGGTGTCAAGACTGTATCCGGGCTTCTCAGCCGCTCTGGCGCGCACTTTTGCCTCCTTTGCCGGCTGAGCTTAAAAGCTGTTAAAAAGGCAGGCTGCGGCCTGCTTTTTTAATGTCTGCAGAGGGCAAAAACCCCTTAAAAAAGACGGGCATTGCGTGTACAATATGCACCGCGGCGAGGGTGACCCCTTCACCTGCAGGTTTCTTTCACTTCCACATTTGCGGGAATTTAAAATGGAAAAATTAAAAGAACTCTATCGCGGCAAGGCCAAGTCGGTTTACGAGACCAATGATCCTGATCATTACATCATGCTGTTTCGTGACGACACCTCTGCTTTTGACGGTAAGAAGATTGAGCAGTTAGAGCGCAAGGGCCGCACCAACTGCCATTTTAACTATTTCATTATGAAGAAGCTGGAGGAAGCCGGCATTCCGGTGCATGTGGAGGAGCTGATCTCCGATACTGAGTGCGTAGTTAAGAAGCTGGAGATGGTTCCGGTGGAGTGCGTGGTGCGCAATGTCAGCGCCGGCTCCATCTGCCGCCGCTTAGGCGTACAGGAAGGCTTGGATTTAAATCCGCCGACCTTTGAGTTCTTCTTAAAGAACGACGAGCTCCATGACCCCATGGTCAATGACTCCCACATCATCTCCTTCAAGTGGGGTACGCAGGAGCAGATCGATAAGATGCGTTCTCTGTCCTATAAGATCAACGAGATCTTAAAGGATCTGTTCGACAAGGCCGGTCTCATTTTAGTGGACTACAAGCTGGAGTTCGGTCTGTATCACGGCGAGCTCATCTTAGGCGACGAGTTCTCTCCGGACGGCTGCAGACTGTGGGACAAGGAAACCCGCAAGAAGCTCGATAAGGATCGCTTCCGTCAGGGCTTAGGCGGCGTGATTGAGGCCTATGAAGAGGTGGCCCGCCGCATCGGCTGCCCGCTGTAATTTCAGCGCCGGCTGAAAAAGACCGCTCAGTTTAAGCGACTGGGCGGTTTTTGTTTTTACGGGCCAGAGGCTGGGATCCCTTCCTGCTTCCTGCTGTGCAGATGAGCGCCCGCCTGCAAATTTGATCGCGCTCACACACTTTAATGAGCGCCGCTCTCTGCGCTCCGGCAAATGGGCTAAACTTAGGCTGAAATAAATTTACGCAAATTAACTTAGCAGGATACGTTATGGCTAAAAAACGCAGAACTAAGATTGTTACCACCTTAGGCCCCGCTACCGATCGCCCGGGCATTTTAGAGGGCATTATCAAGGGCGGCGCAAATGTGGTGCGCATTAACTTCTCTCACGGCTCAGCTGAAGATCACGCCAAGCGCGTTGCCGAGGTGCGCCGGGTCTCCAAGGAATGTGATCGCCCGGTGGCCATCATGGGAGATCTGCAGGGCCCGAAGATCCGCATCGGCTCGTTTAAAGAAGGGCGCATTTTATTAAATGTCGGCGACAGCTTAATCCTGGACTCCGAGCTGCCTTTAAGCGGCGGCACGCAGGAGCGCGTGGGACTTACCTATAAGGAACTGCCGCATGACTTAAAGCCCGGCGATATTCTGCTCTTGGACGACGGACGCATTCAATTAGCCGTCACCAAGGTCGAGGGTCATGAGATCTATACCACCGTGATCGTAGGCGGTCCGCTGTCCAACTCCAAGGGCATCAATAAGCAGGGCGGCGGTCTGTCTGCTCCGGCACTTACTGAAAAGGACAAGCGCGACATTGTGACTGCAGCCAAGCTCGGTCTTGACTACATTGCCGTATCCTTCCCGCGCTGCGGCGATGATCTGCGCGAGGCGCGCCGCCTCTTAGAGGCAGCCGGATCCCATGCCCGCATTGTGGCTAAGGTTGAACGCGCTGAGGCGGTGGAAAGCGAGGACGCCATGCGCGACATCATCCTGGCCTCTGACGCTGTGATGGTAGCCCGCGGCGATCTGGGCGTGGAGATCGGCGATGCGCGCTTAATGAGCGTGCAGAAGAAGCTCATCAATTTCGCCCGCGGCCTCGATCGCATAGTGATCACGGCCACGCAGATGATGGAATCGATGATCAAATGCCCGATGCCGACCCGTGCTGAGGTGATGGACGTGTCCAATGCGGTGCTTGACGGTACCGATGCCGTGATGCTGTCGGCCGAAACTGCGGCCGGCGATTATCCGGTGGAGACCGTGCGCGCCATGTCCAAAGTCTGCCATGGTGCCGAGCTGTCCATTCAGCGCTCGGGCTATCGCGCTGAGCGCGTATTTGAAACGGCGGAAGAGACAGTGGCCATCTCCTCAATGTTCGCGGCCAATCATCTGCGCGGCATTCACGGCTTAGTGGCCTTTACCGATACCGGCCGCCTGCCGCTGTTAATGTCCCGTATCCGCTCCGGTCTGCCGATTTACGCCTTCTCGCGCAACGAGCAGGCTGTGCGCTGGATGAATATGTACCGCGGCGTATTCCCGTTCTTAATGGACACCGACAAGTACAGCAATCATGACGATGTCCTGAAGGCCGCAGTACAGTTTCTTCAGGATAAAGGCTTAGTGCAGACCGGCGATAAGGTGGTGATTGCCTTCGGCGTGACCATGGGCCAGTCCGGTCACACCGACAGCATGCGCGTAGTCACAGTTTGATCTGCATAAGTTTAAAACGGGGCAGCTGCGGCTGCCCCGCTGCAGTCTGTCCCTTCATCTACACCTTTTTCTCGTCCGCTTAAGATCAGATCTTAAGTGCAGCTCCCTGCGTGCCGTTAATAAGATAAGCGGCACCCGCTCAGTGCATTCGCACTGCAGTCTCATTATTAATAAGCCGCAGCACTGGAGAGAGAAAGAAATGGCGCTGTATATCACCAATATAGCCGCGATGAGTGCCGGCCGCTCGCTGTCGAACGCCACTTCTGCGCTCAATACCATCTATCAGCGCTTAAGCTCCGGCCTGCGCATCAACAGCGCCAAGGATGATCCCGCAGGACTGCAGATCTCCAATCGCCTGACCTCCCAAATTGAGGGGCTCAAGCAGGGCAGCCGCAATGCCTCTGACGGGCAGGCGCTGGCCAATACCGCTGAAGGCGCGCTCGATGAAATCACAGATATGCTCCAGCGCATCCGCACCCTGGCGATTCAGTCGGCTAACGGCACTAATACCACCGCCGATCGCCTTGCCATCAATGCTGAGGTGACGGAGCTGTGCGCTGAGATCACCCGAATCTCCTGCCGCACCACCTTCGGCGGTGCGAAGATCTTGTGCGGCCTTGCCAATGTGAACGGTGAGAGCACGTTATTAAATGCACAGGGCCGGATTTCCATTCAAGTCGGGGCGGATGCCTACGATACAATCGATATTGATTTAAGTCAGGGTTTTGCGCTGTCCTCCATTGCAGCCGGCGTCGGAGCGCAGGGAAATGCGGGCTACATCATAGACGGCGGCACGGGGCGCTTTTCGGTCAGCACTGCGGATATGGCGCAGGCAACCCTTGCCCAGATTGACAGCTTTATTGCCAATGTGGACAGCGCGCGGGCGCGGCTGGGGGCGGTATCCAACCGCTTTGACAGCGTGCTGCGGCTCAATGACACCATGATGACCAATCTTGCCGATGCCCGCTCGCGCATTCGCGATACTGATTACGCGGAAGAAGTGTCCAATCTTATTTCCGCGCAGATTCAGCAGCAGGCCAGCCTCAGCATATTGACGCAGGCCATGCAGAATCAGCAGAACATGATCTTAGGCCTCTTGGGGGCGGCGTAAGCGCTGTTACAGCAGCTCAATGCCTTCAAACAGCTGCTCAGGCAGCAGGGGGTCAGGCGTCAGCTCATGGCGCAGCAGATCCGCATCTGCGCGCAGGGCCGCAAGCTCAGCGGCCGTCACGGTCTGCCCGCCGGTGATGCAGTAGGGCAGCTTGATCCTGCGCGGCTGCGGGGCGGCAGCTGACGCATCCGCAGGTTCCTGGGCATTGAATCTTTCAAGCAGCAGACGCACCGCCATGCGGCCCATGGCGACGCGCGGTGTGGCGATGGAGCACAGCTGCGGCACGGTGGCAGAGCCGATATTCAGCCCGTTATAGCCTAAAATCGCCGTATCTTCCGGCACCCGCAGCTTTAAGGCCTGACAGGCCAGCAGCGTGCCGACTGCCACGTCATCATTGGTGCAGAGCACGGCATCAAGCTTAGGGCAGCTTTTTAAAGCCTCGCGCATCAGGGATCCGGCCATGGTAAAGGTGGAGCGCTCGCAGGAGTCCATGATAAAGGGCGTGAGCCCGTACTCGCGCATGGCCTGCTCGTATCCCTCCTGACGCTGCCAGGTGCGGATATCCATGCGCACGCCGATATAGATCGGCTGTCTGCGGCCCTGTTCCAGCAGCGTCTTAGTGCAGCGGTACATGGCCTCGCGGTGATCAAGTCCTGCGGCCATATCGATGGGCTGCGCGGGCAGCGACATGGTCTCGGCGCAGGGAACATTCATGGCATTGAGGCGGCGGCGGGTGAGATCCGTGTGCTGCGGCTCTGTGAGGATAATGCCGTCAATTTGATACGAGAGCAGCTCGGCTATCTGGCGCTCTTCGGCCTCCATATTATAGCCGCTGTGCATGATGAGCACGGTATAGTCATGCGTCTGCGCCTCTTCTTCGATGCCGCGGATCACGTCGGCAAAGACCATATTGGAAAACGACGGGATCACTGCCCCGATGGCTTTAGAGGAGGACTGCGCCAGCATCGCCGGCACGCGGCTGGGAACAAAGCCCAGAAAATCTACTGTCTGGCGGATCTTATCGCCGGTGGCTTTGGCCACATTATGGGGCGCGTTAAAGTAGCGCGAGACCGTCATCTTGGTGATGCCGACCTTGTTGGCGATATCCTGCATCGTAACGCGCGGTTTCCCCATGAGTTTTTTCCTTATCAGCAGTAATTAACTAGCATACTAGTACATTCTAACCCCATAGCCGGGCATTATGGCCGTTTTGAACTGCACAGCGCAGGCTGAAGTGCATCTTTAGTGCACTTGAGCGTGAACTCTGCGATGAAAAAGGGGAGGGACAGCGCCCTCCCCGAGCATAGGACTTTTTTAGTGAGGACTATTAGAAAATTACATACAGCACGCAGCTGATGAGGAAGCCGGTGGTACCGAGCAGAGTTTCCATCACCGTCCAGGTCTTTAAGGTCAGCTTCTCGTCAAGACCGAACAGACCCTTAACCAGCCAGAAGCCGGAGTCGTTGAAGTGCGAGCAGATGATGGAGCCGCCGGAGATGGCGCCTACAATGGCGCACAGCTGTACCGAGCTTAAATCCATGGTCGCTACGATCGGAGCAATTAAGGCAGCCGCGGTGGTTAAGGCCACGGTAGCGGAGCCCTGAGCGATGCGCAGGCAGCCGGAGATAATGAAGGCCGCAAGGATCACCGGGATGCCCAGATCGTTTAAGGTGCCGGCTAAGGCGTCGCCGATGCCTGACGATCTTAAGATGCCGCCGAACATGCCGCCGGCGCCGGTAACTAAGATCACCGAGCAGACCGGACCTAAGGCGTGCTCGCACAGATCGTTAAGCTTCTTGCCGCCAAAAGGCTTGCAGAAGATCAGCACGGCTAATAATACCGTGATCAGCAGGGCGATCGGGGTCTGACCTATCAGCATGAAGAAGTCGCAGACCGTGCTGTCCTTAGGCAGCACGCCGGCAGCCTGCAGGGTGGATACGCCGGTGTTCACGAAGATGAGGATCATCGGAGTGAGCAGCACAAAAATCACGGTGCTGAACTTGGGCGGCTTAATATCCCTGCGATCGTCCTTGGCAGCCTCAAACAGATCCGGTACGGCCACATTCCACTTCTTGCCGGCCCACAGACCGTAGAGATAGCCGGAGATGAACCAGGTCGGAAGACCTACGACTAAGCCGGTGATCAGCAGATGGCCGATGTTGGCGCCTAAGATGCCGCCTGCGGCCACAGGGCCCGGGTGCGGGGGCAGGAAGGCGTGCATTACCGAGAAGGCTGACACCGCCGGAATGGCATATAAGAACAGCGAGCCGCCTAAGCGCTTGGCCACGGTTAAAATAACCGGCAGCATCACGACTAAGCCTGCATCGAAGAAGATCGGGAAGCCGAACAGCAGAGAGGCGATGCCTAAGGCTAAAGGAGCGCGCTCCTTGCCTAAGGTCTGAATCAGGGTATCCGCCAGGGTCTGAGCGCCGCCGGAGTACTCCAAGATCTTGCCGATCATGGCGCCGAGGCCTACCAGAATGGCTACAGACGCTAAGGTCCCGCCGAAGCCTGAAAGCATGGTGGGGACAATTTTGGCAAGTTCAATACCGGTGGCTAAAGCGGTGACTAAGCTTACTAAGATCAGCGAAGCGAAGGCATGCACCTTGAACTTCATGATCAAAACAAGCAGCAGGGCAATCGCCACTGCAGCCACTCCCAGCAGATAGCCGGCAGAGGCAGCTTCAACTGTTTGTTGCATAAACAAAAAACCTCGCAAACTGGAGAAAATAACCTATATTTTTAACCGGCCGTGATAGCTATCACAAAACCATGTTATGGGTAACATGATACCGGTAACATCTGCTAAAATGAAGGTCATCAAGCGAGCGGATGTTAAATTTGAGATCACGATCAAGTTTCATCAGATTTCAGCACTGCGCAGCTTAATTTGCTTAAAATCCGATAGTTTTTACGAGGTAATCAATCGATGAAAAAGTGCGTAATCGTAATGGGAGTGTGCGGATCCGGCAAGACCTCGGTGGGCCTGGCCTTAACCGATCACTTTAAGTGCCGCTTTGTAGACGGCGACGATCTGCATCCGCGGGCCAATATCGACAAGATGGCCTCCGGACATCCGCTCAATGATGAGGATCGCAAGCCGTGGCTGATCCGCATCAATGATGTGGTGTATTCCTTAAAGAAGAGATCGGCAGGCGGCGTGATTGTCTGCTCGGCTCTGCGCAAGTGCTATCGCGACATCATCCGCGAGGGCAATGACAATGTGTGCTTCCTGCATTTATACGGCAGCTACGACACCATCCTGGAGCGCATGCGCAAACGCGCCGGCCACTATATGAAGGAAGACATGGTCAGGAGCCAGTTTGACACCTTGGAGTTCCCGGGCGCAGACGAGCCGGATGTACTTAATATCGATATCACCCCGCCGCTTGATCAGGTGATCGCTCAATCCATTAAGGCAGTAGAGGAGCTGTGCAGTAAAGATGCTGAATAAAGTTGTAGCTGAGGTTACTGAGAACATTGTCAAGCGCTCGGCCGCAAGCCGCGCCAAATACATGGCCATGATGCAGGCGCAGGAGCAGTTAGGCCGCGATCGCGTGATCTTAACCTGCTCGAATATCGCCCACGTGGCCGCCGGCAATAAGGGCCCGGATCTGGAGAACATCATCAGCGGCAAAAACGCCGTGGTGGGCATTATTTCCGCCTATAACGATATGCTTTCCGCCCACTGCCCGTTTAAGGTCTATCCTGATGAAATTAAGGAGACCGTGCGCGCGCAGGGCGCTTCGGCCTTAGTGGCCAGCGGCGTGCCCGCCATGTGCGACGGCGTTACGCAGGGCCAGCCGGGCATGGATATGTCCTTATTCTCGCGCGACATCATCGCGCAGAGCGTGGCTGTAGGCATGTCCCACAATGTCTTTGATGCCGGTTTAATGCTGGGCATCTGCGACAAGATTGCCCCGGGCCTCGTCATGGGAGCTGCCGCTTTCGGGCATCTGCCCGTAGCCTTCGTGCCGGCAGGCCCGATGTCTACCGGTATTTCCAATGAGGAAAAGACCTCCGTGCGTCAGCAGTACGCCGCCGGCAAGCTCGATAAGAGCGCGCTGCAGGACATGGAGTGCCGCTCCTACCACGATCAGGGAACCTGCACCTTCTACGGAACCGCCAACACCAATCAGCTGGTCTTAGAGGCTATGGGCTTAATGCTGCCGGGCTCGGCTTTCGTGCCGCCTTACGATCCGCGCCGCAGGCTCTTAACGGCCGAGATCTCCAAACAGATCTTAAAGTTCACCAAGCTGGGCCCGAACTATCGTCCGCTCTACAAGGTGCTTGACGTCAAGAACTTTGTAAACGGCATCTGCGCATGGCTTGCCTCAGGCGGCAGCACCAACCACACTCTGCACATCATCGCCATGGCCAGAGCCTGCGGTCTGATCATCACTTGGGATGATTTCAGTGCGCTGTCTGAAGTGGTGCCGCTGCTGGTCAGCATCTACCCGAACGCCAAGCCCGATATTAATGCCCTGCAGGCGGCAGGCGGCGTCCCGGTGCTGATGAAGGCCTTAGCGGTGCGCGGCTTAGTGCATCAGGATGTGCTGACCTGCGTGGGCGATTTTGCCTCGCAGCTGACCACCCCGGTGCTGGAGAACGGTGAGCTCAAGTTTGTCCCGTGCGGTGAAACTCAGGATCCGTCCGTCCTCATCTCCGGTGAGGGCAGCTTCAGCGCTCACGGCGGCATCAAGGTGTTAAGCGGCAACTTAGGCCGCAGCGTCATCAAGATCTCTGCGGTAGCTCCGGAGCATCATCACGTCAAAGCTCCGGCCCGCGTGTTCGATTCGCAGCATGACGTGGAGCGCGCCTACAAGGAAGGCAAGCTCAACGGCGATGCCGTGATCGTAGTGCGCTTTGCAGGTCCTGCCGCAGCCGGCATGCCTGAGCTGCACAAGCTGATGCCGGTGCTGGGCAACCTGCAGAAGGCCGGCTATCACGTGGCGCTGCTCACCGACGGCCGTCTGTCCGGCGCCTCCGGCAAGATCCCGTCGGCGCTGCATGTCTGTCCGGAGGCTCTGCGCGGCGGCCCGCTGGCCTATCTGCGTGACGGCGATATGATTGATTTTGATGCCGATAACGGCACCATCAACTGCCTTACCTCCTTTGACGGACGTGAGCCTGCCAAGCTCGATACTGAGAGCCTGGAGCAGACCTACGGCCGCTATCTCTTCAAGTCCTGCCGCGCCGCGGTTTCGACGGCGGAAGAAGGCGCAACCTTCTTATTCTAAGTTCAAGACAGGAATTTTCAGGGAGCATGGCTCCCTGATCTCAAAGGCCGGCTCGCTGCCGGCTTTTTACTGCCCGCCACCTGTGGTCTGTTGCGGATTTTATGTGCGCGTTCTGCTCCATGGCCTGCACCTTAATTGGATGAACTTTAGGTATTTATTGTCAGCGCAGGCTCAGGCTGTTAAGATGCGCGCAAAGCATAAAGACTTAAAGGCTGAGTGATGCATTTTACCTCTGATAAAGGGATCGAACCGGTCCGCTTTGCCGACATTGAGGCGGACGTGCGGGAAGATCTGCGCTTAAGACAGAGTTTAAAGCACATCAAAGTCGGCGCTGCCGCCGCCTGCTTTGCTCTCCTCATCTTTTTCGGCGCCCTTCTTATCTGTATCTGGCAGCTACTGCATCAATCCTACGATGAAGAGCTCGGTGACTATGCAGCCGCCAGCGCTGCGGCTGTAAGGCGCATGGGGGACAGTGATCTTAATACCCTGCGCTCCCTGGGGGTTCTGGTCCGCGACGGGGTGGAACTGTCTGAGGATTCACGCATTGAGATCAAGGACTATGCGTCCTTCATTACTTTGTCTTATTGGGGCCTTAATGGTGAGCATTCCTGCCTTTCTCCCTCAGGGGGCTGGGAGCATGCTTCCATGGAGGAGCTGGCTGCAGATCATCGCGCCGTTATCACTCAGGCCCTGCAGGGACAGTCGGCAGTATCCGAGCCTTTTTATGCGCCGGGCTTAAATGAGGCAGTGATAGTGTATGCAGTGCCGGTATATGACGGCGACCGCAGGATCATGGGGGTGCTCTCGGCCGTCCGCCGCCTGAGCGATATTTCCGCTGTGCTGCAGGAGCAGCAGTCCCCCAGCCGCTCGGCGCATCTGTATTTAGTCAGCCGCCGCGGCATCTGCCTGGCCGCCCCAGCGGAGCCGTCGGCAGTGCTCCAGCCCTTTTTGACTGCCCCAGAGCCCGGCAGCATCTCAGTTGAGCTGCAGCACCGCCTCAGTCAGGCGCTGATGCAGCAGCGGCCGCTGCAGTTTACCGAATTCCTCAGCGACACTGATTATGCTTTTGCGCTCAGACCGGTGTACTTCGGAGGCTGGAGTATTGCGGCAGCCGGCGCGTTTGATTCTAAGGCCTCTCCGTATTACACCGAGCTCACGACTTTAGCGGCGCTGCTGATTTTAGTTTTTGCGGCAGCGCTGTTGGTGAATTTAGCTGTAGGGACGCTGCTTACGGGCAGCTTCAGGCGGCAGATGCGTCTCTCCTTTTATGATCCCATAACTCAAGGCTACAATCTGCGCAAATTCATTCTGGTGCTCAGCGCGCACTATCTGCACCGCAGCGATGCCGTTCTGTGCGCTCTGAACGTGCGCGATCTGCGCTATATCAATGAATATGCCGGCACGCAGTGCGGTGATGAGCTGATTGCTCTTATTTATCAGGAAGCAGTACGCTGCCCGGAGACGGCGCTTATCGGGCGCGAGCAGGGCGATCAGTTTTATCTGGTGCTGAAAGTGGATCCGGATGATGCGGAAGCGCAGGCCCGGCTGATCCTGCAGGAATTGTTTACCCGCATCAGCCGGATCTTTGCGTCGAAATTTACGTTCTTTGCGCTGCATTTTTACGCCGGCATCATCCCTTTAGATTTTGCAGATTCTGCGGCGGTGCTCCTGCAGCGGGTGAAATTAGTGCAGAGTGCGGCCGCGGCCGTCAAAACGCCTGAGCATGCGGTAAAGTTCTATGCCCCGCAGATGTATCAGGATCTGATCGCGCGCCGGCAGGCTGAAGCGCAGCTGCTGCCGGCTCTGCAGCACGGGGAGTTTAAGCTCTATCTGCAGCCTAAGTTTATTTTCAGCACCGGCAGGGTGCAGGAAGCTGAGGCCTTAGCGCGCTGGCAGCTTCCGGACGGCTCGGTGCGCGCCCCGGCGGAATTTATTCCGCTGCTTGTCGACAGCGGTCTGTGCGCAAGACTGGATCTCTATATGCTCGAGGAGGCCTGCAAAGCGCTGCGTGCCTGGATTGATGCCGGATGCGAGCCTGTGCAGATCTCGGTCAATCAATGCAGGCAGCTGCTGTTTTCCCCGGACTATTTGACGCAGGTTGAGGCGCTGCTTAAGCGTTATCAGCTGCCGGCGCAGCTTATCTGCATTGAGATCCTGGAGGAAATTGCAGCGCAGGATCTGCCTCAATTAGACGCATATCTGTTAAAGCTGCATGCGCTGGGCGTGGGCATTGCAATTGATGATTTCGGCAGCGGCTATTCGTCGCTGAATATGCTGAGCGCCGTTAAGGTTGACGAAATTAAATTTGATAAGGGCTTTTTATTAGAACGCGATCCGGCGCGGCGGAAACTTAATCTGCAGATGCTGACGCAGTTTGCCGGGGTAGCGCAGATCTTCAAGGCGCGCACGGTGGTGGAAGGCGTCGAGACGGCAGCAGATGCAGCTTTTCTGCAGGAGCACGGCTTTGATGCTGCGCAGGGGTATTACTACAGCCGTCCGCTGCCCTTTGCAGATTTCAGTGCGCGCTTTGTGCCGGGCTTTGCCGCGCCTGCTGAAAGCGCGGTCTAAGATGCGTTTTTTATGTCTGATTAGTTATAAAGATTGACGGCAGCTTAACTTGATGCTTATTGAGTGCGGTAAACGAGCTGTTGACGGCATAAATATTTAACTAGTGTTAATTCAAAGTGTTAGCAGGAACAGCTGCAGCTGCAGCAAAAACAAATTGACATGACCTTATAACTCAGTAAATTTGCTGACATAAGTATTATAAATAACGCGTCAATCCTGCGGTCAGACAGGGTACCGGCCGCAAAAATCTTGAGCTGAAAATGACTGAGCAGAATACGGCGGCGCCGCGGGATGGCGCTGCAGAAAATTTGACTGCCTTAAGCGCCGAAGTGCGCACTGATCGCCGGCTGCAGAGGGCTCTCAGGCGCATTAAATATGCCGCCGTCGGGGTGAGCCTGCTTTTAGCGGCCGTCTTTGCAGTGCTGATGTATGCAGTGTGGGAGCTGATGCACAGTTCGTACGATGATCAAATAGTCAATTATGCTGAAACCTGCGCGGTGGCAGTGCAGCGCCAGGCTGCAGGCGATCTGACCGCGCTGCAGACCTTCAGTCTGCTGGTGACCGACGGTGATTCCTTAACTAAATCCTATATGGAGCATGCCCGCAGCCTCAGCGCCTTTGAGGTGATCTGCTATTGGGGCAGGGACGGCAGGCAGACTTATCTTTCCATCTCCGGGATCACTTGGGACAATGCCGATTATCCTCAGACCAATCCGCACCAGCGTGCGGCGGTGGAAGCTGCCTGGCAGGGGCATTCCACGGTCTCTGAGCCTTTTATGTCATGCTCGCTTAAAGTCCCTGCAGTGGCCTTTACAGTGCCGATTTTCAATCCTGAGGGCAGGGTGATCGGGGCGCTCTCCGCAGTGCGCCGCCTTTCCGTCTATGAACGCGAGATTTACGGTCTTACCGCCCCCGCCGGGAAGGTTGATCTGTTCTTGATCAGTAAAGACGGCATTTTGATGGCGCAGAGAAGCTGCCAGCAGCATCATTTAGCGCCGTTGACCGACTGCACGCAGGAAAATCTGCTGCCGCCTGCGGATATGGAGCTGCTGCAGCGCGACTGGACGAACGATGCTGACATGCATGCGGCCTTTACCTCTGAGGGCGATACCTATCATATAAGCAGCCGTCCAGTAGGCTTCGGCGGCTGGAGTGTGGTGACCTTAAGTAATTTCAGCGCGCAGGCCTCGCCTTATTTTGTCAGTCTCAGCACGCTGGCCGCGCTTATTACCCTGGTGTTCGTCACGGCGCTGACGGTGTGCTTTACCGCAGGCGGGCTCATCAGCCGTAATTACCGCAGGCAGATCAGCCTGTCATTCTATGATCCGCTCACCGGCGGCTGCAATCTGCGCCGCTTTGCCCTGGAGATCTCAGCGCGCAGCTGGTGCAGCCCTGCGTATTATTTAGCCGCCGTCAATGTGCGCGATTTTCGCTTTATCAATGAATATGCCGGCACCGCGACGGCCGATGAGCTGCTGAAAACCATTTATGCACAGGCCAAAAGCACGCCCGAGATCATGCTCATCTGCCGCGAGCAGGGCGATCAATTCTATTTTCTGCTGAAAGTCAGCCGGGCAGCTGAGATAGAGAAGCTGATCTTAGGCTTGTTTGAGCGCATCAGCACCGCCTTTGCTTCCAAGTTCGGCCTGTTCAAAGTGTATTTGTACGCCGGCGTTCTGCCGCTCAATAACATCGAGCAGTCTGAAAACCTGCTCCATCGCGTGAAGCTGGTGCAGCGCGCCTCGCGCTCAGGTCACGATCACGTGGTCACCCTCTACAGTGCGGAGATCTATCAGGGACTGATGGCACACCGGCGCTGTGAGAGCGAATTAGAGCCGGCATTGGCATCCGGGCAGTTTAAGCTCTATCTGCAGGCCAAATTTGATGTCGCGGCGCAGCGCATCTGCGGCGCTGAGGCTTTGGCGCGCTGGGTGCTGCCGGACGGCACTGTGCGCCAGCCGGGCGAGTTTATTCCGCTGCTGGAGCAGGCCGGTTTGTGCGACAAGCTGGATCTCAGCATGCTGGAACAGGTCTGCAGAACTCTGCGCTCATGGATCGACGAGGGCTTGGTGCCGGTCAGGATCTCGGTCAATCAATGCCGGCAGCTGCTGTTTCGCGGCGATTATTTAGATAAGGTCCAAGCGCTGCTCACGCGTTATCAGGTGCCGGCGCATCTAATTGTGATTGAGGTTTTAGAGCATGTGATGGCGCAGGATCTGCCCCGGCTTAATCAATACTTAATGCGCCTGCGCGCTCTGGGCGTTGGGATCGCGATCGATGATTTCGGCAGCGGATACTCGTCGCTTAATATGCTGAGCTCCCTGCAGGTGGATGAAATCAAATTCGATAAAGGCTTTATGCTCGAGAGCGATGCGCAGAAGAAGGATAAAAATAAGCTGATCCTCAAGCACTTTAAGGGACTGGCACAGCTCTTTGAGGCCGCGACTGCTGTAGAGGGCGTGGAGTGCAAAGAGGATGCTGACTTCCTGAGGGCTGAAGGCTTTAACACAGCCCAGGGATTTTATTACGGCAGACCCATGGCAGCCGCAGAGTTTACGCGCAGGTTCATGCACAAAGCCTGACGCGGGCTGAGGGCAGTAAAAAATAAAAATATTTTTGCCCCGTCCCGGCACAGTGTGACTGCAGTCACAAATGATGCCGAAAAGCTGATATTTATGGGCAGAATTGTGAGTGCAGTCACGGACGGTGCGGGCGACTTTGGAGATGATTACAGGTCCCGGCGCGTCAAATTTTTTAAAATTTGCGTAAAAAAGATTTGACAGTGGGGAAAAAGTCATTAAAATGTGC
>CALXNX010000014.1 GCA_944389865.1 uncultured Succinivibrionaceae bacterium
TGGGGTTATAGCTCAGTTGGGAGAGCGCTTGCATGGCATGCAAGAGGTCCGCGGTTCGATCCCGCGTAGCTCCACCATTACGCACCATTTTTCTTTGGGGTTATAGCTCAGTTGGGAGAGCGCTTGCATGGCATGCAAGAGGTCCGCGGTTCGATCCCGCGTAGCTCCACCAGTTTTCTTCTTTTCTTTCCGGTCCTGGGGGTATAGCTCAGCTGGGAGAGCATCTGCTTTGCAAGCAGAGGGTCAGCGGTTCGATCCCGCTTACCTCCACCACGACCGCGCATCTTTTTCACCCCGCCCCTTAACCGGGCATACTGCCAATCCTGCCGATTTTGATTTTAAATCGCAAAATCAAATTTGCTATACTTACATGAATGTAGGTAAAACTGGAACAGTGTTGAAGAGGAAAAGCACGTTTATGCGCTGCAAAACTGCTGTACTGGCGCTGGCTGTAGCCGCTTGTCTGCCGTCCATGGCCGCCGCCGAAGATTTAATGGATATTTATAAAGAAGCTTTTGTCAAAGATCCGGTGGTCCTGCAGGCGCAGGCCAACCGCAACGCCGCCTTTGCGGCCATTGACGAAGCCACTGCCGCTCTGCTGCCGCAGATTGATGTGTCAGGCTCACTGTCGGCCAATCACACCAGCGTCATGACCGGCACCAATGAGCGTGCCGACGCCCGCACCGCCTCGGCCGGCATCAATTTATCCCAGGCCCTGTGGCGGCACTCCAGCTGGACTACCCGCACAATCGCCCAGAAGACCGCGGCCCAGCAGGATCTGATCTATAACGACGCTCTGCAGAATTTAATCATGCGCACCGCGACCGCTTACTTCAATATCTTAAGCGCCCGCGATACCCTGACTTTTGCCAAAGCTTATCAGGAAGCTTTAAGAACGCAGTTAAATGAAGCCACCCGCCGCTTTCAAGTAGGCTTAATTGCTGAAACCGATCAGCTGCAGACTAAGGCCGATTACGATCTGTCTACTGCGCAGGTGATCACCGCTGAAAACGCGCTGATCAATTCCTACGAGGAGCTGCGCCAGCTTATCGGACGTACTACTTCTAATTTAGCCCTGCTCGATGAGTCGCGCTTCTCGCCGGCACCTGTACAGCTGTCCCGCCAGAACATTCTGCAGACTGCAGAAGACAATAACTTATCCCTGCAGGCTGCGGTCATCGGCCGTGATATTGCCAAAGATCAAATCACTTTAGCCCAGACCGGTCACGAGCCTACTCTTGATTTAACCGGCAGTCTGTCCACTTCCTATTCTGACTACAGCACTGAGGTGCCGGGGGTACAGGAAGACGGCAATATGCATGAAGGCGTAATCGGCGTCACCCTGAATCTGCCGGTATTCCACGGCGGCGCGGTGAGCGCACAGGTGGAACAGGCCGAGCAGAATTATGTGGCCGCAAGCGAACAGCTGGAGAGCACCCACCGCAGCGTGGTGATGGCCGTCAATAACGGCTACAACAATGTCAATGCCGCCATCAGCTCAGTGCGCGCTTACGAGCAGCTGATCAAATCTGCTGAATCATCGCTGCAGTCGGTCAAAGCCGGCTACGAAGTCGGCACCCGCACCATGTCGGATGTGCTGGACGCCACCCAGAGCTTCTACAGCGCACAGCAAAGTCTGTCCGCCGCCCGCTACAATTACATCATTGCCCGCTTAAACCTGCTGTATACACAGGGATCGCTGACTGCTGATGATTTAGCTGCAGTTAACCGCGGCTTAAAATAAAGCTTAAGATCTCAAGCCATGACGGCCGCGGCAAGCGGCCGTTCTGCTGTCTGGATACCTATTTCTGCCTTAATCACTGACGCGGCCTAAATTGCGCAGCCGCTCCCCTTCCAGCAGACGATTCTCAATGCCTTCTAATGACGCCTGAGCAGTATTGGGCACGTAATGCCAGATCAGCAGGCAGAAGAGCAGTGCGGCAAGAAGGAAGCAGCAGAAAAGTCCGCTGTAGCCTAAGAGCCGCACCAGCTGCGTATAGGACTGCAGCGCAAAAAGGGCCGCCACCGCCTGACACAACAGAATGGCAGCCGCAGCAAACTCGCGCCCGCGGCCAGGGCAGAGCTCCGGCATTAAACAGCCAATCAGGACGCTGAAGCAGATGACGGAAGCATAGATGTAGCTCAAGACGCCTAAAGTGAGCAGGAGCGGGGTAATAAGCATGCGCCCGGCAAAGGAACTGAAGGCCAAAACCAGAAGCGCAAAAGCCAAAAGACAGGCGGCGGCAAAGAGCAGCGTGCGCCTACCTAAGCGATCAATCATCAAAGCTGCGGTAATAAACCCAAAAAAAGCCACCGCAAAGGCCGCTTTCAAGAGACCGTAGGTAAAGCCCGAGCTTTGATAGTAATTAAGGTAGCGTCCGACCGCAAAGAGATCGTCTAAGGCAAAGAGCATGGCCGAAAAGCCTGAAGCCTGCAGGAGCAGCGTCAGACCCAGCAGAACCCAGAACACGCGGCGGAACGGGGCGCTCTGCAGGAAAAACTGCGAGCCGCGCTGCTCCTGACGATAGCATTCGTTAATGCCTGCAAGCTCACGGGCGGACAGGCCCATATTGCCGCGCAGCTTAAAGAGCACGTTTAAAGCGCTGTCGGGCTGACCGATGCTCGATAAATAGCGCGGGCTTTCGGGAAGCTTGAAGGCGGCTGCAATCAGCACGCCTAAGGAGATGAAGATGATGACTAAGGAGAGCGCTGTCGAGCCGCGCGCCGGACCGATATCGCAGGTAAGGACGCCGATAAGCGCACCGGCGGCAAAACAGGTCATCCCCATGCTGCACCCCAGGCCCCGATTTTTGGGCAGGGTGATTTCAGCGGCGTAAAGCAGTAAGGACAGCGTGAAGAGACCTGCGGCAAAGCCGGTGACAAACTGCGCGCACAGCATGATGGAAAGATTGGGAGCAAACAGCGCGGCGGCTGAACCGGCCATGCCGGCGGCGGATCCTGAGAGCAGGCAGATCTTGCGGCCTGAACCGTAAACCAGCCAGCCTCCTAAAAAGAGGCCCAAAATTGCGCCCAGAATATCAGTGCCTAAGATGACGTCGGCCTCATGCCCCTCTAAGATAAAGTAATTGCTTAAAACCTGCTGATTGGCAAAAGTACGGCCTAAATCAAAACCGAAGCCCATGGCTAAGAGCCATGCGAGCATCAAATACTGCAGCGGACGGACTGCGCTGTCCCAGCCGAATCCCAGAGTTTTAATCATCAAATACACCTTTATACGCTGGAGCTCATTGTAGCAAAGCCCGGGCGCTCACGCGATCCCCGCCCACAGCCGGAGCTAAAAAAGCTATAATTTGTCAGATAGAAAAACTGCAGACAAAAGCTTTGAGCACAGGAGATGTTATGGCAGCTTTGCGTATCCCGGCCTTTGACGGCAAAGTTACAGTGATTGGCGACGTGATGCTCGATCGCTATTGGTCAGGTCCGGCCAGCCGAATTTCCCCGGAAGCCCCAGTACCGGTAGTTAAGATCACCAAGCGCGAGGATAGAGCCGGCGGCGCTGCCAACGTGGCCATCAACATCACCGCCTTAGGCGCGCCCTGCACCTTAGTGGGCATTGTGGGCGAGGATGAGGCAGCCGACAAGCTCAAGGCCTTAATTGAAGAGAAAGGAGCTCAGACCAATTTCATCGTCTGCCAGGAAGTTCCTACCATCACCAAGCTGCGCGTCTTAAGCCGCAATCAGCAGCTTCTGCGCGCGGACTTTGAGGAAGGGTACGCGGAGATCGATAATGGACGCATGCTGCAGGCGCTGCGCCAGAGCATGCGCGGGGGCTGCAGAGTGGTGATCCTGTCCGATTACGGCAAGGGCGCTTTAAGCTCGGTACAGCAGATGATTAAGACTGCCCGCGACCATGGCGCCGCCGTCCTGATTGACCCTAAGGGCACGGATTTTCACAAATACTCCGGGGCAACCCTGCTCACCCCCAATATGTCCGAGTTCCAGGCGGTCGCAGGTCAGGTCAAGAATGAGGATGATCTCGTCGCCAAGGGGCTGAAGATGATCAGCGACTTTAATTTAGAGGCGCTGCTGGTTACCCGCTCTGAGGACGGCATGTCCTTAATCCGTCCGGGCCTGCCGCCGGTGCATCTGCCTACCCACGCCCGTGAGGTTTATGATGTCACCGGTGCCGGCGATACCGTGATCGCCACCTTGGGAGCGTGCCTTGCCTGCGGCGCAGATTTAGTCGAGGCCTGCGAAATTGCCAATCATGCCGCCGGCATCGTGGTAGGCAAGCTCGGCACCTCCACTGCATCACCGGCCGAAATTGCCGCAGAAATTTCCGGCAGGGCCCCGGCGCAGGGCGGAGTGGTTACTGAAGAGGAGCTCCTTGCTGCTGTGGCGCGCTTAAAGGCCCAGGGCCGTAAAATCGTCATGACCAACGGCTGCTTTGATCTGCTCCATCAGGGACATGTGGATTATCTGCAGCAGGCGCGCGCTTTGGGCGATGTATTAATCGTCGCGGTCAATTCCGATGAGTCGGTGCAGCAGCTTAAAGGTCCGTCCCGCCCGATTGTGCCGCTGAAAAACCGCATGGGGCTGCTGGCGGCTCTGTCCTGCGTTGATTTCGTGGTGCCCTTCTCCGAGCAGACCCCGCAGCGACTAATCGGCGAGGTGCTGCCGGATATCCTGGTCAAAGGCGGGGACTACAAAGTCGAGGAGATCGCCGGGCATAAGGAAGTGCTGGCCAACGGCGGTCAGGTGACTATCCTGCCCTTTACCCCGGGCTTTTCCACTACCAATATCGTCAAGCGCATCAAGGAGCAGCTCTAATGGGCAGTCAGCTGCTTACTGCATTAGGAGCTTTGCTGATCGGAGGGAGCGTGTTTCCGTCATTTGCCGTCACCGAAAACAGTTCGCTGCTGCAGGGTTTTACCCTGCAGCCGGGCTATACCGAGATTGCGCAGAATCTGGCTAATGCCTTAATTGAAGAGCGCCCGGAAGTAGTGCTCATCGATGTGCGCACCCCGGCGGAATACCGCAGCGGGCATATCTCGGGAGCCTTGAATATCCCGCTGGAGACTCTGCGCGAGCATGAGCTTTTAACTGCGGTGCCCGACGTTTCCACACCGATCATCGTCTACTGCCGCAGCGGCCGCAGATCCACTGACGCAGGTCAGCTTTTGGTCAAAAACGGCTATCAGTACGTAATGAACGCCGGCGGCGTGATCACCTGGCAGTACGGACTTACTGCCGGGAATGAGCCTTAACACCAGAACGCTCTCCAGGTCGCCCGCCCGGAGCTCTCCCTCCCTTATCTTATACCGCGAGCCGCGAGTTTAAATCAAAGAAGCGATCAGGGATCGGATGCTCCAGCTCCAGCTTCATGGTTACCGGCTTACTGCCGTGATGCTCAATGCATTTGCAGGGGCCCAGACAGGTATACAGCACTGTGTTGCCGTTGGATTCTTTCTTAGCGGTGCGCAGAAACAGGATCTTCTCAACTGCAATGCGCTGTATGCCGGCTTCACTGTCACTAAGCTGGTTATTGGGCGTCTGCCACATTAAATGCGTCTTATCCACCAGGGCATCGGCATAGCGCGTGCCGTCACTGTAGAAGCGGCTCTCCTTATCCAGCGTCACAAAGATAATGTCCTTGGCACAGCGTTCCGAATAGGTCACGCCGTTGCGTCTTGCGCCTGACGGCAGCTCAGCTGCACACAGCACCTGATCCGTAGTGTAATTGCCATAAAGCGTCAGCGGCAGCTGTTTATCAGCAGGCTTTACCGCCAGATCAGCATGGCTTAAGCGGAAGGAGAGCAGCGAGCACAGCTCATGACACAGCTCGGGTATATCCCGCACGGTCTGCAGTTTGGCCAAAATCGCATCCTCATCATCCGGAGCCGTCTGTTCAAACAAGGTGACGTAAAAGAGTTTGAGATAATCCACAGTCCGGGCGGCATCCAGCTGCAGCAGCATCATACCTGTCTCCATAAAATACTTAAAGGCTGCTAAAAAGTCCGCATCATTGGCATTGCGCAGGCGCATGCAGGCCAAGTTGACGCAGTACTCCAGATCCTGCTCATGATCCTTAACCCGGCTGCCGGCTTCAATCCCGTTGGCCTGCAAATGCAGGCGATAGAAGCTGCGCGGCTTCTTTTTATTGGGATTGCCGTACAGCACCCCCGGCGGCAGCGCGTAAAAGTCCAGAAAATCTGCATATTCAGGCTCATGTCCGCGAATTTCCTGCAGTTCCTGATATTTTTGCAGCAGATACTTCTCGCTGCAGTAGTTCTTAGCGATATTTTCCAGCACCGCCTCCTGCGCCCGGCGCTCTAAGCTGATGGCGCAGCCCTCCGGCAGCGAGGGGAAGCCCTGCTCGATTTCCTGTTCTAAGGATCCGGGGTTGGTCAGGAGCATCCGCACCTTAGTGTCAAAGCCGAATCTAAACTCTTTGCTGTCAAGGCCGATGAAATCCAGCACGGTGAGAAACTGCTTATGATGGGCGTCATCGCGGCGCAGGCCGCGGCCTAACTGCTGTACAAAGATGGTCAGCGATTCCGTAGGCCGAAGCATCAAAAGCATATTGACGCAGGGAATATCTACGCCTTCATTGAAAAGCTCCACTGTAAACAAAAACTTCAGCTCGCCCTTTTCCAGCGCCTCTATCGACGCTGCCCGGTCAATCTCATTCATATCGCCGCAGACCGCCTGGCTGCGGATCCCGGCTTCATTGAACTTATCTGCCATATAGCGGGCATGCTTTACGCTGACGCAGAATCCGAGGCCGTGCAGCAGATCAGCCTCGCCGTCGGCTATTTCCTGCACTTTGCTGATCGCAAGGGCTGCACGCTCTGCAGAGAGCGGACTTTCGGTGTAGAGATCGCTAAGCTCGCTGTCTTTATAGCTGCCGCGGGTGCAGTGCACCTTCTTCAAGTCGATATTGTCGCTGATCCCGAAGTAAATAAAAGGCACCAGAAGCCCGCGATTGACCGCCTCCGGCAGGCGCAGCTCAGCGCTGATGGTGTGATTGAAATACGGCAGAATATCCTTGCCGTCCATGCGCTCGGGCGTGGCGGTCAGCCCCAGCAGGTACTGCGGGTTAAAGATTTTGCGATCAAATAAATCCTGATAGCTCTGCGCTGCGCCGTGATGCACTTCATCCACAATCAGCATGTAAAAGTGATCCGGTTCCAGCTGCCCGGGGTACTGTCTCATGAAGCTTGACAGCGACTCCACCGTGGCAAAGACCTGCTGCCAGGCCGCAGGCTTGTGATCGCCGTTGAGCAGTTCGCCGAAATTGGGGTCATTGAGCACCCGACTGAAAGTCTCCCGCGCCTGATTCAGGATCTGCGTGCGATGGGCCACATATAAAAGCGTCGGCCGTCTGCCCAAAGAGTCCGAAAGATTGCGGTAATCAAAAGCCGCCAGCATGGTCTTGCCGGTACCGGTGGCCGCGACCACTAAGTTGCGCTTATTGCCGCCGACGCGCTGCACGGCTAAATGATCCAGGATCTTCAGCTGATGCTCTAAGGGCTTAGGTCCCAGCAGAGCCTTAAAGTCAGGCAGTGCAAAATCGCTGTCAGGCCGCCCAAACTGCACGCGCTCGCGCGTAAGCGCCAGCTCCAGCTGTCGGAACGACTCCTCTCCGCTGCATAGTTTAAAGCGCGGATCGGATAAATACACCTGCACCGCCTGGTGCAACTGCCCAAAGATCTGCGGGGAGCGATACTCGCTGATCTTTAAATTCCACTCCAAACCTTCAGTTAAGGCGGGCTCAGACAGATTGGACGAGCCGATATAGGCTGTAGAAAAGCCGGTTTTGCGATAAAAGATATAGCCCTTGGCGTGCATGCGCGACTTCGTGGTGTCGTAATTAATAAACACCTGAGTGCGCGGAAGCGCTGCCAGCTCTTTGACGGCCGCAGCCTGCGTAGCGCCGGTATAGGTGGTAGTAAAGACGTACAGCTGATGGCCCTCGATCGCGCAGAAGCGCTCCAAATCGGCTCTGAGCAGCTTGACCGCGCTGGCGCGCACAAAGGAGACCACCAGCCAAGCTTCATCTGCCGTCTGCAGTTCATTTTTCAGCGCGGCCGCCATGGTCTCGCGGCCGCGGCCCATAAAGAGCGCGTGCTGCGACAGCGGGGAGCGCGGCAGCAGCTTATTGAGCTGTTTCTGCTCCATCCTGGTGTCGCTGCGCCGGAAAAAATAGATAAGCTGCGTTAAGGGCTCGGCCAGCCTTGCTGGGAGCTTCAACTTTGCAATGAGATCATTGACCAAAGCGGCGGCATCCTCAGGATGCTCAGTGATCAACTGCTGCAGCTTGTCCTCAAGCAGCGGATGCAGAAAGGCCGCCAGTGCAGCTGCGCCCTCTTCCGCTTTGTACGGACAGGTGCGCATCAGTGCGCTGCTCTCTGCCTTCATGGCCTGTTCTTCCGCCGCGGTCAGCGGCTTGTCATACCATCCCGACTGCATAGCTCCCTCTCACTTCAGTAAGCCTCATGCAGCCAATTATGGCAGCTTGCAGGCCCAAATACAAAGCGGCCGCCTCAAAGACTGTGCTTCAAGGCGGCCGCCTGGAACCTAAAGCGTTAAAAGCTTAAGAGAAACAGTTACTTTTCAGACTTAATCTCGCAGCTCTTCAGGTTCCAAATGTGATGCGCGTAATCTTCAATAGCGCGGTCTGAGCTGAACTTGCCCATGGAGGCCGAGTTGATCATCGCAGCCTTTGCCCAGCGGGCCTTGTTCTGATACATCTGCTCAACGCGCTGATGGGCCGCGCAGTAGCTCTCGAAGTCAGCGAGGACTAAGAACGGATCACCGCCTTCTAATAAGGAGCGCTTAATGGATGACAGCGCACCCGGCTCGCCCGGAGTGAAGTAATCGCTGTCAAACCAATCCAGCACGGCCTTTAAGTCGCTGTTGGAGTTGTAGTAGTTCCACGGGTTGTAGCCCTTGGCCTTGAGCTCCTGCACTTCAGCCACGGACAGACCGAAGATGAAGTTGTTCTCAATGCCGGCCTCAGCCACGATCTCAATATTCGCGCCGTCCATGGTGCCTAAGGTTAAGGCGCCGTTAATGGAGAACTTCATATTGGAGGTGCCGGAAGCCTCGTAGCCTGCCGTTGAGATCTGCTCAGACACATCGGCAGCCGGAATGATCTTCTCAGCCAGGCTGACGCGGTAGTTAGGCAGGAACACCACCTTGAGCTGATTGTGGATGCGATGATCGTTATTGATGCGCTCAGCCACTGCATTGATGGCGTAAATGATGTCCTTGGCCAGCGTGTAGGCCGGAGCCGCCTTGGCGCCGAAGATAAACACCTGCGGCACGATCTTTAAGGACGGATCAGACAGCAGCCTGCGGTAGAGGTGCATGATGTACAGCAGGTTCAGATGCTGACGCTTGTACTCGTGCAGACGCTTGACCTGTACGTCGAAGATGGCGTCAGGGCTTACTTCCACCTGGCATAAGCGCTTGATCTCGGCTGCCAGCTGCTCCTTATTGCGCCGCTTGATGGCCATGAAGCGCTCCTGATACTTCGGATCATCAGCTAAAGGACGCAGGGCGGCGCAGGCCTCCAGGTGCAGCGGCCAGTCGCGGCCTGCCACTTCGTCATACAGTTTGGCCAGCTCAGGGTTGCAGGCCAGCAGCCAGCGGCGCGGCGTTACGCCGTTGGTAACGTTGCAGAACTTGGTCGGCCACAGGGCGTCGAACTCAGGGAATAAGTCTTCCTTGACGAGCTTGGAGTGGATCTCAGCCACGCCGTTTACATGATGAGAAGCGATCACGCACAAATTAGCCATGCGCACCTTCTTGACCATGCCCTCTTCAATGATGGAGAGCTTGGACTTCTTCTCATTGTCGCCCGGCCACTTCTCTTCAACCATGCCGTTTAAGAAGCGGTAGTTGATCTCGTAGATGATCTCCAAGTGACGCGGCAGCAGCTTTTCAAATAAGTACACCGGCCACTTCTCTAAAGCCTCGGGCAGCAGAGTGTGGTTGGTATAGGCAAAGACCTGAGTAACGATGTTCCAGGCGTGATCCCAGGACAGGCCTTCCTCATCGACCAGCAGACGCATGAGCTCAGGGATAGCAATTGCCGGATGCGTATCGTTCAGCTGAATGGCGATCTTAGCGGCAAACTCGCTGTAGTCGTGATGATGCGCACGGTTATAGCGGCGCAGAATGTCGCGCAGCGAGCAGGCGCAGAAGAAGTACTGCTGAGTAAGGCGCAGCATCTTGCCTGCCTCGGTGGAATCATTAGGGTACAGCACCTTGGAGATAGCTTCAGCAGCCGACTTTTCTTCCTGCGCATCGACGTAGCCGCCGGCGTTGAACACGTCCCAGTTGAATGACTCCGTAGCGCGGCTTTCCCACAGACGCAGAATGGTCACTGAGGCTGCTCTAAAGCCCACCACCGGAATATCCCAAGGCACGCCCTTGATCACATGGGCCGGGTGCCATACCTTGCGGATGGAGTCATCGGGACCATGCTGCGTTTCAACATAGCCGCCGATAGGAATATTCTGCACGGATTCCGGACGGCACACTTCCCACGGGCAGCCGTATTCACGCCAGCTGTCCGGACGCTCCACCTGACGGCCGCCGCGGATTTCCTGCCGGAACAGACCATTTTCATAGTGGATGCCGTAGCCTACCGACGGATAGTCCAGGGTGGCTAAGGAATCGATATAGCAGGCAGCCAAACGGCCTAAGCCGCCGTTGCCTAAAGCCATATCCGGCTCTTCATCGCAGACTTCATTGAAATCAACGCCCAGCTCAGTTAAAGCCTGGCGGGCGGTCTGGTAAATCTCTAAATTGCAGAGGTTGTTGACCGTAAGGCGGCCCATTAAAAACTCAGCGGATAAGTAATTGATAGCCCGGGTATCCTTCTGGGCGTGAGTAAACTGGGTCTGGGTCAGACGCTCAAAAATTAATTCGTTGACTGCAGCGACCACGGCCTGCCACCAGGCTAATTTGCTGGCTTTGAGCTCAGAGGTGCCGATGGTGCAGCGCAGATGATGGACGATGCTGTCCTTTAAGGCGGCAACACTCGGATGCCACCACTGTTCAGTCACAGTACCGCTGACGGCGGCGGCAGTCTTCGTAACATGATTATCTTTTGCCGCAGTCTTCTTCACGGTTTTGCTTTGATGCTTAACGGCCATTAATTCCTCCCAAGGTTGGCAGCTTCAGCGCAGGGCTGGAAAGCAGTTGATTATTTAGGCCTGTAATTAAACATGAGTATAATTATTAGATTGCATCAAAATTACTACTCACAAAATCGTCCTTATTATACACCAAAAAAGCGGGGGTTTTGCGGGTCCAAAAGTGCGGGGAAAATGCTTATTTATGCACTTTGCAGTGCACTGTTTTAATCAAAAACGCAGCTCATCGGGGATGGGCAGATCGGGATCCAGATCACGCGGGCGCTGCTGCGATTTTCCCTCTTTGTAAGCCTTCATGCCCAGGACCCAGGCCAGCACCTGCGCCACGGCTTTAAACAGCCCGCGGGGGATCTCGTGATCAAGCTCAGTAGTGTAGTACAGCGAGCGGGCTAGGGGCGGCAGCGGGATCACCGGTACTGCGCACTCGCGGGCGATGTCTTTGATCTTCTCGGCCACTTCATCTACGCCCTTGGCCACCACCAGGGGGGCAGTCGTACCGTTGGGATCGTAGGATAAGGCCACGGCGTAATGGGTCGGATTGGTGACTACCACGTCGGCAGTCGGCACCTTGGCCATCATGCGGCGGGCGGCCATTTGATACTGCATCTTGCGGATGCGGCCTTTAATTTCCGGATTGCCTTCGATGTCCTTGTATTCATCCTTGACTTCCTGTTTGGTCATGCGCAGCTGATGCTTGTAATGCCACATCTGAAAGGGCACATCGATGAGCACAATGGGGATCATGGCGCAGACGATGATGAGCATGAAGGTAAAGAGAAGCCCAATGGCCTGTGAAATCGCCGTCATGGGGTCGATGAAGGATAAATGCACAATCTCGTGAAAGCGTCCTGAAAGCGTAAACCAGCAGAAGCACCCGATGCAGGCCACCTTAGCGATGCTTTTAATCAGCTCCACGAGGGAGTTCACGCTGAACATGCGTCCAAATCCGGAGATGGGATTTAACTTTGAGAGCTTGGGGGTCATGGCCTCCTGCGAAAAGTTCATGCCGCCAAGGAAAATCGCTCCAACAAAGGCGCAGACAAAGACCACAGCCACAATGCCGATTAAAGGTGGTGCAATGAAGCTCAGGCACGCTGCGAAAATGCGCTCCATCTCATCGACGGTAAAGGCCTCATCGCGGGTAATGGAGAAGCCGCGGCGCATCATCTGCTCCATGCCCCGGCCTAAAAGGGACGAGAAAGCCCATAAGGACAAAACGCCGGAGAGCAGCACCAAAAAGGTAGCAGCCTCGCGCGAGCGGGGAATTTGACCGCGTCGGCGCGCGTCGGACAGACGTTTGCCGGTCGGCTGTTCTGTTTTTTCCTGATCGCTGTCCGCCATCGGCACCTCGCAACTTTACTCTAAAACATTTTACACCTTAAGCTTAAGGATGCCGTCAGTGCAGCGCATAAGTCCGGCGGCCGGCTGTTTTCTAATCTAAAAGTTCGGCCTTATCGCCGTTTTTCTCCAGCCACTGCCTGCGATCGGCCGCCCGCTTTTTGGACAGGAGCATGTCTAAAAGCGCCATGGACTCGTCCTCATGTTCGGCCGTCAGGGTCAGCTGCATTAAACGGCGGGAACTGGGGTCAAGCGTAGTCTCACGCAGCTGCGCGGGGTTCATTTCACCCAGGCCCTTAAAGCGCTGGATCTTAATATTCTCGCTCTTAAAGCCCTTGCGCTTGAACTGCTTAATTTTAACGGCCAGCTCCTCGTCATCTAAGGCATATTCCTTAACCTTGCCGCAGTCCAGACGGTACAGCGGCGGGCAGGCCACATACACGTGTCCTGCGCGCACCAGATCAGGAAAGTGCTTGACAAAAAGCGCACACAGCAGAGTGCCGATATGCAGACCATCCGAGTCGGCATCGGCTAAGATGCAGATCTTGCCGTAGCGCAGGGTGGAGAGATCGGCGTTATCCGGAGTCAGGCCCATGGCCACCGAGATGTCATTAATCTCCTGCGAGTTCAAAGCCGCGGCAGCGCTGACCTCCCAGGTATTTAAGATCTTGCCGCGCAGCGGCAGGATAGCCTGGAATGAGGCATCGCGGGCCTGGCGGGCGCTGCCGCCTGCCGAATCGCCCTCCACGATAAAGAGCTCGCCGCGCGCCGGATCGGTGCTGGTGCAGTCCACCAATTTACCCGGCAGCTGCGGACCGCGGACCGTCTTTTTGCGCTCCACCACCTTGGCGGCAGCCTCGCGGCCCTTAGCCGCGGCGATCACGAAAGCGGCCAGCTTTTTGCCCTGCTCGGCATCAGCATTTAAAAAGAGCGCAAAGCGATCTTTGACAATGCCCTCCACCAAGGAAGCGCATTGGCGCGAGGACAGTTTTTCCTTGGTTTGACCGGCAAACTGCGGATCACGGATCTTAACGGCCAAAACAAAAGAACACGCGGCCCAGATGTCATCAGCAGTGAGCTTTAAATTGCGCGGCAGCAGGCTGTGCAGCTCGCAGAACTCGCGCATGGCGATGATCAGGCCCTGGCGAAAACCGTTGACATGAGTGCCGCCTTCGGGCGTGGGAATTAAATTGACGTAGCTCTCGCGAAAAGGCTCGCCGGCCCCGTCCAGCTGCCACTGCACTGCCCAGGCAATTTCACTGTCCTGCTCCTTGACCGTGCCGGCAAAAGGCTCAGGCGGACAGAGCTCGCCGCCGCTTAAATTCTGCTTTAAGTATTCGTCCAGCCTGCCGGCAAAGCACCACTCCTCGGTGGTATTGGCTTCCTCGTTGATGAAGACCACCTTAAGGCCGGGGCATAGAATGGCCTTGGCCTTGAGCAGATGATGGAGCTGGCGCACTGAGAATTTGGCACTGTCAAAATACTGCGGATCCGGCCAGAAACGCACCGTCGAGCCGTGGGCATTTTTAGCGCAGCTGCCGACCGCGGTCAGTTCCTGCACCTTTTCGCCGTGCTCGTAGGCAATGCTGTACTCCTGCCCGCCGCGGCGCACATGCGCCTCCAGGCGCAAAGACAGAGCGTTCACCACGCTCACGCCCACGCCGTGCAGACCGCCGGAAAAGCCGTAGCTGTCGGAATTGAATTTGCCGCCGGCGTGCAGCCGCCCGAAAATCAGCTCAATGGCCGGGACTTTTTCGGTAGGATGCAGATCTACCGGCATGCCGCGTCCGTCATCCTGCACCGAGAGCGAATTATCCGCGTACAGGGTCACCACAATGCATTTGCAGAAGCCCGCTAAAGCCTCGTCCACCGCATTATCGATGACTTCCATCGCCAGATGATTGGGATTTTGGGTGTCGGTATACATGCCCGGGCGGCGGCGCACCGGCTCTAAGCCCTGCAGCACCTCAATAGATGATCCGTCGTAGATTAGTCCTGCCATTTACGCTCTTTTTCTTTATCTTAAGTCAGTTTTCGCTGAGGATTAATATTCAGAGGTATCAGCAGATTTTAGCACATCGAGAGAAAGGCTCGCCCGCAGTCCGCCTTCAGGGCGGTTCTCCAGCTTAAGCTCCCCGTGCAGCTTGGCGGCTGCGGCTTGGGCAATGGCCAGCCCAAGCCCGGTGCCCGGCACCGCCTCGGTATCGCCCTTGGCGCGGAAGAAAGGCTCAAACACAGAGGTCAAAGCCTCAGGCGCAATGCCCGGTCCGCTGTCCGCCGCGCCTAAAATCAGTTTGCCGTCAGCTGCGCTGCGGGCAAAGAGATCGACCTGCCCATCCTCGGGGGTATATTTAACCGCGTTAGAGCACAAATTATAGAGCACGGTCTTAAGCTCGGTGCGCGGCAGCGTCACCTCAAGGCGCTGCATTTCCGGCGGAACATCGAGGCCGAAATCCAGGTTTTTGGCGTCAGCTAAAGGCCCCAGCTCCTCGAGGATTTCAATCAGCAAATCATAGAGCTTAAAGCGCACCGGCTGCAGGACGGTTTGATTCTGCAGCCTTGCCAGCTGCAGCAGCGCGTTCATCAATTCTTTTTCGCGCACAATCCCCTGCTGCAGCTGCTTGACCTTAGCCGTCAGTTCCGGGCTTAAAGGCAGACTTAATAAGTTTTCCGCCTGCAGTGACAGCGCAGCAAGCGGCGTGCGCATCTCATGCGCGGCATCGGCAATAAAGCGCTCCTTCTGGCGGACGCTCTGGGCAATGCGCGCGAGCATGCCGTTTAAGGCATCTACAAAAGCATGCAGCTCCTGCGGCACGGTTTTATCTGCAAAATCAAGCGGGCTTAAATCATGCTCGGAGCGTTCAGAAATCACCTTAGCCACCCGATTGACCGCGGCAAAGACCGCGTTGACGGCAAGAACTGCCAGAAGGATGTAGAGCAGCGACAGCCCGGCAAATTCAATGACGGAAAGCTGCAGGGCCTCTGCACCGATGCGCTCAATTGGCGCCAGGGGCCTTGCTACCATAAAGCGCTGCCCGTCAGGCTTTGTGGCCGCCAAAATACGCACGCGGTTTTTGCCCATCACCACGCTGTAAAGGCCGTCATCGACCCCCAGGGGCACAAAGATGGGATCGCCGGGGCGGCCGAACAAAGGCGCGATCACAATGTCAAAGCGTGAACTGGACAAATCAGTTAAGGAGGGCACGGTCTGGGCGCTCTGCTGATGTGACTGCAGCTGCAGCATCTGCTGCCGCCGCCAGCCCGGACCTCGCCCCTGCCCAAAGCCCTGAGCGCGATACAGCCTTTGATGACGATGGCGCGGACCTTCCCAGCGCTTGGGGATCAGCATGTCGTAATTGATGACCACGGCGGCGATCTGCTGCAGCTCCTCATCAATAAACTGCTGCGCTCCTGAGCGTACCGTGAAAAAGGTATAGGCACTGGCCGCCGCGCCGGCAATCAGGCTGATGGCGCTGACTGCCAGCATCAGCTGCAGTCTGAGCGATTTGGGCTTCAGTCTTGAGCCTTGGCGACTTTCCACCCGGCCCCCCGGACATTTTTAATCGCTTTGGCCCCGATCTTGCGGCGCAAAGTATAGATGAGATATTCCACCGCATTGCTGTCAATCTCATCGTCGTAACTGTAGATGCGCTCCTCTAAAGCCTCGCGCGACAGCACTGCGCCCGGGCGCTGCATTAAAGCCTGCAAAAGGGCAAATTCGCGGGAAGTGAGCTCGGCGGGCGTGACGGAGCCGTCCTCATTTTTGACCTGCACCTCGCGCGTCACCACATCTAAGGTAATAACGCCGTTAGTGAGCGTATTGACTTTGCTGCCGGCTGCGGTATTGCCGGAGGCGCGGCGCATCACTGCGCGGATGCGGGCCAGCAGCTCGGCAAGTTCAAAGGGCTTTACCATATAGTCATCGGCCCCCTGATCCAGACCGCCGACGCGGTCAGTGAGAGCATCGCGCGCGGTGAGAATGATCACCGGAGTGGTAACTTTCCCGCGCCGCCACTCCCGCAGCAGCGTCACTCCGTCGATACCGGGCAGTCCCAGATCCAGTAAAATGCAGTCGTAGCTCACATCCTGCGGGGCATAGCGCGCAGCATTACCGTCTTTAAACCAATCCACGGCAAAAGATTTGGCCGTCAGCCCCTCCTGCACGGCCTGTCCGATGTACTTGTCATCTTCCACCAGCAGTATGCGCATCTGCAGCTTCTCCTCTAAACCGTTGGTATTGCCTGCAAGTATAGCGCGTCAGACTTAGGGCTGACTGAGCGGGCTAAGCCTGTTTTTTATAAAAGGAGCGCAGAAACTCAAGCGCCGCCGGAATATCGGCGCTGAAATTTTCATAGGCGTGACAGCCGCCCGGAGTAATGGTGACCTGACTGCCCTGATAAAACTTCACCGCACGCTGGTAATCCAGGACTTCATCGTCAGTCTGCACAAACACCGCATAACGGTGCGGGCGCAAAGTGCGGTCGATTTCATCCTGGGCCCGCTGCAGATCTGCGAGCATGCCGTCATTTAAGGTAAATTTCTCCCCGGTATAGGGGTTTTCCTGCGGTCCCTGGGCCAGTGCGGCAAAATAATCGGTCGGATGCACGCAGGGATTGAACAGTGCCGCCGGAAGATCGCAGCGCTCGGCCATCAGGCCTGCATAAAAGCCGCCCATGGAGCTGGCAGCAAGGCCAATCGGCTCGCCCGGATGCCGGTGCTGCAGATCGGTAAAAAAGCCCTGCAGATATTTAAGGGCATGAGCCGGTACATCCGGATAATCCGGGGCATAGAACGCGTCATCAGGACAATAAGCTCTAATATAGCGGCCTAAAGCCTGACCTTTAATCGATTGACCGCCGGATAAAAAGCCGTGCAGATAGACAAAATGCATCAATATCCTCCTACACCGAAATCCGGCACAAAGCGGCCCTTAGGCAGGCGATGGACCTGCGTGTCGGCGGTGCCGTCAATATTTAAGGACAGATAGCGCCAGCCCGGACCCTCTAAATCCAAAGCAAAATTGTGCGATAAAGGTTCAAATTGAATCGAGGTGGAGGGGGAGGCCAGATAGCGTACTGCGCCGTGAGTGACATCGACTTCCTGATGCACATGGCCGCACAGCACCATGCGTACATTGGGCAGGCTTCTGATAAAGGCGTTGAACTCGTCCTGATTGTGCATGGTCTGAGTATCCAGCCAGCGGCTGCCTACTAAAAGGGGCAGATGGTGGACGCAGATCATGGTGTGCAGATGCTGATTCTGCTCGCAGCACTGCTTTAAAAAGGCTAATTCCTGGCGCTGCACCCAGCCGTGGGGAACGGCATAGACTTCAGAGTTTAAAAAGACAAACTGCCAGTTGCCGCAGATTAAGTGGCGCTGGGTATTGACTCCTAAATTCGAGAACATGCGGTACATCAGGGGGCCGTCATCATGATTGCCCGGCACAAAGAACACCGGAGCGCGCAGAAGTGCAATCATGTGGGCAAAGCGCTGATAGGACTCCGCTGAATAATCCTGGGAAATATCACCGGTGACTAAGATGAAATCAAAGGGCATGCCCTGATTGAGCACGCTGGAGAGCACCGCCTTAAAGCTGTCGGCTGTGCGCACGCCTAAGAGAATGCCGCTTTCTTCAGCAAAAAGGTGGATATCAGTCAGCTGCAGAACGCTGATCTGTCCACTGCTGCATTTAGGCTGTAAAAAAGCGGTCTCCATGCAAAAAAAGTCCGAAGAATTATGCTTATAGAGGTATATCGGCTTAATGCTACGCAAAAGCCGCAGACAAATAAGTTAAGTGCCTAGCAAAATTACGGAATTGCCGCGGGAAAATCTTAAAAATGTGCGGCCCGTCAGACACTGACGGCGCACATCTTAGACAAGAGCGGGGGACTTTGCCAAATACCTGGCCTGAAAGTTTGATCCCGCCCGCATTTTTGCGCTGCAAAGTGCAGACGGACTTTAAGCGCGCTGGGCCAGGAAGCGTCCGCGCAGCTCCTGATGCATCAGCTGCAGATTAAGCAGAGCCACTAAAGCCGCGCAGTTGCAGATGCGCCCGCTCTTACAGGCGGCAAAGGCATCTTGAGCTTTAAGCTTAAAAATACGGATATCCTCATTCTCACTGTCAAGACCGCCCAGCGCATCAATATGCCCGGCATCGACATTGGCGATATAGACCGAGACGCGCTCGGAGATCCCGCCAGGGCTCGGATAGACCGAGGTTAAATAATGCAGCTTATCGGCGGTAACGTTAAAATGGGCTTCTTCATTGAGCTCGCGCATGGCCGCGTCGATTTCATGCTCGCCGTAATCGATCAGCCCCGCCACAATTTCAATCAGCCACGGGGATACCGGATCTTTCAGCGCGCCGGGACGGAACTGCTCAATTAAGACCACTTCATCGCTTTTGGCGTCATATGGCAGGATGGCCACGGCATCCTGATCGCGCTCGAAGACTTCGCGCAGCAGCACCGGGGTCTCGCCGCCGCTGAATTTTTTATAGGACACGGCATATTCATCTAAGGCAAAGTGCTTTTTAAATAAGCGCTGCTGCTGATGAATGGTGACGTCTTTGATAGTAAAGCGCGGGGCTAAAAGTTCCGCCGCGCTGCGCTCTGAGTCTGCCATAACTCTCCTTACACCAATTAAAAACTTCGCTGACCGCCTGTTCTGCGGTTTGGCCTATTATACCCCGCAGGGATCCTTCGTATAATGCAGGACAGGACAGACAGGAATTTAAGAGGTTATTATGCAGCAGCTGTTATTAAAGGATGCCCAGACCGTAGAGCCGGGAAAAATCAGCCGCCAGGATATCTTAATTGAGGGGGAGCGCATTGCCAAAATCGCTCCGGCGATCTCTGCGCCGGGGGCTGAGGTGCTCGACTGCCATGAACTGCTGGCGCTGCCTGGCATGATCGACGCCCATGTGCACTTCAGACAGCCGGGAATGGAGCATAAGGCCACAATTTACAGCGAATCGCGCGCAGCGGTCTTAGGCGGCGTTACCTCCTATATGGAAATGCCCAATACTCTGCCTCCGACCTTAAATGCTGAAGCTTTAGAACAGAAACGGGCCATCGCCGCCCATGACAGTCCGGCCAATTACGCTTTTTATTTGGGTGCGGGGAATAATTTAGAGGACATCAAGCGCGCTGATATCACCAAGGTCCCGGCGGTTAAGGTCTATATGGGATCTACTACCGGCTCCCTGCTTTTAGATAAGGCAGAGGAGCTGCGCGGGATCTTCAAAAACTCACCCCTGCTCATCTGCGCGCACTGCGAGGACAACGGTCTTATCAATCAAAAGACCAGAGAGGCAAAAGCAATTTACGGAGATCAGATCCCCTTTGAGATGCACCCGATTATCCGCGGGCGCGACTGCTGCTTAAAATCCGCCAGGCTTGCCATTAATTTGGCCTTAGAGACCGGCGCGCATCTGCATATCATGCATCTGTCCACCAAAGAGGAGTGCGAAATCCTCAAATACTTTGCCGCAGGTCCTTTACAGGAGCGGCAGATCACCGCCGAAGCCTGCGTGCCGCATTTATGCTTCTCAGACAGCGATTACGCCCGTCTCAAGGGCTTTTTAAAGTGCAATCCGGCGGTCAAATACGAACAGGATCGCCGCGCCTTAATTGCCGGCATTAAGAACGGAGCTATTACCACCGTGGGCACCGATCATGCCCCGCATGAACTCAAAGTCAAAACCGGCAGCTATTTAAATACCGCCTCCGGCATCCCCTCGGTGCAGTTTGCCCTGCAGGCCTTAATCGAATTATGGCAGCGCCGCGAGATCACCCTGGAGGAGCTGGTGCGCGTCACTGCATACCAGCCGGCTGAGCTCTATCAAATCAAGGATCGCGGCGCCATTAAAGAGGGCTGTTTTGCCGACATCGCCTTGGTGAACCTGGTGCGGCCCTTTACAGTGACGCCGGACTGCATCGCCAGTACCTGCGGCTTCTCGCCCTTTACCGGACATACCTTCGGCTCGAGCGTAGTGCACACCATTGTCAGCGGCACCCTGGCAGTTAAGGATGGGCAGTTAACTGAGCGCGGCTGCGGGCAGGCTTTAGAGTTTGCGCGCACTTAAGCTCAGTTAAAAGACGCAAAAGCGCGGCGGGTATCACCCCGCCGCGCGCTTTAGGTCTCTATTTTATGCAGCTTATGTCATCAGGGAAGGGCAGCTGCATCCATCCTTATTCTGTTTGCTTTCACTGCATCAGTTCTGCTTTAAACCCAACACATCGCGGATGGTGAAGAACAGATCAGTCTGATCGGTAAGGCCCGCTACGTTTAAAGCACCCGGACCGTAAGCGGCGATGCGCAGCTGCGCGCCGGTATGGCCGGTATCATCAACATCTTTGGAATTGCCGTAGCTCACAGTCATCGGCACACCGTCGGCGGTCAGCACCGCCTGGGTATAGCCTAAGGAATCGGCATCAGGGTAGCAGATCTGAGTGGAGTGCGCGTGATCGGCGGTAACGACCACCAAGGTATTGCCGTCACGCTTGGCAAAGTCTAAAGCAACCTGCACCGCCTCGTCTAAATCCATGGTCTCGCCGAACTGGCCGCACGGATTGGAGGCATGAGCCTGCTTATCGATGGAAGCTCCCTCTACCTGCAGGAAGAAGCCGTTAGGATTGGCGCTTAAGAGCTCAATGGCCTTGGAGGTCATCTGGGCTAAGGTCGGAACAGAGTCGCCGCGCTCGGCATTGATCTCGCACTTGACCACCTCGCCGGATAAATTGCCGCCTAATTTGGCCTGCGGCCCCTTTAAGCGCACCGGCATATTGCCCTCAGAAAATAAGCCCAGCAGGGGATGATCTGCAGAAGCGGAGGTGACTGCGTCAAGGCTCTGCGCATCGTCCACTAAGGTGTAGCCTGATTCTTTGGCCTGCTCAAATAAGGTCTTGCCGGCAAAAGCGCCTGCCTTGGCTCTCTCGCGGAAGGAAGCCGCGCCGCCGCCTAACACCACATCAGCGCGCAGGGCTAAAAGCTGCTCGGAGATAGAGCCGGCCCCGCCGTTTTCCAAGGCATCGGCCGGGCACTTGGCTGAAGTCGCCTCCGGGCCGTAGCACTTGCGCTCGGCCACCGAGGCAATCTGGGCTGCCGGAGTGGCGTCCTGAATTTCAGCAGTAGAGACATCGCCGACCGCCTTGCCGGCCTGCTTGGCCAAATCAATTAAAGACTCATGCGCAGTGCCGTAAACGTCCACGCCGATAGCGCCGTTATAGGATTTGACGCCGGTGGACCAGGCGGTAGCTGAAGCAGCCGAGTCCGTCACATAGTCAGGCTTATGAGTCTTTCTATCTAAGGAGTAGTGGGTGTACTGGCCGGTGAAAGGCAGCGCATCAAGGCCCTGGAACATGCCGCCGGCGCCGTGCGCAAAGTTGCGGGCTGCGGTGATCTCGCTGTCGCCCATGCCGTCGCCGATGAGCAGAATAACGTTTTTAGCCTGCTTCTTTGCCGCATGCAGAATTTCCTGCTGATATAAAGCGGTCATATCGCCCGACAGTCTGCGCGCCCCCGCAAAAGCGGTAATGTCTCCCTTGGCGGCTCTATCATATAAAGCGGCCTGATCGACCGGGGCCGGATCAGCAGAGCCGGCGCAGGCAGTTAAGGCCGGGATCACTGCAGCTAAAGCTGAAACTAAAACAGTCTTGCGAATAATCATCTCTAAGATTCCTCTAAAGTTAACATTCGCAGGCAGTGTAAACGGGCAGTGTAAAATCAAAAATCCAACTTTGTTAAATCATGGTAAAGCGGCGGCCAGGCCCCGGATGGAGGAGCGGAATTGTAAAGTTTGAGATTCTCTGTCGATTTTTTATTTTAATAACTATTTGATTTTTCAGCAGATAAATTCACAGTCAAGAGCTTTACACAGATTTTACAGAGATCTGCATCACAAATTTACAAACTCTTTTTAAACTGCAGCCAACCTTAAAACTTAGCCAAAACTTAAACGGAGTTTGCAATGAAGAAATCTATTTTTGGTCTGATGACCGCCGCCTGCGCTGCTGCTGCTTTCAGCTTCTCTGCCGCCGCTGCTGACTACTCGGTCTCAACTGACGGCTCAACCTCCATGGAAAAGACCATCGGCTCCTTAGGCGAGGCCTTCATGGAAAAGTATGACGGCGCTGCCTTCACCTACAATCCGACAGGTTCCGGTTCCGGCATTGCGGCTGCTAAGGAAGGCCGCTGCGACATCGGTCTGTCCTCCCGCGCTTTAACTGCTGAAGAGCAGCAGACCTTAGACGGCACCACCTTAGCTTTAGACGGCATCGTCATTGTGGTCAACCCGCAGAACCCCATCTCTGATTTAACCGTACAGCAGATAGCCGATCTCTATACCGGCAAGATCACCAATTGGAAAGACTTAGGCGGCGCTGACGGTCCGGTAGTGCTGATCGGCCGCGAGGCCGGCTCGGGCACCCGCGACGGCTTTGAGACTGTGACCGGCACCAAGGATCAGTGCGCTTATCGCCAGGAGCTGACCGCTACCGGCGACGTCATCACCACCGTATCGCAGAATCCCAATGCTGTCGGCTACGCCTCCTTATCCGCCATGTCCGATAAGGTCAAAGCCGTATCCGTAAACGGCGTCGCCGCCTCTGAAGAGACGGTTCTGGACGGCAGCTACAAGGTGCAGCGTCCGTTCGTGCTGGTAACCCGCAAGGGCGAGCAGCTCTCTGAAGGCGCCCAGGCTTTCTTCGATTTCGCCCTGTCCGATGAGGCCAAGCCCATCATTGCCCAGTCCGGCGTAGTCCCGCTCAATAAGTAATCTTCTGCATAACATCACACTGAAAAAACATCAGGCAGGGGCTTGTCCCTGCCTATTCTTAAGCCGCAAGCCGCGCTTTTAACGCTTAATGCTGATTACGCTTATGAATCTTTTAGACAAAAACAATAAGGACACGGTGGAGAGCATTGCCGGCACCATCTTTTTAGTGCTGGGCATCGTCAACATCGCCTTCGTGCTCCTGATCTGCATTTATTTGATTATTGCAGGTCTGCCGGCTATCGGGAAAATCGGCATCATCGATTTTCTTTTCGGCACCAAGTGGGCATCCACTGCCGCCGAACCTAAATTCGGCATTCTGCCCTTCATCCTAACCTCTATTTACGGCACTGCCGGCGCTATCGTCATCGGCCTGCCCTTAGGCTTCTTCTCGGCCCTGTATTTGGCCAAGATCGCCTCCCATAAGGTCCGCATTACCGTCGAGCCTTTAATTGACTTATTAGCCGGCATCCCTTCCGTAGTCTACGGCTTCATCGGCATGCTGGTCCTGGTACCCGCTATTCGCAGTATCTTTGACCTGCCGGACGGCGCCTCCCTGTTTGCGGCCATCATCGTGCTGGCCGTAATGATTCTGCCATCCATTATCAAGGTCTCCATCACTGCCCTGGAGGCGGTGCCAGAGGAATACGAATTAGGCTCCCTGGCCTTAGGAGCCAATGAGATTGAAACCTACTGCCGCGTAGTGGTGCCGGCCGCCAAGAGCGGCATCGCTGCTGCCGTGGTCTTAGGCGTCGGCCGCGCCATCGGTGAAGCCATGGCCGTGATGATGGTCGCCGGCAACGCCGCCAACATGCCGTCCCTGTTTGAAAGCGTACGCTTCCTGACCACCGCCGTGGCCAGCGAAATGTCCTATTCTTCAGGTCTGCAGCGCGAGGCGCTGTTCTCCATTGCCTTAGTGCTGTTCGTCTTCATCATGCTGATTAATGCTGTCTTGAACGTGCTGTTAAAGCGCGGCGGAGTGAAAAGAAAATGAGTGATCAGGTACAAAGTGAAGTCCGCGTCATCCCGGACAGTGTTCCCTTCAGGCGCGAGCTTTACTCCAGGATCCTAAAGGGCTGCATGTTCCTGTGCATCGGCATTACTGCAGCGCTGGTAGCCTTCTTAATCCTCTATATCTTAGTGCGGGCCGTCCCATATTTTTCCTGGGAGATCCTCACTACTAAGCCCTCGTACTTAAAGGGCACCATCGGCGTGCTGCCGGATATTTTAAACACCGTCTATCTGGTGCTCACCGCCCTGGTGATCGTGCTGCCTTTAGGCGTGGGCGCGGCTATTTACTTAAATGAATACGCCAGGTCCAAAAAGCTCGTCAAGATCATCGAGTACGCCGTAGAAACCTTAGCCGGCATCCCGTCCATCATCTACGGTCTGGTGGGCATGCTGTTCTTCTGCCAATTCTTAGGGCTTCAGACCTCGCTCCTTGCCGGCGCTCTCACCCTGGTCATCATGTCCATCCCGGTCATCATCCGCACCACGCAGGAAAGCTTAAAGACCGTTCCCAGCGGCTATCGTGAAGGCGCTTACGGCTTAGGCGCGGCGCGCTGGCACATGATCCGCACCGTGGTGCTGCCCTGCTGCATCGACGGCATTGTGACGGGCTGCATCCTGGCGGCAGGCCGCATGCTGGGCGAATCCGCCGCACTGCTCTTTACTGCAGGCTTTGCCCACGCGCTGCACGGCTATATCGACGGCATCACCAGCTCGGGCGCGACTTTAACCGTGGCGCTGTACGTTTACGCCAAGGAGCAGGGTGAGTTTGAGGTGGCTTTCGTCATCGCCGCCATTCTGCTGGTGCTGTGCTTTATCACCAATTATTTCGCAGCAGCTTTCGGGCGGCACATGCACAAAATACATGCAGACAGTAAGTAAAACCCATTACGCAGGATTTAAACATGGAAACTATTTTTGACGTCGAGAACTTCAATCTGTGGTACGGCGAGAACCACGCACTGCACAATATCAACATGCAGATTGAAAAGAACTCCATTACCGCTTTAATCGGCCCGTCCGGCTGCGGCAAGTCCACCTTCATCAAGACTTTAAACCGCATGAACGATCTGATCCCGTCGGTCAGGCTCTCAGGCTCCATCAAATACCGCGGTCAGGAGATCGTCAACTCTAAAATCAATGTCTACAATCTGCGCAAGGAAGTGGGCATGGTGTTCCAGAAACCCAATCCCTTCCCGATGAGCATTTACGACAATATCGCCTACGGTCCGCGTACCCACGGCATTAAGAACAAGTCGCAGTTAAACGAGATTGTGGAAAAGTCCCTGCGCGATGCCGCCATCTTCGATGAGCTCAAAGATCGCTTAAAGGACTCCGCCTTAGGCTTATCCGGCGGTCAGCAGCAGCGTCTGTGCATTGCCAGAGCCCTCGCGGTCAAGCCGGATGTGCTGCTGATGGACGAGCCGACCTCCGCGCTCGACCCCATTTCCACCTCCAAGATTGAGGAGCTGGTGCTGGAGCTTAAGAAAAACTACAGCATTGTCATCGTCACCCACAATATGCAGCAGGCCGTGCGCATCTCCGATTACACCGCCTTCTTCCTGCTGGGCGACTTAGTGGAATTTGATAAGACTGACAAGATCTTCTCGCAGCCTGCTGACAAGCGTACTGAAGATTACATTACCGGGAGATTTGGTTAATATGCGTACTCATTTTGACGCTCAGCTCGCTTCCTTAAATAACGAGCTGATTTTAATGGGCTCTTTATGCGAAAACGCCATCGCCAAGGCAGCTCAGGCCCTGCTGGAGCACAGCAAGGACACGGCCTTTAATGTCTACAAGTCTGACAATGTGGTGGACAAGAAAGAGCGCGATATCGAGGCTTTATGTCTGTCGCTGATTCTGCATCAGCAGCCCATTGCCTCAGATCTGCGCTTTATCAGCGCTGCACTGAAAATGATCACCGACATGGAGCGCATCGCCGATCAGGCCAGCGACATTGCGGAGATTGTGATGAACTTAAACTTCGCTGAAGCCGGCGATCTGAAGCTTATCGAGGAGATGAGCAATGCGGCTATCAGCATGGTCAATAACTGCATCGATGCCTATATCAGCCGCGATCTGAAGATGGCCCAGGACGTGCTCAGTCATGACGATGACGTCGATGAGTATTTCATCAAAGTCAAGACCGAGCTTATCACCCGCATCAAGAATCACGATCAGGATGGGCAGACCCCGCTTGACCTTTTAATGATTGCTAAGTACCTTGAGCGCATCGGCGATCACGCCTGCAATATTGCGCAGTGGGTGATCTTCGCCATTACCGGCAATCATAATACCGAAGCTTAAGCCTTAACCCGGCCGCTGCAGCCGCCCTTGGGGCAGCGGCGGGGATGAAGATGAGGATTGAAGCGTGATTTACTGCGTAGAGGATGACGTCAACATCCGCGAAATTGAACTCTACACCCTGCAGTCCATGGGTTTTGAAACCGCCGGCTTTGCTGACGGCAGGGCCTTTTTTGCAGCGCTGGACAAGCAGCTCCCTGAGTTAGTGCTCCTTGACGTGATGCTGCCGGATCTTGACGGTATTCAGATTTTAAAAATGCTGCGCCAGCGCGCCAGGACCAAGGATATTCCGGTGATCATGGCCACCGCCCGCGGGGCGGAGTTTGAAAAGATTCAGGCGCTCGATTCAGGCGCTGATGATTATTTAGCCAAGCCCTTTTCCATGATGGAAATGGCCGCCCGCGTCAAGGCGGTGCTGCGCCGCACTAAAAAGCCGGACGATGAAAGCCGCATTACCTTAGGGGGGCTGACCATCGACAAATTAGGCCATCAGGTGCTCCTGAACGGACAGACTCTGGATCTGACCTTAAAGGAGTATGAGCTGCTGCTGCTCCTGTGCCGCAGCCGCGGCCGCGCTTTCTCGCGTGAACAGATCCTGGACGTGGTCTGGGGCACCAATTACGACGGCGAAACCCGCACCGTGGACGTGCATATTAAGACCCTGCGCCAGAAATTAGGGGCCATGGGCGAAATCATCAAAACCGTACGCGGCGTCGGCTACAAAGTTGAGTACAGCGATTAAGAACTAACGTGAACCGCAAGATTTTCCGCTCGATTTTATTTACTACCCTGTTCGCTCTGATCTTAGCTTTAGGAGCGGTGCTGTTTATTTCCCATCAGGAGATCTCAGAAGTCGAGCAGGATCGCTTAACCCGGGCCAATCAAATTTTAGCCGCGGGCTATAACGAGATGGGCCTGCCCTTTCTGCAGTCCTTTGCCGGCAGTCCCTACCGCATCACCTTAATTGACCAGAGCGGCGCAGTGCTTTACGACTCGGATGCGCAGGGTCCCCTGGAGAGTCATCAGGATCGCGAGGAATTTCAGGAAGCGCTGAGCTCCGGGCACGGCCAGGCCCTGCGCTGGTCGGATACTTTAGAAAGTCAGACCTATTATGCGGCGGAAACCTTAAAAGACGGGCACGTGCTGCGCACCGCGGTCACCACTGACAGCATTCTGGCGCTGACTGAGCGCATGGGGGTGTATTTTGTCCTCATTCTTGCTGTGCTGTGCGCTTTGTGCCTGTGGTTTGCCTCGAAGATCTCCGCTGCCATACTGCTGCCCTTATACAATATCGATCTCAATCATCCGCTGTCCCAGGAGTGCTACGACGAAATTCGTCCCTTTTTGACCGAGATTGACAAAAAACAGCGCCAAATTGACCGTCAGATCGCCGCCATGAAAAACCGCAGTGAGGAATTTCTTACCATCACTAAGAGCATGGCCGAGGGGCTGGTGCTGTTAAATCGCGACGGCATTATTCTCACCATCAATAAGACCGCCAAAAAGATCTTCAATATCACCGATGACTGCATCGGCAAAAGCTTTATGACCATTGAGCGCGGCGAGCAGGCCCGCGAGTTCTTCAACCCGCTCTCTAAAGTGACCAAGCGCTCCTGCGAAATTGAAAAGGACGGACGCGACTACCATCTGCGCTTCAATCAAATTCGCGTAGACGGAGCAGTGCGCGGCTATGCGCTCATCGTCATCGACGTCACTGAAACCAAGCGCGCCGAAGCGCAGCGCCAGGAATTTACCGCCAATGTCTCACATGAACTGAAGACTCCGCTGCAGTCCATCATCGGCTCAGCTGAACTTATCGAATCCGGCATCGTCAAGCCCGAGGATCTGCCGGCCTTTGCCGGGCGCATCCGCAAGCAGGGCGCGCGCCTCATCTCCTTAATAGAGGACATCATTTTCTTATCCTCCTTAGATGAAGGCTCAGGCAGTGCAGTCTTTGAACCGGTGTCCCTAAGTAAAATCGTCACCGAAGTTTTTGAAGTGCTGCATGAAAAAGCGCAGAGCCAGGAGGTCACGCTTAAAAGCGAGGGGCCTGAGCTGGTATTCCCGGCGGTCTATCGCTATATCTACGAGGTGATCTACAACCTCTGCGACAATGCAGTCAATTACAATCGCCCGGGCGGAACCGTCACCGTGAAAACCTCCGAGCATGATAATAAATACGTAATTGAGGTGATCGATACCGGCATAGGCATTGCCGGGGAGCATCTGGCGCGCATCTTTGAGCGCTTCTACCGCGTCGATAAGAGCCATTCGCGGCAAACCGGCGGCACCGGCCTGGGCCTTTCCATCGTCAAGCGCACGGTGCTGTTCCATCACGGCAAGATTAAGCTCAAAAGCGAGCCCGGCGTCGGTTCCGCCTTTAAGATCACCTTATACAAGCGCGAGCTCTCCCGCTTAGCCGCCCCGGCTGAAGTCGTGCGCCCGGACAACAGCCCGCAGCAGGCCGCCGCCAACAAGGCTGAATTTTTCAGCACGGAAAATGAGCTGCGCGCGGCCGATAAAGCCGCCCCCGCGCCGGCAGGCAGGAGTGAAACCTGCACACTTGAGCCCAAAGCTCAGGCAGGATCCGCTGCTGTATCTCAGGGCAGGAACAGCAGCGTCAAGCGCGCACTTAAAACCAGGAGCGCCAGGCCCGGGACGCTGCGCCGACAGCGCTTAACCCCGCGGCGCGCAGCTTTAAACAAAATAAATTTGTAGGATCTGCAGGAGATCAAGGGCTTATTAATGGAAAAAGTCCTTGATCTCATCATGGGCTAAAGGAGGCAGGCCTAAGCGCGCTCTTTCAGCGTTTAACAGATTGTCCTCCTCCTGCTCTAAGTCAATGCGCAGAAAATAGCCCTTATCGCTTAAAGCCTCCTCCAGCTGCTCAGGAGTAACTTTAGGGAGCGTCTTATGCTTGGACAGGGCAAACATCATCACAAACTGCGGGGCTCCAAAGGCATCCAAAAGGCCGCCGGGGACATAGCTGAAAACATCCTTTTCTTTCACGTACAGATAAGTGCGGGCCTTTTTGGGGCTTTTATAGACAAATACTAAGCGCTCAGTCATCAGTGACTCCTTTTGCTGCGGCAGCCGCGCTGACGCGCGGGCAAGTGCTGAAATTATAGCCAAAAACAAAGGAACTGCCCGGGCTGTGCTAAAATTGCCGCAGTTTAGAAACGGGACTTTAAGGATTTTATGACCGACATAGCTTCTGCTGTCCGCATGCCTGTCAGCGCCGGCGGGATCACCCGCACCGGCTTTTCGCTCAATGTGCTGACTCTCGACAGCGGCAATTTAGCTGATCTCCCTGCGATCCTGGAGCAGAAGATCGCCGCGCAGCCTGAAGTCTATCGTCAGCGCTCCTTTGTCCTCGATGTATCACAGGTCAAGGATTTAGCACCCCTCGATTACCCCGCCCTGCAGCAGCTGTTTGCCCATTACGACACCTATCTTTTAGGGGTAAGCGGCATTACCAGCGAAGAGCGGGCTGCGGTTCTGGCCGCCAAGCGCGTCCCTATCGTCAACAGCAATAAGGCGGCGCGCGTGCGCGAGGAAAATCTACAGCCCAAGGTGGTGGTGCAGCGCGGGGAGGGCAAGGTCGCGGGTGAAGTGCCGGTGGAAGTCCCGGTAGAGGTACAGGTTAAAGTTCCTGTACAGGTGCCGGTCAATCAGCCCTTAACTTTAATCACCCGCCCCGTCCGCTCGGGCGAAACCATTACCGCCCCGGGCAACAGCGTGGTGGTATTCGGCTCGGTAGGATCGGGCGCGCGCATCGTCGCGGCGCATCACATCATCGTGTTTGGGGACATTAAGGGCGGCGAGGTCTACGCCGGCAGTCCGCGCAGTGCGGACGATCCGGGCTTTACGCAGGCCTTTATTTACGCCGCCGGCAAATTTAATCCCGCCATTGTCTCGATTGCAGGCAATTATCAGACCGCAGAGGACATGGAAAGCGATCCCTTAATCGGACCGCTGCAGGGCAGGGACGTCAGCGTGGTAGTCACGCTGGAAGGCACGGCGCTGCATTACTGGCAGGCCGCAGATTTTGCACCGGGCAGGCCGCGGTACTAATTAACCTCAGTTAATTACCCCGAAAGATCCGGTTTTACTAGGATAAAAGCACAAAGGAAGCAAGATGGCAGAGAAAAAAGAAGCTGTAAAGGCTGCAGAAGCTAAGGAAAAAGATCAGGAAGTGAAAGCTGCCGCTGAAACTGAGAAGCAGACTGCGGCGCAGCAGGAGCAGAAAAAGGCTGAGCCTGAGGCCCAAAAAGAGGTCAAGGCTGCCGAGGCTGCAGAAGCACCGGCTGACCCCGATAAGGGCGATTTAGAGCCCTTCAAGGCGCGCATCCTGGTGGTGACCTCCGGCAAGGGCGGCGTGGGCAAGACCACCTCGGCTGCCGCCATTGCCACCGGCCTTGCCCTCAAGGGCCATAAGACGGCCGTAATTGATTTTGATGTGGGTCTGCGCAACCTTGACTTAATCATGGGCTGCGAGCGCCGCGTGGTATATGACTTCATTAACGTCATTCACAAAGAGGCCAAGCTCAATCAGGCTTTAATTAAGGATCGCCATGTGGAGAACCTCTACGTGCTGCCTGCCTCTCAGACTAAGGATAAGGATGCCTTAACCCTGGAAGGCGTGGGCCGCGTGCTGCGCGAGCTCGATAAGGCCGGCTTTGAATATGTGGTCTGCGACAGCCCGGCCGGCATTGAAACCGGCGCTTTAATGGCGCTGTACTACGCTGATGAGGCCATCGTTACCACCAATCCTGAAGTCTCCTCGGTGCGCGACTCCGATCGCATCATCGGCATCTTAAACTCCAAGTCCCGCCGCGCGGAAATGGAATGGGATCCGGTGGAGGCCAAGCTCCTGCTGACCCGCTACGTACCGCACCGCGTTACCAAAAATGAAATGCTGTCCGTCGAGGATGTGCAGGAGCTGCTGACTATTCCCCTGTTAGGCGTTATTCCGGAGTCCCCCGATGTGCTCAAGGCTTCCAATGCAGGCAATTCCATCATCTTAAATCAGGACTCGGATGCCGGTAAGGCCTACGATGACGCCGTCGAGCGTCTGCTCGGTCACGAGGTGGAGCTGCGCTTTGTCACGGAAAAGGTCGGTTTCTTTGCCAAGCTCTTTGCCAAAAAGTAAAGGAGGTGCGAGATGTCGCTGATTAACGTAATCTCTGAGGCTATCTTCGGCAAGGAAAAGCAGCAGACCGCCCGCGAGGCCGCCAAACAGCGTCTGCATTTGGTGCTGATCAATGACCGAGCCGGGATGAATACGCCGGATTTTCTGCCCAAGCTGCGCCTTGAGATCATCGAGGTGCTCAAGAAATACGTGCCGATTGCAGGCGAGGATGACGTTGAGGTCAATATCGCCCGCAAGGATGAAACCTCCATCATGGAGCTGTCGGTGTCGCTTGATCGCAAGCCCGGCGATCCGGATGTACCGCCGGCAGATAAAGCCGATAAATAAGCACAGAATGCGGCTGCAGCGCGGCGCTTAAGGCCTCGCGCTGCAAAAAATGCTTTACAAAGGGAAAATTTCCATTAGAATACACAGCGTTGAAAAACACTGAACGCCCAGGTGGTGAAATAGGTAGACACAAGGGACTTAAAATCCCTCGAACCTTATACGTTCGTGCCGGTTCGACTCCGGCTCTGGGCACCAGCTTCCGGACCCGCAGGGGTCTTTTTTTTGCTCTGAATTTATTCGCATAAATCCTCAGCGCTTGCCGTAAACATTTAATTTGCCGTATATTTTAAAGTCTGATACTAATAAATTGAACGTAAACGGTCATGCAGAAGCAGGATTTTGCCCCTCTGCGTTATGCCGACATTTCCGCCGGCGAGCGGGACGATTTACGGCTGAACGCTGATTTAAAACGCTATAAGTGGCTGGCCGGCATCAGTACTCAGTACGCTGCTGCTGGTCCTGGTCTTCATCGTGCTCTCTTACGGTCTGTGGGGCATGCTGCGTACTTCGTATCAAAAAGATGTAGAGGGCTACTCCAGCACTGCAGCCGCCGCCATGCGCAGTCTAGGCCGCGGCGATCTCAATGCTCTGCGCACCTTTAGTCAAGTATTGGCCGACTGTCAGGAAGGCGGCGTCATCGATCTTAATCAGGCTCCGGAATTTCGCGAGTTCGCACGCATCTGTTTCTCCCCCGCCTCAGGCACAGACATGTATCTCAACCAAGAGGGTGAATGGGTGCGCCTGCCCCCGCGCGAGCACAGCTTTACCTTCTACCGCATCCGCGCTTTAGCCCTTACTGGACGCTCTGTGATCTCCGAGCCCTATTTCTCTCCGGCGCTTAAGCAGCAGGTGATTTTATATGCCCTGCCGCTCTATCAAAGCCGCGGGAAGGTCAGCGGCGTGCTCCTTGCCTACAGGAGCATGCAGACTTTAAGCGAGCAGTTTACGCAGCTCCATGCTCCCAAGAATAAAGTGCGGCTGTATTTAGTCAGCCGCAGAGGACGAATCATCGCAGGCTCAGATGACGCTTTAGCCCCCTATCAGAAGCGCCTGACCATTAAGGATCTGTATCCTTTGACCCCCGCGGATGAAAATCTGCTGCAGGCTGCGCTCAATGACAGCGCCAGCGTCGATCTGCAGGTTGAAGATGAGCGCGGCGTGCTGACGCTGAAAAATCATCCGGTACACTTCGGCGGATGGAACTTAGTCTGCGTAAGCGCCTTTGAGCTCTCCGCTGCGCCCTTCTTTGCGCAGATCATGATGTTTTTAGTCCTGCTGTGCGCGGTCTTTTTTACCGCACTGGTAGTCAACGGCATTATCTGGGATCGCATGCTGCGCAGCTGTCGCCGGCAGATCAGCCTCTCCTTCTATGATCCGCTAACATTGGGCTGGAATTTACTCAAATTCACCTTAGAGCTGTCAGGACAGAAATGGCGGCGGACCGATATCTTCCTATGCGCGGTCAATGTGCGCGGCTTTCGCTACCTGAATGAATATGTCGGGGCCCGCGCCGGCGATGATCTGTTAAAGCTCATCCACGCCAGGATAAAGGAGCTGCCTGAGGCGGAGATGTTCTGCCGCGAGATGAGTGATCAATTCTATATTCTGCTGCGCGCACCGTCAGCTGAGGCTGCAAAACCTATACTGATGCAGCTCTTTAACTCCATCAGCACTGATTTTAAAGAACATTCCGCAGCCTTTACCGTGGTGCTGTACGCCGGCGTAATCAGCCTCAACACCCCGGAAAATGCCGAAGATCTGCTGCACCGCGTGCAGTTAGTGCTGCGCACCTGCAGGAAGCGCAGTATACACAGTGTGGCGCTGTTCTCCGATAAGATCTATGCAGGTGAGCAGCTGCGGCTGCAGCTGCAGGAAAAACTGCAGCCGGCATTAGAACATGGAGAATTTAAGCTTTATCTGCAGCCCAAAGTGGATCTGAGAAGCGGCAAAGTCTGCTCCGCCGAGGCCTTAGTGCGCTGGCAGCAGCCTGACGGCGGCGTGCTCTGCCCCGGGCAGTTTGTACCCATCTTAGAGCAGAGCGGGCTGTGTCCGCGCCTTGATCTTTATATGTTAGAGCAGGTCTGCGCCTTTTTGCAGCAGGCGCAGCAGGAGAGGCTGCCGCCTCTGCGCATCTCGGTCAATCAATGCCGGCAGCTGCTGTTTTATCCCGATTATTTCAGCAGGGTCTGCGGGATTTTAGAGCGTTATCAAGTACCGGCCAACCAGCTTATCATAGAGATCCTGGAGGAAGTGGCTGCCAGCGATCTGCCGCAGTTAAATGCCGCGCTCAGTAAGATGCGCCAATTAGGCGTGGGCATCGCCATTGACGATTTCGGCATCGGCTGCTCCTCGCTCTATCAATTAGGTGCGCTGCAGTGCGATGAGCTTAAATTCGACAAAGCTTTCTTATTGGAAAAAGATCCGTAACGCAAGGCCAAGAATAAGGTGGTTCTGCAGCACTTTCAGGCTTTAGCAGAAGCCTTATCCATCACCACGGTATCAGAAGGCGTGGAGAGCGCTGAGGATGCGGTCTTTCTACAGCAGGCGGGGATTAACGTCGCGCAGGGCTATTATTACGGAAAGCCGGTGACGGCTTCTGAGTTCAAACATCGCTTTATGCGCTGCATTCAGCCCTACCAGCCGTGCTGAGCGGCTGCCGCGCGGCAGCTCTCCGCCTCCTTACTGCAGTACCAGCGCGGGATGGGATAGGTGAAGTCTTTAAAATCTGCCCGCAGCTGCTGACTGCGCCGCTCGGCCTCGCGCAGCCGATCCTCTAAAGCCTTAAGCTGCTGACCGCCTGCAGCCTGGGCGCTCCGAGCCTCCCGCTCTAATTTACCGATAAGTCCCGCCGTAGCGTAATAGGCCGCATAGACTGCCAGCTGCAGCCAGAACTGCGTCTTATCCTGCAGACCGAAACAGCCGTCCACCACGCCGGCGGCAAAACAGGGATGGGAACCGCCGTCAATGGCAGAGAGCAGCGCAAAATCGCGAACCCCAGGAGCATGGCGCAGGGCAAACAGCGGGGAGAGCACCAGCTCCCCGTCGCCGTCAACGAAGAGCCGGTCAGAGCGCAGCGCCCCCAAACTGCAGGTTACGGGCAGATCCAAAAGGAAGTTAAGCCGATCCTGCAGCGCCTGAATGGCGCAGGCGTCATCAGAGAAGCGGTACGGGCTTTTAAAATAGGAGAGCAGTTCATTTTTCACCGTCTGCGCCCATGTCGGATGTCCGGAGCGGACCGGCTGGCGCCGCACCAGTTCACGCGCCTGCTGATGCAGAGCATGGAATAAAAAGCCGCAGCGCTTGCCGGCGGCATACTGCTCCTGTACATCCGCTTTATCTAAAAAGTCCGGCAGCAGCGCCAGCGGACGCAGTTCATAGAGCGCACAGACCAAGTCATCGCGGGTATACAGGGATAAGGGCTTTAACAAAGACTGCGGAAAGCCCGGATAGAGCGCGCGCGCAGCGGTGACGGCATGGCGCAGGCGCGGCGCTGCTGCGGCCGGCCCCTGCAGCACTGCGCCGGAAAAGGCCGGCGAGGATAAGCGCAGCAGCTCAATGCCCTCAGGATAAACAGTGATAACTTGATAGCGGATGTTCATGAATGCTTCCCTGCACGCCATTGTAGCAAATTACCCGCCCGCCCATGGGGTATAATGGGCGCACTTTAATTTTCCATGAGGTGCATCATGTCCGAACCCAATCAGCCGCAGACCTCTGCGCTTGCGGCTTTGTATCATAAAGTGCCCTTTATTCTCCAAGTGGTCATCGGACTTATCGTCGGCATACTGCTGGCCTTGGTCTATCCTTCTGACAGCACGGTGATCCCTTTCTTCGGCACTTTATTCGTCTCCGCCTTAAAGGCCATCGCGCCCTTACTGGTCTTTGTCTTAGTGGCCGCCGCCATTGCCCGCCACAGCAAGGGCACCAGGACCAATATGAAGCCCATTTTGGCGATGTATTTTATCTCCATGGCCTTAGCCTCGCTCCTGGCCCTGATCATGTCCTACATCTTCCCGAGCTCCTTTAACGAGCTGACGGGGGCTTCATCCGAGATCACCCCGCCGCAGGGCATCTCCGAGGTGCTGCTCAACTTCCTGCGTCAGGCGGTAGACAATCCGGTCAACGCTCTGCTTACCGGCAATTATGTCGGCCTGCTGTTCTGGGGCATTATTTTCGGCCTGCTGTTCCGCAGCACCCATGATCATACTAAGCAGGTGCTTGATGATTTAGCGGGCACCGTAGGCGGCGCTGTACGCATCGTCATCCGCTTTGCTCCTTTAGGCGTCATGGGTTTGGTCTATTCCTCCTGCACCGCAGACGGCGGATTCGGCAATCTGCTCAATTACCTGCATGTGCTCCTGGTACTGCTCTCCACCATGATCCTGGTGGCAGTGGTGGTGAACCCGCTCCTCGTGTTTGCCGTCACCCGCAGAAATCCGTACCCGCTCATCGGCACCTGCCTGCTGCACTCGGCCATTACCGCCTTCTTTACCAGATCGTCGGCGGCGAATATCCCAGTCAATCTGCAGCTGTGCGAGCGCTTGGGCATACCGCGGGAGACCTACTCCATCTCCATCCCCTTAGGCTGCACCATCAATATGTGCGGCGCGGCGGTGACCATTGTAGTGATGACTATGGCCGCCGTTGCTACCTTAGGAATTGAAACCGACTTCTTCTCTGCCCTGCTCATGTGCATTGCCGCCGTACTGTGCGCCTGCGGCACCTCCGGCATTGCCGGCGGCTCCCTGATGCTGATCCCGCTGGCCTGCTCCATTTTCGGCATCGGCAACGATATTGCCATGCAGGTGGTGGGCATCGGCTTTATCATCGGTGTGCTGCAGGACTCCACCGAGACGGCGCTTAACAGCTCCTCGGACGTGGTATTTACCGCAGCCGCCTGCGGCATCACTAAGGCTCCTGAAGGCAAGGAAGCCGCTTAACTCAGACTTTCTCCTTGATTAAGCAGTTCAGCCCGGAGCTTTTGGCCCCGGGCTGCTCTGCATCTCAAGAAGAAAAACTGATTAATCAGCGGTCTGACCGCGCCGCTTTCAGGCGGCTTCTTCGGTCTCAGGCTGCTCCCGATGTAATCTGCGCTGCTTGAATACCGCAGTGCTGATGCTCTCAGAGGGGGCCGCCTGACGCTGATAGCGCGGCAGCTTGAGCGTGAAAATCGTTTTAAACTGCTCATTTTCCTCTAAATACACCTCGCCCTGATGGACTTTAGCCACGGCGCGAACTACCGCCAAACCCAGTCCGGTGCCGCTGCTTTTTGAGGTATAAAAAGGCTCAAAGATCTGCGCGCGCTTGTCCGCGGGGATCTCCGGCCCATCATTGGCCACCTTGATGTAGATAAAGCGCGCATCAGCCGTTAAGGATAAATCCACTAAGGAAGCCCCTGCCTCCACCGCATTGGCGCATAAATTGGTCAGCGCGCCGGATAAGGCCGTCTGATTGGCCAGCAGCGTCATCGGCCTTGTTCCGATATGCGTCTCAAATTTGACGCCGTGCTTTTGGGTCAGAGCCGCTAAATTGGCGGCGGTTTCGGTGATGATGTCGACGGCATCGAGGCGCGACACCGTCTGCTCGCCGCTGCGGGCAAACATCAAGATATCGCTGATCTGCGCCTCAAGAGCTGCCAAACGCTCCATCAGTTTTTTCTGAAACGCCTGCCGCGCAGCCGGCGGCAGCCTGGCGTTGCCTAAATTGGCCGCATACAGCATGGCCGCGGACAGCGGGGTGCGGATCTGGTGCGCCAGGCTCGCCGCCATGCGCCCTAAGGATGAAAGGCGCTCCATGTGATTGAGCTTATCCTGCAGCGCCCGGGTTTCAGTTAAATCAGTCATCTGCACCAATTGCCCGTGACTTAAGGGCATGGTGGAAACCTGCAGTCTGCGCCCGTCGCGCGTGGAGATCTCATGCCCGTCATCGCGCTGCGGACGGAAGACCGCCTCAATCACCTCCACCCAGCGCCGGCCCTCAAGTTCAGCCTCGCTGAGCAGAGTATGCGCCCCCTGATTGGCCTTTTTAATCAGTCCGCGCTCATCAATCACAATAATAGCTGACGGGACTTTGGCAAAGACCTCAGTCATTAAATCCTGCTCGGTCATTTCTCTCTCCTCAAACATCATCACCGCCAAAGCTTTGACGGTAAAGCGCCTGCAGCGCTCTTTAGAAGAGATAGTGCAAAAGGGATGCCAGCTTGCGGGAAAAGAAAAAGGCAGCCGCAGCTGCCCTGAAGCCTGCGCGGCAGCGCGCAGGCGCTATTTAAAATTTAAGCCTGAGGCTTAGGCTGACTGTCCGCATGTTCAGCGCGCTCTGCCTGCGCGGCGCGGTCTAAAGCGGCCTCGCTTTCAGTGAGGATAGCCGCCGGCACGATCTGAGTCTGCATCTGCGACTCATCGACCGCCGCATCGACCTTAGCGCCGCCTACCAGCTGGGACAGCGCGCGCTCCAGCATAGCCACGGCCACGTAGCGGTTGGCAGTATCGCGGATGGCCTGCAGGAAGGTCAAATACATCTCCGAGGAGTGCATGCTCACGTGCGTGCTGCCGATGGTATCCACCAGGGCAATCTGGCATTTATCCACATCACGGTTGAGCTTCTTGCCCTGCTTGATAAAAGCTTCCACGGCCGCCGCGGAATGATTATCGGTGAGAGCCTTAAGATCAGCGCACATCTGCTGCAGCCGCTTTAACAGCTCAAATAAGGTGTTCTGCATCGAGCCGCCGAAGATGGTATGGCGGTTGGCGATGTGGATCACCGCCTGATCAATGCAGTAGCGCATGGACTTCGAGGCCTCGCGCATATTGGAGAAGGCCAGATAGAAGAAGTGCTTGGCATCTACCGTGCCGGCAGCTTCCTGATCGGAATTCTTCTCTAAAGCTAAGGTATAGTACTCGCGCCGCTCCCTGGAGATCTGATCGAGCACATTGGAAGCCTTATTGCGGGCCTTGCGCAGTTTGAACTCATTATCGTCAAAGAAAGCCTCTAAGGCGCGATCCAGGCACTCTACATTCTGCTCAAAGAAGCTGGGTACGGCTGCGGACACCGCAGACAGGATCTTGGAGTTGTCGCCGCGGGCGTTGATCACCGATGCCACGGTCTCCGTGGTCTTCACCTTGCCGAAATTGGTGCGGATGATGATGACTAAGACCGCGATCATCATGATGAACATAGCCGGCGCACCTAAGCCGAAGAACAGCAGGGTGACAAAGAAGCAGGCGGTGAAGGCGCACAGGCCGGTGATGAACCAGCCGGCAATCACGGTGATCACGCCGGAAATGCGGAACACTGCGCTCTCTCTGTCCCAGGCGCCGTCAGCAAAGGAGGAGCCCATCGCCACCATGAAGGTTACGTAGGTGGTAGACAGCGGCAGCTTTAAGGAAGTGGCCGAAGCAATCAGGATGGAGGCCAGCACCAGGTTGATGGAAGCGCGCACGTAGTCAAAAGGCAGCGGCACTTCACCCTTTTTGATCGGCACCTTGCGATAGCGCATGGCAAAGAACGCCAGCAGCGTGCGCGGCAGCGAATGCACTGCTGCCCGAGAAATACTTAAGCCGAAGCGGGTAACTAAGCGGCCCGGAGTTGATGCGCCGAACTGCTCATGCTCGCCGCGGGTGGAGCTCGATAAGTTAATCGAGGTCTGAATCACGCGGTGGGCTTTTTTGGAGGTCCATAAGGTCACCACCATGATCATGCCGGCGATCACCAGGAAGATGGTCGAGGCCGGGGCATCACCGTTAAGACCGTTCATGGTCAGCTGATCGGCAGGCAGTCCTGAAGCCAGCCACATCTGGAAGGCATCTAAAGCTGCTAAAGGCACACCGATAAAGTTCACCAGGTCGTTGCCGGCAAAGGAGAAGGCCAGCGCGAAGGTGCCTGCCAGAATAATAATCTTGAAGACGTTGAACTTCAGCAGGACCAAAATCTGTGCCATGAGGCTGAGGCCGATGAAGATGACCAGCAGCATCGTCGAGGTATGTTCTTCAATAAAGGCGATGTACTCAGGCTTCATAAAGGAAGCGCCCTTAGCTCCCTTCATGATCAGGAAGTAGATAATGGCGGTTAAGGAGAAGCCGGTAAAGATGCCGCCTAAATACTTAGTGCTGTTTTTCAATCTAAAGGAGAAGAGCAGACGGCAGAGGAACTGCACCACCATGCCGGAGATAAAGGCCACAGCCACGGACACCAGGATGGCGGAGACCATGGTAATGGAGCGGTCAGACTTTACATATTCAAAGATTTCAGCCATCGACTGTCCGGAGCCGTAGAGCTTAAACACGGCAGCGCAGGTGGCCGCGCCTAAGAGCTCAAACAGAATGGAAACCGTGGTGGAAGTAGGCAGTCCTAAGGAGTTGAAGGTGTTAAGCAGCAGTACGTCCGTGATCATCACGCCGAAGAATAAGATGATCACTTCGTAGAAGGTAAACATGTCCGGATGGAAGACGCCGCTGCGGGCCACCTCCATCATGCCCGACGAGAAGGTCGCGCCTAAAAGCACGCCCAGAGAGGCGACCGTCATGATCACCTGAATGGAAGAAATGCGGCTGCCGATGGCGGCATTTAAGAAATTCACTGCATCGTTGCTGACGCCGACGAAAAGGTCGGTGCAGGCCAGCAGCAGCAGGAACACCACCAGCACGAGAAACATTTGGTCAAACATAATTGTTCCAGGTTGTTATGCACAAGCAGCGATCATTTTAGCAAAGGGTGCACTTTTATGATCAGTCCGTGCGCACACTATACAGACGCTTTGTAAAATCCTTGTAAAGTGCAGGGTCTTTTTTTACGCAGTCTTTACCTGATTTTCACACAGCGATGCCGCCGAAATTTTTCCGCCGCGAGCATGGAAAAAGCGCGCATTTTGTGAAAAAATACCCCCGAAATTTGATCTGCATCAAATTAACAGCTGCGCGCTGCGGCGCGTTCCCGTGCTGCGGCACTAAAGCTTTGCTCCTCCATTAAGGGCCAAAGCTTTACTGCTGCGGCGCAGTCTTCAGGCAGCCTTCAGGGCTGCAATCGGGAGAGCAAATGATTACCGCATGTCAGTTAAACGATGATGATGTCCTGACCTTGACGCATTTAAGCGCCGGGCAGGCCCTGCCTTCAGACGTAATTTGGCTCGACGTCAATCAGCCGGATGATGAAGAGCGCGCGTGGCTGGAAAAACTCTACGTTGAGGACGTCCCGGAAGAGGACGAGATGGACGACATCGAGTCCTCGTCGCGTTTTCGCGTCGGTCCTGACGGCGTGCACATTCTCTCGCTGTTCCCGCAGCGTCTGGCCAATGAGACCCGCGGCGTCAATATGTCCTTTACCATGCGCAAGAACCTTTTGATTTCTTTCCGCGAAGAGGACGTCTCGATTGTGCGCCTGCTGCGCTACTACATCAGAAGCAATAAGGCCGATATCCGCTCAGCTTTGGATGTGCTGCTTTTACTGCAGGATTTAAAGGTCGATCAGCTGTCCGACTTAATCGAGGACGCCTACAGTACCTTGGATGAAACGGCCGATCAGATTATCTCCGATGAACAGATGGAGCCCACCCTGCGCGAGCTGGTTAAGCAGGAGGAATTAAACGGTCAGATCCTGCAGGCCCTCTACGATACCCGCCGCGCCCTGCGCTTTATTAAAAAGAGCTTTGAAACCACTTTAGATGATAGGCAGAACCGCAGCATCGACGAGATCCTCAACGATATTGAGTCCATTCTGCCGCATACCCAGTTTTTGGCCGCTAAGATCAACTTCCAGTTAGGCGCGTCCATGGGCTACACCAACCACAAGCAGAATAAGATCATCAAGATCTTCTCGGTGGCGGCGGTAGTCTTCATGCCGCCCACCTGGATCGCCTCTATTTACGGCATGAATTTCTCCTTTATGCCTGAACTGGACTGGCGCTTCGGCTATCCGCTCTCCATCGGCATGATGTTTTTCTCCGCCCTGTGCACCTACCTCTTCTTCCGCAGGAAGGGCTGGCTCTAAAGCATCAGAGTACACCCTGCTCACGGGCGCGGCGCAGGATCTCCTCAAAGGCGGTAACGCTGTCCACCGCAAAATTAGGCGCCATGGCGCGCATCTCCTCCGGGGTTAGATACATGATCCCTGATACCTCGGAGCTCTGGCACACCGTCAGCACATCTCCAGCGGCAATAAAGAGATACCCGAATAAGAAGAATTTAGGATCATTCCTGGGGTAATCAATGCGCTGCGTACCCAGGAAATGGAAATCCACCCGCGCGCCTTCCGCCTCAATCCCCACTTCCTCAAAGAGCTCCCGGAGAGCGCTTTCCAGCGGATCCTCACCTGCCTGCACCACTCCCCCGATGCAGGCATCAAGCCTGCCCGGCGCATAATCCTTAGAGAGGGTGCGCACCTCGACTAAAAAACGGCCTTCGCGATTTCTAAAGGCAATATAGGAGGCCCGATGCGGCAGGTGCTCGCGGCGCATCTGACTGCGAGGAGCGCTTCCTACCACCTCATTGTCCGCATTAATAATGGCAACCTGTTCTTCCATTCTTCTGTCCTTATCTCATGCCCCCTGCAGGGCGCTGCAACGGAAAATGATCTTAGCAGACCGGCTGCCCGGCGCTGTCATCTGTTTCAGGATTAATCAGAACCTGCAAAGATGAGTACGTCTCTGCAGCCGCGCGGTTTTCCATCTTATCTCTGGAAAAACTGCCTGCTCCCATGCTGGGGCTGGGAAGCTTAACTGCAGGCGCCATGCGGCTCACCGCATGGTCAGCTTAAATTTTAGATAAGAAAAAGGCCTGCCGCAGCAGGCCTTAGCGAGGGTTAATCTTAAGCTGTGCTGCTTATTCCTTGACCATGCGCTTTTCGAGCTCCTCAAGGCTCACGCCCTTGGTCTCAGGCACATTCCTGTAGATGAAGATAAAGCCTAAAGCGCAGATGATGCAGTACAGGCCGAAGGATCCCGAAGCGCCTAAGCCGGCGTTGAGCAGCGGGAAAGTATATGTCAGCAGGAAGCAGGCAAACCACAGTGCAAAAGTGCCGATGGACACGGCCATGCCGCGGATGCGGTTGGGGAAGATTTCCGACAGCAGCACCCAGGTCACCGGGGCTAAGGTCACGGCGTAGATGGCGATGGCGGCCAGCACCAGTAGCAGCACCGGCAGACCTAAAACTCCCATGGCGTAGGCGATGGTCATGCACAGATAGATGCAGGACAGGCCGGCAGCGCCGATCAGCATCAGACGGCGGCGCCCGACTTTATCGACTAAAGGCAGCGCCGCGATGGTCGCAAGGAAGTTGATGGCGCCGGTAGCCACGATGGACTTTAACATGTGCGCGCGCTTTAAGGAATTTTCTGCGTACATCAGCGCCTTTGCGTAATCGGCACGGGCCAGAGCGATATTGCCTAAAGCCACATTGCAGCGGTAATCGAGCGGATCGAGAGCTAAACCGCGGGCGTAGTAGTCAGCGCTGTTCCGGGTGGCATGATGGTACTGCTCTAAGTGCTGCCCGATGAAATAAGCCTCGTCGGTCGACTGCACTTCCTGCGGTCAGCCGGCTGGTCAAAGGTCTGTGCGCCGATGGACTGACGCGTCTGCGCGAAGAGCCCGCCTCAGGGCGCGGCAAGAACGCGGGCCTGGTGGAACTTACCGCCACGGACGAGGCCATTGTGTGCCTTGATATCCGCCCGACCGAGATCTGCGCCCTGCTCTCCGATCATTACGGCGAGCCGTTAACTGAGCTGCAGCGCTGCCCGCTGGCTCTGACCACTCCGCAGACCCTCATCTACGACGTCTTGGCCGCCATCCAGTCCTGCCTGAGCGCGGCTGCCGCCCGCGGCCTTAAAGTCGGAGCCTGCGCTGTCGCCTGTCACGGTCAGGTCGATGCGGTCAACGGCGTCTCCATGGTGATGCCGCAGGCCCCATGGCATGCGCCGGTGCATCTTAAGTATCTGCTGGAGCAGAAGCTGCAGCTGCGCGTAGAGGTGGATAACGACTGCGTGATGCGCGCCTTAGCGTAGAAATGGGCGCTGTTAAACAAGACCGCCGACTGTCAGGATTTCTGCGTCATCAACGCCGATTACGGCATCGGCTCGTCCTTTCTAATTAATCAGGAGATTTACCGCGGTCAGCTCTACGGCAGCGGGCAGATCGGGCACACCATTGGCGATCCCCACGGCAGGCTGTGCTCCTGCGGCCGCGTCGGGTGCCTAGAGACCGTTGCCTCCAAGGGCGCAATGCTGCAGACGGTCAATGAATATCTGCGCGCAGTCTGCGGGCGCGAGACGGTGGATTTTGACGGCCTCTCTGCCCTCTATCAAGGAGGCGATCCGGCGGTGGTGCCCTTAATCAATCAGGCGGCGGTGTATTTGGGCCGCTCCATTTACAACTTTTTAACAGTATGATGCCATTCATCCCCACCCTGGAAGAGGATGGGGACTTTTGGCATCATACTGTTAAAACTGTCATACTGCGGCCGCGATATTCTGTAGTGCTGTACAGAAGATGAGGCCTTGGAGAACGCTGATCGCTGCGGCTGTTTTCCCCTGCTGCCTATAGCCACCCCTGTGCAGGACAATGCCTATACCCTGCACGTGGAAAGGGTGCAGCTGCCGCTGACCTCGCCCGTCGGCAGTGAATATCTGCACGGTCCGGGCTGGCGCAGCCCGTGGAAAATCTTACGATACCCCCTAAAACCTCAGATCCCTATAGTATTTCCTCTTCCTGCTATGCGGCCTCAGCCGGCGAGAAGTCCTTC
>CALXNX010000015.1 GCA_944389865.1 uncultured Succinivibrionaceae bacterium
AAAACGCAACATGTCAGGATGCCATTCATCCCCACCCTGGAAGAGGATGGGGACTTCTGGCATCATACTGTTAAACTGATTTAAGCTGCACCGGCCTTTTTTAACGCGGCGCTGACGATCTCCACGGCCTCGGTTTCGATCTGCTTTAAGTGATCCGGCCCCTTGAAGCTTTCCATGTAGATCTTATAGATGTTCTCGGTGCCGGACGGACGAGCAGCGAACCACCCGTTCTCGGTAACCACCTTCAGGCCGCCGATCTCCGCGCCGTTGCCCGGAGCTTTGGTGAGCTTGGCGGTGATCTTCTCGCCGGCCATGGTATCAGCCTCGACTGCTGCCGGATCAAGCTTCTTTAAGGCAGCCTTCTGCGCCGGGTTGGCCGGAGCATCGATGCGGTTATAGGCCGGAGCGCCGTATTTCTCGGTTAAGGCCTTATAGTGCTCGGACGGATCCTTGCCGGTAACGGCTAAGATTTCAGCAGACAGCAGGGCAGCAATAATGCCGTCCTTATCAGTAGTCCACACCTCGCCGTTCTTCTTTAAGAAAGACGCACCGGCGCTTTCCTCGCATCCCCAAGCCAGCTCCTGACTGAAGAGGCCCGGAACGAACCACTTGAAGCCCACCGGCACTTCGTAAGCCTTGCGGCCTAAGCCTTCAGCTACGCGGTTCATCATCGAGGAGGACACTACGGTCTTGCCTACCATGGCCTGAGCCGGCCAATCCGGACGGTGGGTGTAGATGTAGTTGATGGCAGCGGACAGATAATGATTCGGATTCATCAAGCCCGAATGGCAGACGATGCCGTGACGGTCATAATCAGGATCATTGCCGAAAGCGATGTCAAAGTCGTCCTTCATGGCAATTAAGCCGGCCATGGCGTAAGGGCTGGAGCAGTCCATGCGGATCTTGCCGTCCTTATCGAGGCACATGAACGAGAAGGTAGGATCAACGGCGTAGTTCACCACCTTGATATTGAGCTTGTACTTGTCGGCAATGCGATCCCAGTAATACAGGCCCGAGCCGCCTAAAGGGTCAACGCCGATCTTAAGACCGGACTTAGATACTGCTTCCAAATCAAGGATTGAGCCTAAGTCATCCACATACTCGGTGAGCATGTCGTATTCCTTGACGTTGGAAAGCTTAACGGCCTGGTTATAAGGCACGCGCTTAACGCCCTTGAGCCCGTCCTTAATTAAGGCATTGGCTCTATCCTGCACCCAAGTGGTGATCTCAGTGCCGGCCGGACCGCCGTCGGTAGGATTGTACTTAAAGCCGCCGTCCGTCGGAGGATTGTGCGACGGGGTGATCACGATGCCGTCAGCCAAACCTGATGTTCTGCCCTTATTGTAGGTTAAGATGGCGTGCGAAATGGACGGGGTCGGGGTGTAGCCGTGATCCTTTTCAATGCGGACCTCAACGCCGTTTGCCCCTAAAACCTCAATGGCGGTAGCTAAAGCGGCCTCAGACAGGGCGTGGGTATCCATGCCGATGTATAAGGGACCGGTAATATTTTCCTTGGCGCGATATTCGGCAATAGCCTGAGAGATAGCGGCAATGTGGGTCTCTGTGAAGGAGGAGTTCAGCGAAGTTCCGCGATGTCCGGAAGTACCGAAAGCCACTTTCTGCTCCGGATCATCTGCATCCGGCTTATTTAAATAGTAAGCTGCCATCAGACGGGGAATATTAACCAAATCCTGCAGTCTGGCTTTCCTGCCGGCCCACTCGTGAATTGCCATAGTCAAAAACCTCAGCTAATTTAATCAAAAACTCAAAAAATCCATGCAGCCGCAGCGCCGCCCGCTGTCTGCGAACTGACTTAACTTAATCATTGTACCTAAAAAACTTTTGCCTGCAGGAATGGAAAAACCGGCATGTGCTGATTTCGTGAGCTGCGGCACTCTCTTACAGCGCAAACCCTTTGGACGTGAGTGCCCTTAGATCTTCAGCTGACAAAATGCGCCTGAAAGCGCAGAGTCAGGAGGTAAAAATGTGAGTGCCGGCACAGGAAGGGAAGATGCGGCGGCTTAATAAACTGCAGACATGAAAAAAGCACAGCCTGTCGCTGTGCCCTTTCTTAAATCTGCATCAAACCGTGCTGAGATTAGCGGCCGTTAACCACTTTCTTTAATTCAGCGCCGGCGGTGAAGGACGGAGTCTTAGAGGCCGGGATCTGAATGACCTCGCCGGTCTTGGGATTGCGGCCTTCACGGGAGTTGCGCTCCGTAACCTTGAAGGAGCCAAACCCGACTAACTGTACTCTGTCACCGTCTGCTAAAGCTTCGCCAATGCTCTCCAACATAGCTTCTAAAGCGCGGCGGGCACTAGCCGCCGGCAGACCAGAGCGCTTGGCCATCTGCAGCACAAGTTCAGACTTATTCATTTATGGTTACCTGCTTTAATTTTGAAATTTTGTTATTCTTTCCAAAGGTCAGCGGTCCAGCCGCTGAAAGTGGTGTAGATTTCATCACAATATCTGCCTTTAAGCAAGCGTAAAAACGCAAAAAGATCAGCTTTACACCGCAGTAAGACGGCTTTTTGCACGCAAGAAGCGCACCTTCCCGCCCTTGAGCGTACCTTTCAGCCGCATCTTCCCAAACCCGCTTTTTTATCAGCTTTCCGGTCTGAAAATATCCGCCTCAGCGCCCCCCAATGAGGTAAAATAGCGCATCTTTTTCTCTTTAACTAGGAGCATACAGCAAAATGGATTGGACTCGTCCCATCAAGAGAGCGTTAATTTCCGTTTCCGATAAGCACGGCATCGTGGATTTTGCTCAGGCCTTAGCTGCCCGCGGCGTGGAAATCTTATCCACCGGCGGCACCGCCAAACTGCTGCAGCAGCAGGGTATTAAGGTAATCGAGGTTTCTGATTACACCAAATTCCCCGAGATGATGGACGGACGAGTCAAGACCCTCCACCCCTTAGTCCATGGCGGCATCTTAGGCCGCCGCGGCATAGATGAACAGGTAATGCAGGAGCACGGCATCAAGCCTATCGACTTAGTAGCCGTTAACCTCTATCCTTTCTCTGCCACCGTCGCCAAGCCTGACTGCACCTTAGAAGATGCCATTGAGAATATTGATATCGGCGGTCCGACCATGGTGCGCGCTGCCGCTAAAAATCACCGCGACGTGGCCATCGTGGTCAGCAGCGCGGATTATCAGCGCATCATTGAGGAGATGGATGCCCACGGCGGATCGCTGACTTATGAGACCCGCTTTGATTTAGCCGTCAAGGCATTTGAGCACACTGCCGCCTACGACAGCGCCATTGCCAATTACTTCGGGCTCAAGGCCCCGGATTACGGCATCTCCGACGGCGCTGAGCGCGTCTTCCCGCGCACTTTAAACTTAAACTTCGTCAAGCTGCAGAATATGCGCTACGGCGAGAACCCGCATCAGAAGGCCGCTTTCTACCGCGATCTTAATGTAGACGGCTCCTGCATCGCCACGGCAAAGCAGCTGCAGGGCAAGGAGCTGTCCTATAACAACATCTCCGACACCGACGCTGCCATCGAATGCGTGCGCGAGTTCAATGAGCCTGCCTGCGTCATCGTCAAGCACGCCAATCCCTGCGGCATCGCTTTAGCGCCGACTTTAGAGGAGGCCTATCAGCGTGCCTTTGCCTGCGACAGCGAGTCCGCTTTCGGCGGCATCATCGCTTTTAACCGCGACTTAGACGGTAAGGCGGCCAAGGCCATTATCGATCAGCAGTTCTGCGAGGTAATCGTCGCTCCGCACGTCAGTGAAGAAGCCCGCGCTGAAGTGGCCCGCAAGAAGAATATCCGCCTGCTGGAGGTCGGCGATCTGAGCGCGCGCCAGCCGCGAATTGACTTAAAGAAGGTCAACGGCGGTCTCCTGGTCCAGCAGGCTGACACTGCGGTGATTGAAAAAGATGCCTTAGAAGTGGTGACTAAGCGCGCACCGTCTGCAGAAGAACTCGATGAGCTGCTCTTTGCCTGGAAGGTCTGCAAATACGCCAAGTCCAATGCTATTGTCTACACCAAGGGCAAGCGCACCTTAGGCATCGGCTGCGGCCAGACCTCCCGCGTATTCTCCGCCCGCATCGCCTGCCTGCGCGCTGAAGACGCCAAGCTCGACCTGCACGGCGCAGCCTTAGCCTCTGACGCATTCTTCCCGTTCCGTGACGGCGTGGACGCAGCGGCCGCGGCCGGCATCAGCTGCATCATTCAGCCGGGCGGATCCATCCGCGATCCGGAGGTGATTGAGGCGGCCAACGAGCACGGCATCGCCATGGTCTTCACACACATGCGGCATTTCCGCCACTAATAAACGATCGGGCTTAATTAACAGGAGAAGGAATTACCATGCAGATTTTAGTTATCGGCGGCGGCGGCCGCGAGCACGCCATCGCTTACGCCTGCGCCAAGTCCCCGGCTGTCACCAAGGTCTTCGCTGCCCCGGGCAATCCCGGTACTGCGATGCTGCCTAAGACTGAAAATGTCAATATCAGCAGCGACGATCTCAACGGTCTGCTGCAGTTTGCGCAGCAGAACAAAATTGATTTAACCATCGCCGGGCCTGAGGCTCCGCTGGTAGCCGGCGTCACGGATCTGTTTAAGGCCCATGGTCTTAAGATCTTCGGTCCGTCCAAGGCCGCAGCGCAGCTGGAGGGCTCCAAGTCCTTTGCTAAGGACTTCTTAAAGCGCCATCACATCCCCACTGCCGCTTTCGAGGTGTTCTCAGATGTCAACGCCGCTGAGGCCTATATCCGCAAAATGGGAGCTCCCATTGTGGTCAAAGCCGACGGTCTGGCAGCCGGCAAGGGCGTGGTCGTTGCCATGACCGAGGATGAAGCGATTAAGGCCGTGCACGCCATGCTCGAGGACAATGCCTTCGGGGATGCCGGCGCACGCGTCGTCATTGAAGAGTTTATGGAAGGTGAAGAGGCCTCCTTCATCGTACTGTGCGACTCAGAAGGTGCGGTGCCTTTAGCCTCCTCGCAGGATCACAAGCGGGTGCATGACGGCGATCAGGGGCCCAATACCGGCGGCATGGGCGCTTATTCCCCGGCTCCGGTGGTCACCCCCGAAGTGCATCAGCGCGTGATGGATGAGATCATTACCCCCACGCTCCAAGGCATGAAGGCTGACGGCACCCCCTACACCGGCTTTCTTTATGCCGGCCTCATGATTGACAAAAAAGGCGCGCCGCGCGTGGTGGAGTTCAACTGCCGCTTAGGCGATCCGGAGACCCAGCCTTTATTAATGCGCCTGCAGTCCGATCTCCCGGAGCTGTGCTCCAAGGCCTGCACCGCAGGCGGCCTTAAAGGTGAAGAGTGCCGCTTCGATCCGCGCCCGGCTGTAGGCGTAGTCTTAGCTGCACACGGCTACCCCGGCACTGTCCGCAAAGGTGATGTCATCACCGGCCTCGATCATGACTTCGGCCCGGATGTCATGGTCTTCCAAGCCGGGACTAAGGCGCAGGGCAGCGAGGTGGTAACCAGCGGCGGACGCGTGCTGTGCGTCACTGCTTTGGGCAGCGATATTGCAGATGCCAAGGCCAAGGCTTATGCTGCGGCCGAGCACATACACTTTGACGGCATGTTCTGCCGCCGCGATATTGCCGACAAGGCGCTGCGCCGCCTGAGCAGGTAAGATCACAGCCAAGCTTTTCACAAGGCCGCCTGCGGGCGGCTTTATTATCTATACTTGAGGACTTTATTGAATGGACGCTGAGATTTGGGATGAAATCATCCTCTTTGCCGTCTCCTTTGCAGCTAATCTCTTTGCCTCAGTGTCAGGCGGCGGTGCCGGCTTCGTGCAGTTTCCTCTGCTCATCATCATGGGTCTGCCTTTTGCGGCAGCCTTAGGCACGCATAAAGTCGCGGTGGTGTTTTTGGGAGTCGGGGCGCTGGCCAAAAAGTGCCTTAACAAAACGCCCTTTGCCCTCGACAGGCAGATCTCCCTCATCATGATCTTTATCGGCTGCCCGTCCGTGGTCATGGGCACTTTGATCGTGATTAATGTCCCGGCGCATGCAGCCGAAATAACCTTAGGCATCATCACGGTGGCGAGCGGCATCTACACCTTAGTCAAAAAGCAGTTCGGCTCGCAGCCTCTTGAGCACCGCTCACTTACCCGCACTCTGCTGGGCACACTGGCCATCATCGTGATCGGCCTGTTCTCGGGCTCTCTGTCATCCGGCGCGGGACTGTTTTCAACTTTGAGTTTGGTGATGATCTTCGGCTTGGAGCTCAAGCGCGCCATTCTGCACACCATGGTGTTCGTGGCGACTTTATGGAATGCGGTGGGGGCGGTCACCATAGGATCGGTCACCGCCATTTACTGGCCGTGGGTGCCGCTCTTAATCATTGCCACTTTTACCGGCAGCTTTGTGGGCACCACTTTGCTCATCAAGCTGCCGGTGAAGGCCGTGCGCATCATCTTCTCCTTAGTGGCGATGGGCAGCGGTCTTACTTTGATTTACGCGGCTTTCTAGGAACTGTGCCGTAAACCTTAACGCCGGCTTTGCCGGTCTTTCCGAACTTACCGCCCTTCCCTTTATTATGTTTAAAGGCAGGGCTCCTGGTTTTCTGTTTCTTCATTTCCGGACGGGCCGATTTACCCTGCGCGGCGGCCTGCTTTAAAGACTCAAGCGGAATAGCGTAATGCTCAAAGCTGCAGTCATTAAGCTCCTCAGGCGACAGCTCCAAGCCGATATTCGAGCAGCCGTCCTTTAAAGCCGTCTTCAGCACAAAGTGGGTGAATTCGGGCTTACGCTCAGCCTTCTGCAGAAGTTCCAGCAGGCTTACCTGAAAGTTTACCTCCTGGTCCACCAAGTCTGTCTCACGCAGAGCCTCGTCATCTAAAAACTCCGGCGCTGCCTGGCGGGCAGCTAAGACAGCTGCGGCTAAACTGGCGCGCGAGGCGATCTCCGCCTCATCGCCTTCATGCAGCAGAACGGCATCACAGGCGGCGGTTAAGGCCAGCGCCGCGTCAACAGCAAGCAGCGATCCGGTCGAGGGATCATCCGGATCAGGCTCATTATCCAGATCCGGCACATGCGGAGTAAAGGCATCGAGAGCAGCCTCGATATCTACATGATTAAATTTATCCTGATGATACTGCCACAGCTTAGTTAAAGCCTGATTAAAGGCCGCAGCTCCTGAAGTCTGCTGCGACAGTTCTGCCCACAGCAGATAATGAGCATACTGGCGCTGCGCCAGTGCTAAGGCAAATAAACTCTGTTTCCACGGTGATAACCGTCCTAAGAGCGGGTAAAAGCGATCCCCGAACATGAGCACCTCAAAGCAGTTAAAACTGCTGAAATATAGCACAGCTGACGCCGGAGAATAAAGCGCCTAAAAACCTGCAGGTATGAAGCCTGCCGGTTCCAAATAATAGACAATTCATCGCTGCTGACAGCCGCCGGCATCCACCACGATCCGCCGGCAGTGCGCCTACAGCGAGTTTACTGTCCGCGGCATTGCTCATACCGGGATCAGCCATATTGCAGCGGCCGCCGGGTTATCGCGCAGTGCGGTTTATCATCATTTCGGCTCTAAGGCCGAGCTTATCTGCGCCCTGTGCGATTACCTGGAGCAGCGCACCGATCCGGGGGCCCTTTTTTCCGCAGCGCTGCACCCCGAGGAACCTGCCCCGCTCGATAAGCTCACCGATGCCTTAGAGAAATTTAAGGCCGGCAGCTGGCAGGAGCACAGCGAAACGCGGCTGCTGCATTTTTTGGAGGGGGCGATGTTCAGTGCGGAGGATAATGAGAAAATCAAGCGCGCCTGCGGCCAGATGCTCAAAGCTCGCGAGGACAGACTGCGTCAGACGCTCTACCAAGGCGTCATCAAAGGACAGCTGCCAGCCAATATCGATTTGGATTTTGCGGCGCAGCTGCTGTCAGCCGTGATTTTTTCAGGCTTGGGTTTTGAGCGCTTTATGCCGGCTATCGATCCCATCCTGCTGCAGAAGGACGGAGTACGGCGCGTGATGGAGCTGCTCAAGCACTGCACGCGGCCGCGGCCTTAAAAAGAATTGAAATTTTTCTTTTGGTTTGTTTTTCCAGCGCTCGATCCGCTCTTATTCGTCTTTGATGCGAATGAAATAATTGGCCAGCATGGCGGTAACGCCGCCTGCCGTAATGCCGGAGGAGAAGATCCCGCGGATCACTTCAGGCATCTGTTTTAAGATATCCGGCACCATCTCGACGGACAGACCGATGGAGAAGGACAGCGCCATCACTAAGATGGCTTTGCGGTTAATGCGCTGAGAAGCAATGATGCGCATGCCGGAAGCAGCCACCGTGCCGAACATTAATAAGGTCGCGCCGCCTAACACCGGATCCGGCATTAAAGAGAAGATAATGCCCACGCCTGGGAACAGGCCTAATAAGATCAAGAGGGCCGCAATAAAGTAGCCTACATAGCGGCTGGCTACACCGGTAAGCTGGATCATGCCGTTGTTTTGGGCAAAGATGGAATTGGGGAAGGAGTTAAGCACGCCGGCCAAAAAGGAGTTAAAACCGTCAGCTAAGATGCCGCCTGACGCTCTCTTCATGAACTTTTCGCCTTCGACCGGCTCGCCGGAGATCATGGAGTTGGCAGTAATATCGCCGTAAGCCTCAATGGCGGTAATTAAGTAAACGATGCCTAAAGCAATGATGGCAGAGAGGTCAAAGTCCACGCCGTACTTGAAGGGAATGGGGATGTTGAAGCCGCCCAGATCAGATGCCTTGGAGAAATCGACCATGCCTAAAAAATAAGATAAGGCATAGCCGGCGAGAATGCCTAAGACAATCGAGCTCATGCGCAGATAGCGGTTGGAGCTGCGGTTGAAAGCCAGGATCAGAACTAAAACGAAAGCGGCCACGCCTAAGTTCTGCATGGAACCGAAGGTGCCGTTCTGCATTGCGCCGAAGCCGCCGCCGCAGGCGGTAATGCCGACCTTAATTAAGGACATGCCGATGAGGGTCACCACAATGCCGGAAACCAGCGGGGTAATGATGCGGCGGGTATAGCGCAGGCAGCGGGAGATCACCATCTCGACCACGGAACCGGCCATCACCGCGCCGATGACCACGGAAAGACCGCCGGTCATGCCTGCGGCGATGATCGGGGAGATGAAGGAGAAGCTGGTGCCCTGAATGCACAGCAGGCCGCAGCCGATAGGGCCGATTTTGCGGCACTGAATAAAGGTGGCCACGCCGGAGGCAAATAAGGACATCGAAACTAAGAAGGAGGTGATCTCCAGATCCCAGCCGATAGTGCCGGCGATAATGAGAGGAGGCGTGATGATGGCCACGAAGATGGCAAGCAGATGCTGCACCGCAGCAAAAAGCGCGTCCTTAAAGGGTGGCTTATCCTCTAAGCCGTAAATTAAGTCCGCAGAGAAGTCAGATTTAGACTGGTTTTTAATTTCCATGAAACAGCCCTAAATACCAGAAGAAAATTAAAAGAGCAGGGGTGCTGCCCAATACTACAGACTTCGTAAAGACTGCAGCTGCCATTTACAGGGCAGCTGTTTTTAAAAACAGAATCCTTAAAGCGCCTGCAGACTGCAGCCTTCAGCTGCGCACTTCAGCGCCGCGGATCTTTTGATGCTTGAAAGTTGCTAACACGCAATGCTGTCGTCAGCAAAGGAAATCCGGCAGTTGTCCAAACTGTCGATCACGGCCAGAGACTCGACCTTGATGCCCTGAGAGCGCAGATAATCGCCGCCGTGCTGGAAGGACTTTTCAATTAAAAAGCCCATGCCCGCCAGCTCAGCGCCTGCCTGCTGCACTAAGTCAATAATGCCTTTGGCAGCATTGCCGTTGGCAAGGAAATCGTCAATAAATAGTACCTTATCGCCCCGGCACAGAAAATTCCGGCTGCAGCAGACATCGTAAGTGCGGTTTTTGGTAAAGGAATACACCGTGGTAGTCAGCATATTGTCCATGGTGGAAGGCTTTTTCTTCTTGGCAAACACCACCGGCAGATGCAGTAGGAAGCCCAGCATAACAGCCGGAGCAATGCCGGAAGCCTCAATGGTTAAAATCTTATTGAACTTGACGTCGGCAAAGCGGCGTATGAACTCCACGCTCATCTGCTCTAAGAGATCAGGATCAATCTGATGATTGATGAAGCCGTCTACTTTAAGAATGCCGCCTTCAAGGCATTTGCCGTCTTTTAAGATGCGCTCTTTCAATGCGCCAAAGCAAGTGATCATGTCTCCGCCTTACGCTTAAAAAATTTTGCCTATTTTACCCCAAAAGACAGCTTTTCTAAAAAATGTAAAGTAAATTAAGCGCCGGCTGCAGGTCAGCCGCTGACCTGCGTCGGATCAGCGGCCCATAAAGAAAAACAGATAAATAAAAAACCCGGCGATGCCGGCGGCCAGCACGAAAAACAGGACAGTGGCCGCAGACAGAAAAGCCCGCTGTCCCTTAGTAGTTTCTTTGCTGCCGGCAAAGGTATAGCGCATATCGCGCTCAGGCTTGCCCTGCTGGGGATTGACAGGCATTAGATGCCCCCCATCTGCATTAACTGATCATACTGCGCCTGCAGCTCAGACAGTCGCTGCTGCCGCTCAAGAAGCGGGGTATTGTCGGGCAGCTGCTGCAGCGCGGCGGATTTTTCCTCCAGACTCTTTAACTGATTGTTTAAATTGTCCGTAAGCTGATTTTCAGCCTTGAGCGCGGAGCGCAAAGACTCGACCTCGCTGACGAGAGCCTGATGCTGCGCGCGGCGCTGGGCGAGATTGCCCTCGAGCATGGACTCTTCATCGGAGAGCAGCCGGCCAATCCTGGTGAGCTTGTCGTTTTCCGCCTGCAGAGCCTGCAGCTCGGCCTCTTTCAGCTCCACGCGCTGCGCGTAGGATCCGGATACGGTGCAGCCTATTTTATTGAAAAAGCCCGGATCAGTACTGGGATCGCATTCAGCTGCGCTCATGGTGCAGCCGGTGAGCACGGCGGTCAGCGCCATGCTTAAGCCTAATACTCTTAACATAATTCCTCGCTGTGTTTACTGTTTAAGCCGCACTGCTGGGCGCAATCAAACTGCTGCGCTCAGAGTACATGGCGGTATAAGTCTCATTGGCCAGCGCAATGGTGCTTTCGAGCTCCGCGATCTGGGCATCGAGCTTCTTAAGCTCGGCCTGCTGAGCCTTAGTCATTACCGCTTCTCTGCCGTTGCCGTCGGTGATCAGGCTCCGGCGCACGGACTGATAATCATTGAGGCGCTCCTTGGCCACATCGATATTCTTAGACAGATAATCCGCGTTGGCCTCAACTTCCTTAAGCTTGAGGTTAAGGCTGTCTGCACTGATGGAGCCGGCGGTGACCTGCTTATCAAGGGCCGCAAGTTCCGCGCGCTGTTTTTTGAGCAGCTCCTGCGCATTGTTGTTTAAGGTCTTGAGCTTCTCATTATCCTTAGCGGCAAGAGAGGTTAAGTACCCCAGCTGCTGCTCGCGGTTCTTGTAGCTGGCACGCACTTCATCTAACAGATAGTTAGCCCCCATGAAAACGCCGCAGCCGGCCACTGCAGCCGTTGCGGCACAGCCTATGCGATGATCTTTATCTGCCAGTAAGAGACAGCCGATGGCTCCAATGCCCGCACCTACAGCGCAGGCGGTCCAGCCGGATTCTGAGAAAAAGGAGGCTTCCTCCTGCTGCAGCGACGGATCGACCATGTCGGTATTCACTGAACTTTTCTGCGACGAGGATGCGCAGCCGTTTAAAAGCAGCAGAGCGCTTAAGGCGGCCGCTCCGACTGTCATCAGATTCTTCATGTACAACTCTCCTTAAATCTTCCGATTCACCTTCACTGAGCCCCGCCGTACATCTGGAGCGGAAAGCGCTGATTTTCTCCGTAAACGGCAAAGCATTTAGTGCTGCCGCCCTGCTGCGGCTCGCATCTAATCCGGGGCAGCGCATAGCTGCTGCCGTCAGCGCAGCGGGCTTGGCCGGCCGGCACGATCTGCAGACTGCCGGGGGCAGCCTGGGGATTGGCCTTGGCGACACAGCGGGTGCCGTCCTGACGGCGCACCACCAGCTGACCTTCATTATCGGCATAATTATATGACAAATTCAGCGGTCTGCCGGTATTGGCATCCATCAGACCGGAGCGGGTCTGCCAGCTGCCCTGCAGGGCGCTGAGATCTCCTGCAGACAGAGCTTTGGGATCCAAAGTCAGCGCCGATCCCTGCACGGCAGCGGCCGGTTCAGCCCCCAATTGCGGCGGCACCGCCTGCTCACTGCCCAGCTCCGGCGGTAACACCGCTTCCGAATTATTTTCATTTAAGGCTTCCGCCGGAGCTTCCGCCGGGGCCTCAGGCTCGGACACCGCAGCCTCCGGCTGAGGTTCGGGCAGCGGCACATCCGGCAGCTTGTCCGGCAAAGGCTCAGACTGCGGGACCGGCACTTCGGGCAGCTGGTCCGGGAGCTCCGCCGGGGCTGCGGGCAGCGGCTCGGCGGCCTCTGCGGTTCCGGGCGGGACGACGTTTTCTGCCGGCAGCACCGCCTGCACATCGCCCTCTAAAGAGGGTACAGTAATGCCGCCGCCCTCCACATTAACTGCAGGCACATCAGGATCAGAAGCCGTGATCTCGACCTTGGGCCCCAGCCCTAAGGTCTGGCAGTTAAAGAACGGGATGCGGATGTTAAAGAAGTGGCCTAATAAAAGCCCTAACAGCCAAAGCAGTAAAAACAGCCCCAGCAGGGCCCCTAAAAGCCCGAGCAGCCAGCGCAGCCATAAAGGGAAACCTGCCGGCACGCAGCGATGCTTTTTACCGGCAGCCGCAGCTGCCGGAGGCACGGCCGCCCCCGCCGCGCCGACCGCAGCAGCCCCGGCCACAGGAGGCACCGCGGCGGCAGCCGCAGCCGCAGGAGCTGCTTTCTGCAGGCAGGCAAAGGGACTTAAATGCAGATTATCCCCAGCCCTTAAAAAGCCCCATAAGGTGATCACCGGCTGTCCGTCCACAATAAAGAGGTATTCAGGCCCCGGGAAGTGAATGGCCGGCAGGCGCTGCGCTTCAGTGACGCCGGTTAAATAATGAGCAAAGAGGAGCATGTCGCCCTTCGGCGCAAGGCTTAATAAACGCTGACCTTCCGCCGCAAGCACCTGCTCAGCTTCCTTTAAGGTTTTTAAAGCCTGCTCTCTCTCATCGGGGGCAGCTTCGGCCCAGCTGACAATGCGGTACTGGCCGTCAGGACGGGACGGCGGAAAAGGCACAAACCAGTCGGCGCGGGTCTTGTCGCCGTTAAAGCGCGGCTGAGCTAAAAGATTGGCATAGCTGCGGCCCAGGCGCGGGAGCCGCTCCAGAGCCGATCTAAAGGCCTCGGCGTTTTGATAAATCGGACTGCCGTCCATACCGATGGGAATAAAGGACTTCAGATCCCCGCCGATTAACTGTGCGTGATGCATCTCTACTCCTCACAAACTTCCTGCAGCGCCGTTCCGGCCTGCTGCAGAGAACTGACAAATTCACCGGCTGTACGCGGCGTAAAGACTTTGCCGCCGGTAATTTCGGCCACGCAGCGCAGCTTCTCAGCCTCGCGGCTTATCAGCACTACATTGATTTTAAACAAAGGCTTCTGCCGATGAATATCGCTCGCCACCTGACAGATATCCATGCTGCGCGTCCTCATGCAGGTATCGAGGCCGTCGGACAGCAGAATGCCAACGCTTTCAGCCTTAGGGTTCACCATATTGCCCATCTGAATAAGGCCGCTCACTAAGGCCGTGCCGCTGCCCTTGGGGACCACGTTATTGATGCGGCGCAGCAGCTCGCCGCGTCCTGCGGCATTGAAATAGCCGTGATTGATGGCGATGGAGCACTTGTTGATTTCCACCAGGCCTATAGAGACGCTCTTATCGATTTTGGCTGTAAGTTCAATGGCCGCCTCATGAGCTGCCTCTAAGCGGCTGACCGCTCCGCCGCCCTGCAGATCTTTGACCAGCATCGAGGCTGAACCGTCAATGCCCATCACTAAGGAAGGCAGCCGCTGCTGCTGTTTTAAGGTGCTGCACTTGGGCAGAGCCTTTTTAGCAGGCTTGGCCGGTGCCGGTTTTTCCACCTTCACGGGCTTCACGGGCTCAGGCTTGGGGTCAGGAGCTGGAGCCGGCGCGGGCTCAGGAACAGCCGCGACGGATTCAGGCTCGGTTGCAGGAGCAGGCTTCGGCTCTGCCGGGACAGGTTCAGGTTCGGCCGGCTCTGCGGGTACGGGCTCCGGCTCCACGGGCGCAGGCTCGGCAGGGACCGGCCGGGGCTCGACCGGGACTGCTGCAGCAGGAGGTTCTGCCGCTGCGGGAGCAGCTGGCTCCTCGGCAAAAGGCCACGGCTTTAACTTAAACCACCACAATAAAAACAGCAGTAAAAGCAGAAGCAGGAGCGTAAGCAGTGCCAGCAGGCAGCGCCAATGAGCAAAGCCGGCTCCTGCAGCGGCAGCTGCGGCCGGAGCTTGTGCGGCCGCGGCCGCGATCCCCGCCGCCTGCGGTTTACTCTCCAAGGCCAGTACGAAAAAGATGCCGTCAGCGGTACGGGCAAATTCGTCATGGGTCAAAAAGTACAGGGCATCGTCGTATAAGGCATGATCGATCTGCCCCAAGTCATGCAGGTAAGCGAGGAGCTGCATTCCGCGCTCGCGGCGCTGTGCGCCCTGCGCCCCAAGACCGGTCTGCAGCGTGCCCTCCAGCGTGGTATAGCCGTCAAGCATGCTGCCGTTTGCTTCGAGGACGGCAAAGAGAGTGCCCGCCGTCGGATCGACGGCATAAAGCTTGGAGTTAAGCTCAGTTAAACGCAGCCGGAAGCGCCGGCAGCGCTCTGAGAGCTGATTTTGGTCTAAACGGCCGACGCGCTGCATAATTACTCCTTACTCTGCTGAGGATAGAGCGCATAGCACTTATCGACAAAATACTGCTGGCGCTGCTGCAGACTCTGCGCACTGTGTTCCTGCTGATAGGACAAAAGATCCACAAAGGCGGCAATGAATTTGGGCAATTGCGACTTGGCCTCGCCCTGTCCGCCGCCGGCGCTTAACTGCGCGTTGCCGAGCTGACCCTTGAGCTGCTTGATATCGTAGGTGGCGGCCAGATCAGCGGCATGACTGCTGAGGTACGCTGCGTACAAATCAAACACCGGCTTGTCATCGCTGTATTTGGCCTGCACGTTCTGCAGCAGCTTTTGCGGCAGTGCGGCCATCTTATTGTCCGCACCAAGTTTTTCAATCTGGGCCTTGAGCTTGGCCTCCGTGGCTTTGCCCTGCTCCAGCTTATACCAGTAATCGGCGGTATTGGAGCACAGGAACCCGCCCAAACGCAGACCGGAGACAATGGCGCGGCTGCGCTGTTCATCACGCTCAGCGTTAAGGCTGACGAGATCCTGACGCAGCCTGCCTAAAGCTGAATTGAGCTCGCCCACGCGCGCGGTAAGATCGGCCTTTTGAGCATCGAGCTCCTTGTTCTCGCCGATGATGTCATCAAGCTGCGACAGGAGTTTGCCCTGCTTGTCATCGCTCTCGTAACCCAGCTCCTTGACCTCGGAGGTGAGTTCTTCGAGAGCTTTGGCGTCGGTGATCACGGGCAGCGCGAGCACGAAGCGCATGCCGGTATCCTCAGCCTTAAACTCGCTGCCCTTTACCGTATAGAACGGCTTTTCAACGCGCAGGGCAGCAGTCATGGCTGCCGGGGCCGTGAGATAGGAGCCCCCGCGCACGGTAAAACCGCCGCTCTGGCCGTGGAGCCGCCCGAGGCGCGTAGCGGCAAATAGATCCTGCGTCATCTCCTGCACATTGCCGTACAAATCAAAGATCCCTAAAGGATTGGCCTTTAATTTGCCCACCGCATTTAATTTGCCGTTGGCCGACTGCGGACTTTGATGCCAGGCGTAGTCGCCCAAAGTGCCATCGGTAAAGAAGAGCGGGGCGGCAAACTGCGCCGCATCCACCGCTGCGCCGCCGCGCAGCGCATATTCATACTCACTGTCGGTGGGCAGACGGGCAAAGGCCTTGACGCCTTTCTCCTTCGGACCATCCGGAGAGGCGGATAAATACAGGGACAATTGGCGCGCCGCTTCCATCGCATCAAACCAGGAGATGAGATTCTGCGGGCGCTTTAACGGCGGCTTGGGCTTGGGGCACTTGGCTTCATCTCCATGGGTCATCAAGGCCTGATACTGCAGTGCGGTGACCTCGTACTTGCCCATTAAATAGTAATAGCCCTGACTGTCATGAAAAGAGCCCTGCAGATGGCGCTCATTGACCGCCTCAGACAAGGGATTGTCAGTCTGCTGCGCGCCGGCGGTAAAGACCTTATCGGCCATGCGCTGCGGGGCATTGGCGGTATAGACCTTGCGAAAAACCATTTCCAAGCCGCAGGGCATCGGCACCGCCACGTCGCCGTCCAGCGGCACGGGATTGGTATAGCTTTTAAGATCAGCCGCATGAGTCAGACTCACTGCTCCGCACAGCATCAGAACCTGCGCGCTTTTAAACACCATCTGCGAAATCTGCATTTTTTACTCCTGCTGTTTATTCCTGCCGCAAAGCTTCACTGACCGGGTGCGACAGCAGCCGGAACCTGACCGCCGGCACGGTCAAGGCCGCCACTGCAGTAAAGCTTAAAGCCGCAAAACCGAGCCACTGGCTCCTGGTTAAAAAGCTTAAGGTCTGCTGCTGCAGGAAGTCGGCAAACACTAAGTTGAAAATGGTCGAACCCAATAAACACAAGCCTGCCGACAAGGCAAAGCCTGCCGCCGTCAGCATCACCTGCTCGCACAGGACGGTTAAGTACAATTGCCCCGGGGTAAAGCCCATCAGGCGCAGCATGGTAAAGGAGCGCAGTTTGGCATCCAAGGCTGCACTGATAAGGCCCCACAGTGCCCCCAGGCCGCCCAGAACCGTCACCAAAGCAATGACGTTGGTGATGACCGAGAGCACGGTGCGCACAGCTTTCAAATTTTCAATCTGACTTAAATGCGAATACACCTGTACATGCTGCCGATTGAGTTCCGCGACCACGGTTTCCACGCTGTAGATGTCCGCGGCATAAATGCGGGCCTTGGGAAACTCTGTGCGGGTTTTATTCAGTCTGCTCCCGTCGCCGAAAATCTGCGGCTCAAAGCCGTCGCGAAAATCCTCCATGGCAATGAGGCCGGGCAGCGGCATCAGCATCTTTTTGCCGGCTAAAAGATAGGATGGCAGGACGCCTGCCACTATGTAATCGACGCGGCGCAGCTCATCTTTGCTGTTTAAACGGCGCTTGACCGAGAGCTTCACCGTATCGCCGACCGTCACCTGCAGCGAGTCTGCCAGCTCCGCGGACAAATACAGACTTAAAGTCTCAGTCAGATCAGGCAGCCCCGCCGCCTGCGCCAGGGGCTCGTTTTTACCGGTCGGCAGCGCATCGACGTTATTGACCAGAGTCCTGCTGCTCCTCACACTGCACTGTACGCTGACCAAACGGGTCTGCGGCACGGCAAAGCTCACCTCCGGCATCTTCCTTAATTCAGCAAAGAAATCCGGCGTGAAATGATTGGTCCCTACCGTGGTGATCTCGCGCACGGAGGGATCTGAGGTCAATTCCTGCTCCAGCTGCGCCACCACGCCGGTTTTCAAAGCAAAGATCAGCAGCAGGGGCGTCAGCACGGCACACAAAGCCAGAATGATGCAGGAGCTGATGCGCCGACTGAAGCGCAGATCGGAAAGAGCCAATGACCAGATCATTTTCTCTCTCCTTCTTCTTTGAAAGGATTTTTGACCGCGGCAAAAACACTTCTTTCGGGGGTGGAGAGTTCTTCCGATCTGCGGTAATGACAGGCAAAGCGCGCGGCATTGCGCTCATCATGGGTGACCACCAGGGCGCAGCAGCCAAGCTGAGCGCACCATTGCTCAATCAAGGCAAACAGCGCTTCGGCTTTATTGGGGTCCAAAGCCGCGGTGGGCTCGTCGATTAAAAGCAGTTCCGGCTGCCCGCTCACCGCCCGGCAGAAGGACGCACGCTGTCTCTGCCCTACCGACAATTGATGCGGATAGGCCGTGAGCAAATCGCTGATCCCTAAGGCATCCGCGCATTCCTCAGCCTTTGAGATCAGCCCGCGCAGCTCCTGCTTGGCACTGTCCCCGCTAAGGCCGCGCGCCCGCAGGGCCAGCTGCGCCTGGGTCTTTATATTGTCCCGCACGCTTAAAAAGGCGGTAAGGCCCCCGGTCTGCGGCATAAAGCCGATATGCCCCTGCCGAAACAGCGCCCGCGCCCGCTCGCCCTGCAGGGAAAGCACATCCTGCTTTCCCAAGGTAAAGCATTGGCACGTACACTCCTTGATAAGCCCCAGGCACTCCAATATGGTGGATTTGCCCGAGCCCGAGACCCCCGTCAGCACCGCCGGCACGCCGCCTTCAAGCGTCAATTCCGGCAGCGCCACAGTAAGCTCCGGGCCGTAGCAGTACGTGAGGCCTGCAGCGTGCAGCACCGACATTAAGGCAGCGCCTCCAGCGGCACCGGATAGACCGCCGCATCCGGCGCGGCATCCGGGGAGAGCTGCACCCAGCGATCGACATCGGCGTTCATCTGAATGTAGTAGTTAAGCTTGCTCTCCAGGGCGCGGATCTGCGCATCCTGCTCCTGCGGTCCCATGGCGCTCCACGAGTCCTCGCTGATGGAGGCGATGGCGCTCTTATAAGGCAGCTCGGTGAGGTACTCGCCTAAAAGGCCGCTCTGCGCAATAGTAAAACTGTCCTTTTCAGTAAGTTTGCCCGGATCGCGTCCCAGGGCTGCCGTCAGGGACTTTAACTGCGAGAACATGGCGTCGGCCGACAGCACGCCGGTTTCGGCTGCATCCTTGACGCCCTTGGTGACTTCATAGAGATCGGAAAGTTCCGCCTTGGTCAAGAGGACCACCGGGGTGCAGACGGATTTTCTCGGATCTTTAAAGTCGCGATCGGACAGATAGCCTTCAAAGACGGACGGTGCTTTGGCTCCGGTGACGCTGCCCAAATAGCGCAGCTGCATGGCGTAGCCCAGGAGCGCAGTATCGGCAGCCAGACTGTTCTCCTCACCCTTGTCGGGGACAGCCGCGGACCCCGCAGCCAATTCCCCCTGTGAGGAGAGACGCACCTGCTCGGTAATCGAGGAGGCCAGCTCATCAATGCGCTGCCCAAAGGCCTCGACATCGCCGGCATTCACCGGATAGTACAGGGGCTTGTTCAGCACGCTGTTAAAGGACAGATCCTGATACTGCGCGGCTGCCGAGGCATGATTCTTTTTGCCGGCATTGGTTAAAAGATGCAGGGTGTAAATGGCTGCCCCCTGATGCTCGGCTTCCAGACGCAGCTGCGAGGCGTCAAGTCCGGTAGAGGACTGATCATTGGAACCTGAGATAGCGCCCGCATCCGTAATCAGCACAATATAACGCCCGCCGAACTGCTGCCAGTTGACCTGCTGCAGCGCGGTATTGATGCCGGCGTAGGCATCCTCATCAAAGAGCGCGGAGGAGACCTTGGCCTGATTTAAATCCTTGACCTTGGCGGCAAATTCCGCACCGGAGGAGACGTCGCCCGGGTTCACATAGAGCCTCGAGGTGTATTCGAGCCCCGGCACCCTGCGCACATCGCCTCTAAAGGACACCAGACCGAAGCTGACGCTGTCGGCAAGGCCCGCCTGTTCCAGGCGCTGATAGACCGCCTCGATGCCCTTCTTGGTGCGATCGATGTAAGGCTGCATCGAAATGGACGAGTCGATGACAAAGACAATGGCCGCTTTAAAGGCGGTGATGGCGGAAGCGGCCGTGCTGTCACCCCCGGCCGCTGCCCCATGCTTATCGCCCGCTTTGGCATTGGCATCCTGCTCGGAGACCGAGGCAATCTTCAGCTCCTGCACAGAGGTGTCGTCTGAGAACCAGTTCTCCTCGCTCTCCAGGATCGGCAGCAGATAGAAGTGCTCCTTGTAATCGACGTACTCGGCCGGCTCCTGGGCGGCTACGCCGTCTGCCCTGCCGGTCTGTTTTAAGCTGTCGTAATAAGGCTGCGCCGCCGCCCCGGCATCATCTGCGCCGATGATCGCATCGAGCTTGGCCTTGTCCGAGAAGATCAGCGCCAGCTCGCGATCGGCCGGATTGGTAAAGAGCAGCGCCAGCTGCATCTTCCAGTCGATAGCGCAGGAGCTGTCGATAAAGCCGGCCTTCTTATCGCTGGTATCCGGACCTACCTCCAGCGTACCGTCGGCATTGCGCGCATAGACATAATAGCGGGTAAAGGCCGGAATGGGTTTGCCTTCGGCATCCGTCGGCGAGCTTTTGAGCACGCATTCAGGGGTGGTCAGCACGCGCTGATAGAGCGTGGTCTTGCCTTCCATCAGCAAAGGGGCGGCCGCTGCGTTAAAAGTCATCGCCGCGAAAGCCGCTGAAACGACAGTACTTAATAGCTTCATCTTTATTTTCCTACGCTCCTTTACTGCGCGCCCTGCAGCGCTTTAACGGCGGCAGAGGCCGCAGCATGCCCGGGATCACCCTCCAGGACCTTGTTATACCAGTAAACGGCATCGGCGGCGCTCTTCTTAAAGCACACGCTCTGCGCCTGACTATTGGGGTCCAGATACTGTGCATACTGCAGCGCAAAGTCGCCGCCCTTTTGGCGGCCGAGGCCTAAATACAGCCGGCCGGCCAAATCGCAGCGCTCGGCATTGACTGCGTCGGCGGCTAATTTAAGCAGAACCGCATCGGCAGGCCTGCTGTTGAGGCACCCGGACAATTGATCGGCATCGCTTAAGGCGTTATTGAGCGCACACGGGGAGGTCTGAGCGGCAGGCTCAGGCTCGGGAGCAGACTGCGGCTCAGGTTCCGGGGCAGGTGCGGACTCTGCCGCGGCCGGAGGTTCGGCTGCCGGTGTCTGCGCCTTGTCATCCCCGCCTGCAGTCAGGAAATACGCGGCCGCACCGAGGGCGGCGAGCAGAAGCACGAACAGAGCAATGATGAGCCAAAGCTTGCTCTTTTTCTGCGGTGCGGAAGCGGCTGGAGCTGCAGCAGGAGCGGCGGCAGCAGATGCCGGGGCAGCGGCCTGAGAGGACTGAGGCGCGGCCTGCGCGGTATTCAAAAACTGCGGCGCGGCCGGTTTGGCCGGACGGATGTCAAAATCCGACAGTCTGCAGTTCAAAGCCAGCGAAGCTTTGTCCAGTTCCCCATTAGGGAACATTAAAGACAAGGCGCCGCGCTCCAAATTGTTATACATCAGCGCCTCAGCGGCTTCCGCCGGCAGCTCCAGCTGCAGTCCATCGTTGCCGTACATGGCGGTAACTTTAAAGGGCATATAGCCGTCATTGGCTGCGGGCCACTTATCGATGGGACCGGCCGCGCCGTCAGAGCTTTTGATCTGTACGCCCACGCTGTGCCCGGGGTGTACGTAGGTAAGCTTTGCATCCAGATGCATTAAATACAGCACCGGACGCCCGCCGGCTGCAGAAATTAAACCCTGCATCATGTTTTAGAAATCTCCGTATTCTCCATACTCTTTAATTCTGGCCTGCAGCTACCTGCAGCGGCTCTAAAATGGCCAGCAGCTCGCGATTGGCCTGTGCTTTAAACAGCATCGGCTGATCCCCGCTCTGCTGCGCATTGGCCGCCTGCATGGCCAGCGCGAGGGCATTGCAGTAATCGGCGGCGAGCATGAGCTCGTAATTGCGGGCATCCTCATCCAGCTGCGGTACCGGGAAGCCGTAGATATCGGGCTTGACCGTAAGGCGCTCCAGCTGCTGACCGTCAGATAAAGTTTCTCCTGTCTGATTGACCTCAAAGCAGGCATTGCCTTCAATGGTGCACACAGTGAAATACCGTACCGGCGACTGCAGCTTTGCCAAATTATCGGCATCGAGCTCGGCGATAAAGTCGCTTAAGAAGCGCGCGGTCAGCACCGCAAACTGGGCAATCAGCTCCTCGCGGCCGCTGCGCCCCACGCTCTGCAGGAGCCTGGTCAAACGCTCCTGCAGGCCGCACTGCGCACTGGCGCTTAAGGCGCTGATCTCGGTGCACATATCGCGCAGCAGCCCCGTGACGTTATCCTTAATCTCAGACTCATTTCCCTTGGCATTAAGCCAGGTGCCGTCGCCTCTTTGGAAGAAAGAGAAATGCTCAGCCAATTTTTCTACCGCCAGAATATTCTCGCTCAGGCTCGCCCATCCGCGGGCAGTTTCACGGGCGATTAAGCGCCCGGCCGGGCTCCTGGGCAGCTCCTGCAGATGGGCGCGCAGCAGGCGCAGCGCCTCGCGGGCAAAGCGCGGGGCATTGTCTCCGGCCCCGAAATTCTCCTGATACAGGGCGGCAATTTCACTTTCGGGCACATTGAGCGCAGCCTTAAGCCGCCCGAAGATCCTGGCCACTGCATTGCACTGCAGGAAGTGATCGCCTATAGCGAGGGCCTGCGCGCGGTAAGCTGTGAGGGCCGCATCGCCTTCCGGGCGCGCATAACGCTTCAGCGAGGGCACCAGGCGGCTTAAATACGTCTTTACAGGCAGCAGGCAGCGCTGAGCGCGCTCCTCAGGGCTTAATTGATAGTGCTCCATCAGCTCCCTGCAGATGCGATCCACGCCGCCGTCCGGGCTCAGCACGCTCTTTAAGGCCTCAGCCGGACCTGCCACATGCGCGGCAAAGAGATCGCTCTCCAAAAGTTCCCCGGCAATGCGATCAATGCGTTCTTTAAACTCCGGATTAATGCCGGTCTCCACCCCCTGAGAGTTAAAGGTAAGCCAGGTGTTGGACGGAATATTGGGGCGGCGGGCCGGATAGAAACGGCAGTACGGCCGGCCGTCCCAATCGGCCAGCCAGCTTTGGGCGGAGATGCGCTCCAGCGCATTGGCCATTTCCTTATCGGCGGTAGTGGGCTGACCGCCTTCAATTAAACTTAACTGACGCACGAAAATTTCATCAAAGCGGGTAAGTGCACACAAAAGCGGCGGATACTTAAAGCGCCTGCGCTCCTCCGGAGTTTTGCCGGCGTTCAGTTCAATCCACGAGGTCAGAATAGGCACAATGGAGCTGACTTCCTGCTGCGCGCGCACGCCGATGCAGAAGAGCAGCACGTCAATCTCGCGGCGCTGGGCATAGCGGTCAAATAAATAAGCTACCTTGCCGCGGCGGATAAACTCCGAGCCCTGCTCCTGCATAAACTCGGTCGGCGTGTCGTCGTTCAGCATATTCTTTTCATCGTTTTCAAAGCGCTGCAGCTGATCCTTGCGGCGTTCACGCGCGCCCGGGAAGTCCAGCACGTCAAATTTATCGAGCTGACTGGTGCCCGACAGCGGGAAGGTGATCTCAAGGCTCACCGCCGCCAGCACCGCAAAGGGCAGGGAGACCTCGGTCTTTGTTTCCTTATCAAGGCACACCGTGATCTGCGGTTCAGTCTCAAACAGCTCCTTTAAAGTAGAGATGCAGATGATGGTGCCGGCCTTGCGCTGCATCAGCTGCCCGTCCACCTTCTCGACAAAGGCCGAGAGCGGCGCATAGATTTCCCCGCGTCCGCCGAATTTGAGCAGTTCCCGACAGATGCGCTTATACATCAGGCTGAAGACTTTGCAGTTTTTCCAGAAAAAGGAGAAAAAGCGCACGCGGCCTTCCAGATTTAACTGCGGCAGCAGGGTGCGCGCCTTAATCCAGAAGGGATGTTCGGCCGTTAAATCCTGCAGCCGGCCGCCGCTGTGACGGGCGATATAGTCCGCGCAGGCAACCGCATCTTCCAGGGTAAAGTAATTGGGCTCGTCTCCCAAGGGATTGGCGGCTGCAAAATCACGGCAGTTCTGCAGATGCTGATCCAAAGCGGCATCTGACAGATCGAACTTAATCTGATTCTGCTCCAAATCGTTAAAGAAGGAGTTCACCAAAATCATGGCGATTTCAGCTTCCTTAAACACCCGCACGCGGATGGGGAAACCCGGCAGCCCCTGATCCTGCGCATGGGTAAAGCGGGTCACAAACCCGGTAGCCTCCTGATCGTGCCCCGGGGGATTGATATGGGTTAAAAAGTCGATCTGCTCCCCGTCCCAGGTGGTTGACAGCACGCCGTCAGCCCCGGCAGCCATGCGCGAGACCAGATAGCTCTTGCCCGCCTGCGACGCGCCGAAAACGCCTACGGTGGTCTGTCCCTGCTGCACCTGCGCTGCCGCCGCGGCGGCATTGGCCGCGCGGGCTAATTCAGTGGTCAGCTTATCGGCCTCGGCGTCCAAATCCGCACTGACGCCGTGCTGCGCGGCAATCCATTGCCGGCCCTGCACCGCAGCCTGATGTACTGCTGCAAAATCCTGCATCGCTTTCTCTCTCCTTAGAGTTTAATTACGCCGCTTTGCGTCCAATAAACATTATCGCTGACAGTCTTTAAGTTAAAGACGAAGAATTCCTCCAAGCCGTTCCCGGCGGCATCGCTGTCCGCGAGCTTGAGCTCTTTGATCTTGAATTTGACCACCGGCGGCAGCTTATCCTTGAGCACCCGCTTTAAGTACGGATACGGATGATCTTTGTCCTCCGAATGCGTGATACAGGCAATAGCAAATTTCAGCGTAAAAGCATTGCGGTTTTCATTGCAGGCGGCCCGCGCCTTATCAAAGGTCCGGTTAAGCCGACTGCGCTTGGCCGCCAGATAAGCGGTATAAAGCTGATTGAAGGCCACCGTGCGCGCGCCCTGCAGCCGGTCATAATCGCCCGCCGCCTGCCCGGCCGCCGCAGCTGAGAGCTCCTGCAGTTTGGCCGCCAGCAGCTGCTGCAGGATCTCGGCCAGCGCGTCCTTTTTCTTCCTGCCCCCGAAAAGACCAAACTTCATGGTCTCGACCTGAGCTTCAGCCTGCTGCTGCAGCTGCGCCTGCATCTCCGGTGTCAAAACCGCAGGGGGCGGATTCTGCATGCGCTCCTGGCAGCTGTCCAGATCCTGACAGGCCTGCTTGAGATCATTGACCAGCTGTTCAATGGCGGGGCTGATTGCAGCGGTCTGACCTGCCATCAGGTCCGCGAGGTTCATAACCTCCGAATTGGACAGCTCGCTAATGCTCTTATCGGCGCACAGTCTGCGGGCCTCCTTCATGGTTCTGGTATCTTCGATACTGTCGATAAGCTCCAGCCTATATAAAGGATGGGCCTGACTTAAGGGGCTGCCGAACTGACGGTAGCCGAAGTTGGCGGCCAGCTTTAACTGAATGGTCTTGCCCTCGGCCAGCTGCTCAGCCTCATTTTGTCTGGGATCCAAACCGGCACCGGCATCGAGGTTAAAGGCAACCAGCCTGCTTGCGGCCATGGCCGCCGCGAAAGGCTCACCCTCAGGGCGGTTGAAAATCTCAACCTCACTGGCGCTGTAGAACAGCTCGATGACGCCGTCTTGAGGAATACGGCTGTCATCATTCAGGATGCCGATATAGTGCATCTGATTTAACGGCGGCTGCGGCTGTGCCTGATAACGGAAGTTCGGGAAATTGGTGTGATCGCTGCGCATGTGCGAGAGCAGGGCCCCCACCGCGGCCGTAGTCTTCGGGTCGCCGATGTGGATGCCGTCCTGCCGGAACGGATACCACGGGCACTCATAGCTGTGCATCGAGATAATGCGCTGCGGACTGAGCCCCAAACGCTGCTCAAAGTAGCCGCGAATGGCCGGCAGCTGCGAGGGCCGTCCGGTTAAGAGCACCACGTCAGGCTCGTACTGATTGATCAGCGCACAGAGCTCATGCAGCGCCGCGGTCAGGCTGGTGCGTCCTGCGCGAATCCGGCGGTCAAAGTCCGAGAGATTAAAGGTCAGAGGCGTATTTAAGAGCTTAAAGCCCGGCAGGAACTTGTCCATGCTCTGCTCAGCCCAGCTCACGGCCGCCTGATTGGGCTCAGGATACGGAGCGGGAGCATTGAGCTGCCACTCCAGCGGCAGATCATCCAAAGTCTCCGTACCCTGCAGGAAATCGTGCAGCGTGCCGGAGACCGTGACATCCTGATCAGCCTGTTCGACAAAATGCTCCAAATGGAACATTAAGCGCAGCGCGACTTTGGAGAACAATTGATCGACCAAATGCAGCCGCAGCACCTGATGCTCGATATTGCCGGCGCTGTTGGCAAAGATATTATTAACCGTGGTCATACCATCGTGCCTGCCGGCGGCATCCACGGCCATGCGCACGGCCTGGAGTGGTCCTGCCTTTATTAAATCAAGGAGCAAATCATCGCCGGCCGTACTTAAACCAGCGGACAGCACTTCATAAGGTCTGATGTCGCTTTCATGCTCGGCAGCCCCCTCGGGGAAAGTGTAATCGCGGATCACGAGATCAGAGGTACCGCCGCCGATATCCAGCGAGGCGATGCGGGCGCTGATTAAAGGATTGCCCTGTGCATCTGCGTCATGATTATTGAAGCGGTGCTGCATGTGCGGACGGATTAAATGCTGCAGAAAGCTGCGGCCCTGCCCGCCGAAGACTTTTTGGATCTCGTTGTAAAGGTACACTACCTGCCCGGCCTCAGCCTCATTCCAATCAATGCGCACATCAGGCAGCGGGAGAGAAAGCTCCGTACCTGCCGTCAGCGCAAAAATCTCCGGGGCGGACTTATCGTAGCCGAGGCACTTCCACAAAATGCCAAGAGCTTCATACACGCAGGAGCGCAGGTTCTCGCGCTCCTCCTGCGCCATGGCCGGCGGCACAGTTAAAATCACGGCTGACAGCCGGCGCGGCGTTTCGGCATCGCGCTTGGAGTAGCGATGCGCCGCGCTGTTCATCTGCACCAGCGCCTGCAGGAAGATCTCGTTTAACATCATGGTCATCAGCGAGCGGTAGGAATAGCCCGACTGCAGACACAGGGTGTTCTCCGGCTCGGTAAAAAGCGCCTGCCCGTACGCATTGATAAAGCTGCAGTAAGGCAGCTTGAAGGCCGGCTCCTTATTTAAAGTGCGCGCCTTGTCGGTAAGAGCCGGGGATTTGATCTGATAGGACATGTTGTTGAAAAACCACACGTCATCATCTTCCCCCTTGTTCTTCCATAAATAGCGCTTGGGGGAAGTCAGACCGGTCGCGCCTTCATAGCCCTGCATTAAGGCGGACAGATTGGCAGCTTCGGTGCCGACGCGCACTAAGGAAGGCCAGGTAAAGGCCGACAGATTTTTGGAGCGGGCCGATTTGCCGTCAAAATCAAACTGCGGCTTGGCAAATTCCAGGCGGCTGACAAAGGGATGATCGTATTCGTTCTCGGGGGCGGTGAGATCGCGCAGAACCAATTTAGCCGTGCTGCTGAAATCGTCATCCGTGACACCGGAGTCCTGATGATGCTCCACTAAAATGCCGCAGGAGCGGCTGTTGCCGATATCGAGCACCAGGCTCACATCCACGCAGCGCTGGCCGCTGTAGGCCAAAAGCCGAATATTTTTGGGCTTGACTAAAAGCTGCAGGAAACCCAGCAGGTTTAAATAATGCTGCTCATCCAGATGCTCGGCGAGCATCTGATTTTTCACGTCCTCAGTGCGCATCCGGGTAAAGGCGGGTAAACGCTCCCTGGCCAGCTGCATGAACACCGCCTGCGCCCACTCTTTCACCCAGGCGGTGCCGTCCGCCTGCGGCTTTAAAAAGGCGGTCTGCTCGACAATGCTCTCGGTGAGCTTAAAGTTGGTGCCGGCATTGATGTCGCGCTCAGTGGGCTGATAGTAGACGGCGCCGGCGTCCCCCTCATCCACTGTCGTATCAAAGGCCAGGGTGACGTGATAGAGGCGCGGACCGCCGCCGGATTTATCCTGTCTGCGCTTTAAGCGCTCGAGCGGGGTAAGCTCAGCCTCAATCTCGGCCTCGGATTTAACTTTTTCGCCGCTGCGCTTCATCTGTTCGGCCTTTTCAGCCGCCGCCCGCTCCGTGATATCCACAATGCGGCAGCGCGCCCAGGTGCGCGGACCTAAAATCGCAGTTTGACCGCGCACGGCAAAATACGGCACCGGGAACCACACCCCGTCGTAGAGCTGCAGCGACTGTACCGTCTGCAGCTGCGCTGCCGTATCCTCCGGCGCAATCTCGCGCTCCTGCTCGTCGCGGAACACCACCTCCTCGCCGTCATCGGGCTTTAAGCGCGTATAGGGCTCATCGGTCCCGCGGCTCATGAAATATCCAATCCGGGCTTTTTGAATGAGACTGTCTTTAGAGCTCCAATCGACCTCGATTTCATAATCGGTCATCTGAATGCCGGTATCCGCAGTTAAAGCAATCTGCTCCAGGCGTTTGCCGTTATCACCTTTATTGATCGTACGTGCAAGCATGAAAAATTCCTCTCTGCAGCCGACTAAGCGGCAGTCTGATGCATTATGACACTTTAACCCCGGTTAACGAAACACCTTGCGCGTCAACCTGAAAAATTACGCTTTATGGAAGTTAAAGTGTGATCTGATGGGGCTTTGCTATAATGCCTGAAAACTGCTCAAAGGAGAAAAATAATGACTACTGCTTTAATCTGCTACGCCAACGGATCCGAGGATATTGAAGTTACCGCCCCGGCTGACATCTTAACCCGCGGCGGCGTCAAGGTGACCCGCGCAGCCGTCTGCGCACACGGCGTGCAGGTGACCTTAGCGCACGGCACGACCGTGCTCTGCGATAAGAATATTGCCGACTGCCAAGATGCTTATGACGTGATCGTGATCCCGGGAGGACTGCCTGGATCCGAGCACTGCCGCGACTGCGCCCCGTTAATCGCCCTGTTAAAGCAGCAGCAGGCTGCAGGCCGCTTTATTGCCGCCATCTGCGCCGCACCTGGCTTCGTGCTCGCGCACCACGGCATCATCACCGATAAGGTGCAGGCCACAGGCTATCCGGGCTGCGCCGACAATATCAAATCCTACGTTTCTGCCGGGGTGGTATACGACAAAGACGCTAAGATCATCACCGGCAAGGGCCCGGCCTTCTCGCTGCCCTTTGCCTATCAGATCTTAACCTGCGTGGCAGGCGAAGCCGTGACCGCACAGGTTAAAGCCGGCATGCACTATACCGACTAAGACTGCTTAATCCCAGCGCGGCCGCTTAGGGCTGCGATCTTTAGACAGTTCGTTATAAAGCTTATAGCTCATCGTCAGCGGCAGCAGGAAGCGGGAGGCAAAACCTCCCATCACATTGCCAAGACTGCCGCTGACCGTAAAGCCTGAAGCCAGCGATCCCACCAAGGCCGGAATGGCCGACGAGCACGACCACATAAAGCAGGCCACAAAGATCAGCATGCCGTAAATGCCGAAAGAGATCTGTCCGCCCCCGGATAGATATTCCTCCACCCGCTCCAGGCCTCTGATGCCGATATTGCACACCAGGATCATGGCCATGAGCTCAAGACTTATCCCCAGCATGCTGCGCAGATAATTGACCGCCAGCGGACGGGTCAGGGACAGTGCACCGAAGCCTAAGACAAAGACGCCCAGGACGCAGAGGATGTAGGCGGCAAAATAGAGCACCATGACGCTGGCCACTACGCCGAACATCATAAAATCAAAAAACACCAGGAAGAAGCCCATGATGAGGCGGTCAATGGACAGCCCCGACTCGCCCGGATCAACTTTCTCGATGAGCAGCACGCTGATGTCGATAATGCGATCGGCTAAATTCTGCGGACTGCCGGAGCCGGAGTGGGCGGTAAGCGACATCAGGGAATTTACCAGGCTGCGCCCGATATCTCCGCCGTTTAAGAGCAGGAAATAGAACACGCCGACAATCAGCATGAAGCGCACCAGGACTGCCGCAAAGGCCTGCAGATCGCCGTCCTGAAAGATGAGCTTAATCCCGTTCAGCACAATGGCAATTGAACACAGGATCCAGAACAGCCGCGTGGCCGCCTGGGTGATCCCGGCGCTTACGGAGTTGATTTCGCTGAAGAAAATATCCAGCGCGGTATTGATCACCCCGTGACTTAAAAAGCTTGCCTCCTGAGAGCCCACTGCCCAGGAAACGTTCATAAAAGCATAAACTGCAGCTCCTAAAGCCAGCAGACTTAAGCTTAAGAATTTACGCTGCATCGCGCCCTCCTTATTCTCTCATCTGCCAGCGCCAGTTATCCGGGCCGCGGCCCCAGCCGTCCGTGGTGCGAAAGGCCTGCGATTTAGCGCGCTGCGCCTGTCTCTCATCCGCCCTTAAGGCCTGATTCTGGCTGACCAGCTGCACCAGCACCGTGCTCTGCTGATTTAAATCAATCAGCGAAGAGGCGGTTTCTGCGTTGATCTTGGACAGATTATCCAGGATCTCAGCCTGTCCCTGCACGTTCCGCCCCTCGGTTTTCAGCTCCTTTAAAACATCGGCTTTCTGCTTGAGATGGCCCTGCATATCCTGCGAGAGCACCGCAGCCGCCTCGGCGCTTTCAATCAGCTGCTCATCGATATCCTGCATATAACGTTCAAAGCTGCACTGCGCAGATTTAAAACAGGCCACCCAGGCATCCGCGCTCTTCATCGAGGAGAAAAACTGCGCTAAATCTCCGTACTGCCGCCACATGGCGGCGGCGGCATTGACCAGCTGCAGGCTCTCGGCGCGCATGGCCTCAATCTCATTCCAGGAGTCCTGCATGGTAAGCGCCGAATTAATTTCAGAAAGATCATTGGCGCGGCGCAGCTCGGTTAAATGCTCAATCTGCTTTTGATTGTCCACCCCCCACTGCTCAATAGTGCTGATGTTCTCCACCAGCATCTCAGCTAAATTCTGCGGATCAAAGACCGTTAAGGCCGCCGCCCTGGGACTTGCCGCTGTCAGCAGGACGCCCAATCCGACGGCGGCTGCAGCTGTCAGCACGCTGCAGCTTTTAGACAGGCGCTTGATCCTGCGCCGCTGCTCCTGACGCCTGCGATCAAGCTCGCGCCAGCGGCTGCCGTCCATGGTCTTTCTAAGCTGACTCAACACTTTCACTGCCATAATGCACTCCTTAAGGCCGGAATACGGCCCTGCAGTTTCATGAAAAATCAAAAGAATTTAAAATTATTTCTTTATCAGATCTCTGTCTTCAGCTTTCCCAATCAAAGCCCTGATACGGTCCCTTAAAGCGCAGATCCTTCACCAAGGTCAGATTGAACTTGTAGCCGGGCTCCACCTCTAAAGTAGGCGCGATATTGATATTGCGCTCCACCACATCAGCCAGGACCTGCCCTAAACTTGCCCCCATGGCCTGAGTCATGGCAGATGACATAGTGAGATTGCCGTCTGAGTCGTAGGCGTCATCCTGCGTTACCGCCACCATGGCGGTAATGCCGCCTAAGAAGATGGCCCCGGAGAGCAGGCGGAACATGTGATTGTTGACGTCAGCTGACAGGCCGGCATAGCCGTCACTATCGGCCGCCGGCATCGCTCCTAAGGTCAGCGACTTGCCGTCAGGGAAGATAATGCGGTTGAAGGCCAGCATCACGCGCTCTGTGCCGTAGGCCGGCTGCGATAAGTACTGACCGATAAGGCGCGCCCCCTGCGGAATCAGTTCATAATTGCCGCGCGGACTGTCATAGACCGGGGCTGTGACCTGCGCCGTCACCTGTCCGGGGATATCGGAGTTAATGCCGGAGAGCAGCATGGCAGGCACCACTGCCCCCTGCCGGATGATGAAGGGTGTATCGACGCTTTCTACCTCATAGGGCAGCGCAAAATCTGTCCCGGCATCTAAGGCTGAATAGGCGGAGAGCTCGCCGCCCTGCCCCTGCAGCTCCTGCAGTTTGGCCTTGCTTGAGGCCAATTGCTTCTGCTGCGCAGGCGTCAGTGCACTGCCGCCTGCGGTAAAGTTTGAACTCTGTGAGAAGGCCGGCGTGAAATTAAGCTGCAGCGCTGACGACGAGCTTAAAGCCGCGTTAAAAGCCTGCGCGCGCTGCGCGGCCATTTCCGCCGCGGGATCCTTTGCTTCAGGCTCCCTGCGGGCATAAAGCTCCTCGTAGCGGGCGGCCGCCTGCGCTTCAGTCATGGCAGGCTGAGCCTGCACAGGCTCAGCCATGGGCTCAGGCTCAACCTCCTTTTTTATGCTCCTTGCCTGCAGTCTGGCAATTTCCTCGCGCGCATCGGATAAGAGCGACTGGCCCTGCTTTTCGCCAGGATCTTTTTCAGGATCATTGCCCCTGCCCGAGGCAGTGAAGAACAGCACGCATAAGAGCACCGCGCAGAGCACTAAGATGATCAGGAGCGGCACTTTGGTGACCCTGCCCTTTTTGAGCTTTTGATTTTTAACTTCCATAAGTCCCCCGCTGAATGCTTAAGGCTGAGCTCGGGGTCAAATGCCCCTCAAAATCGACAAAAGCGCAGTAAAAGGTGAGATCATCCAAACTTAACTGCAGCAGGAGCTCCCTGCCCTGCGTGCTGCTCTTTAAAGTAAGATCGCGCACCGCCCCAAAGACTCTCGTCTGCGCCTGAGCGGACATGCCGTTATTTTTCCCGTCATCAGTAAGCTTTACCGGCTGCACCGGCTGCAGGCCTTCCTTTTGCTGATCTGCCGTCAGCACCGTGCAGACCGCCGCTCCGTGCCGGCGCAGCATGTCGGCCACCGCCGCAGCCTCACCCGCACGCAAATCCGGTGCGCTGAAATTAAAGCGATCAGATCCAAAGGCGCTGTGCTGCTTTAAGGTCGGCACCAGATAGGAAGCCGCCGCGGCGTAGTCGTACTGCGGCAGCGGCTCCTTAGTCTGAGTTAAGCTCTGACATCCCGCCGCCAGCCACAGCAGCAGAGCGGCGCACAGCAGAATTCCAATGCGGGTCAGCTGACGCAGCATCTTTCCCCATTTTTCATCCCGCCCTGCGGTGGAGAGAGCTGTACTTAAGGCTGTTTTAATCAATGATTCCTGCATACAAACCTCCTAAATCCCTAACTTTCTGCTTTTTCCACTAAGGTGATATCGCAGGACTGACCGTCCCTGCCGCCTGAAAGCAGGCGCAGCCTGCGCGGCACTCCGTCCAAGACATAGCGCGCTCCCTGCACCCGATAATTGACTGCGGCGAGCTTATCGGACGAGAAGATCCCGCCTTTCTGACTTACCACCAAAAGCGCCGGCAGTTCCTGACGCAAAAGCGCGGCCGGCAGTTCAATAATGGTCTTTTTGCCGTCGTTAAAGACGCGCAGAGGCTTGAGCTCCTCATCACCGGTAAACTCGTAGGCAAAGCACAGATCATCGACCGTAACGCCCGTTCCGGCCACCTGATTGCGCGCTTGATAATCCGCTTTTTGAGCGGCCTCCCGGCTCAGCTGCATCACCGCCTCTTCAGGGTAAGTAAAGCGCACCATCGGCATGAAGCCCTCCAGCGAGGATTTAAGAGCGACATGATAGGTGCGCTTATCGGTAGTGATCAGCAGTGAAGTCTGAAGTCCCGTATCAAAGGGCTTTACAATCAAATGCTGCTGCAGCAGGCCAGCAGGCGTGCCTGACACTGCGCTCTGTACCGCCCAGCGCGCCCCGTCGCCTATCTGCACCGAGTTGATGCTCTCGCCTGCCTGCAGCGCGATATCAGTCAGCTCCAACACCTGACAAAGGATCTCAGGCCGGGATGCTCCATAGGCAAAGACTACCTCCCCGGGACGGCGCACCGCGCCCGACAGCCCGCGGCCGTACTCACCGGTCTGCGAGCGCGCGGTCAGCTGGTCTAAAGTCTGATAATTTTCCTCGGTCAGCACCGAGCTGTTGGACAGCGCGGCGTAGCTGTCATAGGCGCTGTCGGCAAAGGCCGGCGGCAGCGCGGCCGCAAAGGCGGCGCTCATCACGCTTAAATTTCTGTATTTCATAAAACTCTCCTTAACTCTCCTTAAAGCTGTTTTTTTGTTTCCAGGGCTGCGGTCTGACCTGCGGCTAGACCAACAGCGGACTTACAACAAAATCGGTGACGTAAATTCCCAAAGGATTGAGCAGCAGATCTTCAGGACTAAGGCCGCGGCTGCCGCTTACCTCGTATGAAATCAGCGCACGCATATTGGTGACCCTGCTTGACATCTCGCCGGTCACCCGCTCCTGCCAGTCGATTTGATAGGTGCTGCCCGCCTGAGCTATGACATTGGAGATCACCGCCTCCACGCGCTCCTTACGCCCGCGCTCAAAAGGGTTTTGCTGGTTGTAGAAGCGATCCAGCTCCGCCTGAGCCGGGGTGCCGTCCTTAATATGGCTGTAAACCGCAGTAATGGCAGCGCGCTGCGCTCCATCATCTGAGCTTACCCGCCGCACATTGCTCACAAAGGAGCACAGCGCGGACGCAACAGCGGCCTCAGGAATGTCAGTCTGAGCCTGAATAGGTCCTTGATTGAGCACCACGCCCTGCTTATCCACAGTGACAAGATAAGGCACCAGCTCCGAGCGCTGGGACTGCACGATATAGGCCCCCAGGCTCACAAAGCCGAAAGCCGCGCCGATAAAGGCGGTCAGAAGCAGAGCAATGCGCCCCTTTAAATGAGTGAGCAGCAGATTCACCGCCCCGGCGCCGGCGGCGGGAGACTCAGGTTTATGCACTTTTTTCATTAGAACCTCCTGAGGCTGCAGCGGCAGCCTGATGCATGGAAAAAGGAGAATTGGCCGGTGCGCCCGCAGCCGCTTTTACAGCAGGAGCAGTCAGGGCTGCAGGCAGCGGTCCTGCCTTGAGAAAGAAGTGGCGGCCGCCGGCGGCAATCGCCGCATCAACCTGCCTGACGCAGTGATCTCCGGCAAAGGACATTAAAGCCCGCTCCTGCGCCGTGAGATTAAGATCAAAGACAATGCTGTCCGGCCCCTTCTTGAACAGATAGTCCTGCTTGGGCGTGCCGCGGATGATGGAAGTCAGCTCCGCCTGATTGACTCCCAGCTTCTGATAGATGGGCGCCAGTACCGGACTGCCCGCGTCGAAATTGGGCAGGAAAATCCGCGTTTTGGCACACTCGAGGAAAATTTCAAAGATGCCGGAGGAGGCCAGATCCGTTAAGGACTGCGTGGCCAGCACCACCAGAACATTGTGCTTTCTTAAGGTCTTAAACCACTTGAGCAGTTCCGCAGCAAAGGTCTCATCGCGCAGCATCATCCAAGCCTCATCGACCACGATCATCACCGGGCTGCCGTCAAAGCTGTTTTCAATGACGTGAAAGAGCTGCTTTAAAAGCGGCAGCGAGAAGGCCGGACTGCGCTCAAACACGCTGCCGCACTCAAACACCGTCAGGCACTGCGTAAAGTCCGGATTGTGCGGACTGTCGAGCACCGCCTGCGGATTGGTGCGCAGGGTATACTGCGCCAGCGCCTGCTTGAGCTCGGGATCGGAGAGCATTAAATAAAGATCGGTTAAAGTGCGCTCCTCTGCGCCGCTGCCCTGCAGCAGCTGCAGCGCCGAGGTGATTTCGGCGCGCTGCCTGGGCGAAAGCGTCAGGCCTGACAAACGGGCTAAAAGTGCGGTAAAGGACTGCGCGTACTCCAGACCCCCCGGACTGTCTGCATCCGCAAGCGGGCAGAAGGCGCTCTGCACGCTCTCCAGCACAATGTGCTCGCCGGGCAGCGTCTGAGACAGCGCGTAGAAGGACCAGCCTTTATCAAAGGCATAGACGCGCGCCTTTGGATAGCGCAGAAAATTGACCATTAAAGCCTGCAGCAGTACCGACTTTCCTGCGCCCGGCGGCCCGATGACGATGGTATTACCCAGATCTTTTTCATGCAGATTTAAATAAAAGCGCCCGCGCCCGGCCGTACGCACCTGCATTAAAGGACCGGCATCCGGCCCCAGCATCGGATTGGGAGCAGTACGCTCGCCCTCCCAGGGCTGAGATAAAGGCAGAAGATCGCACAGGGCCTGCTGCGAAACCAGGGGACGGCGCAGATTTTCCTTGGTGTGGCCCGGAAGCGATCCTAAAAAGGCCTCCACCGCGTTTAAGGTCTCAATGCGCGCTCCAAAGCCTAAGTTTTCAAGGCAGTGGACGCACAGATCCGCCTGCTCCTGCAGCTTCTCAAAATCCTCGTCCATCAAAATGATGACCGCGGTATAGCACCCGAAAGTTTCGCGCCCGGCGTCAAGCTCCTGCCTGGCCGCGTCGATTTCAGCCACTTTAGCCACTGCATTGGCATTAAGTCTGCCCGGCAGATTGAAGATCTGACTGAGGATGCCCTTGGATTTCTGCGTCCAGAAGCGGCGGTATTTTTCCAGCAGAAAGGCCGACTGCAGATCATCAAAGCTCAAAAAGCGCGTGGAGAAGCGGTAGCTGCAGGGAAGTTTCGCCAGTTCATCGAGCATGCCGAAATAAGCCTCTGAAGGCAGGCCGTCCACCGCCACTGCGGCGATATGCCGTCCGCCGATGGTCGGAGTAAGTCCGGTAGTAAAATCGGCATTGCCCAGGAGCGCATCAAGATAGACTGGCACGCTGGGATAGCGCACGTGCAGCGCCCTCCCCTGCAGGCAGGATTCAATCAGGGACAGTGCTTCATGTTCGCCCTGCGCATTGATTTTCAGCAGCTTGACCTTAAAACACAGCTCCAGGGTTGCGACTGCGGCGTCGCAGCGTTCTTTAAAGCTTTCAATCAGCTGCAGCGTGCGGCCGCGGGCATCAGTACCGGCGCTTTCATCCTTGAGCATCAGGGCGCTTAAGGTCTGCCTCGTCTGGGAGTTTCCTAAATAGGTAAGAGTGAGGCAAAATTTGGTCTTAAAGCTCTTTTCTGCGCTGAAATCAGCACGGCGAAGCTTATCGAGTACTCTTACGGTATCGTTATCAGAACCCATCCGAGGCAGATAATTCGTATCCGGCAGACGGATAATGTCGGTCTGCACGCAGAAGCTCCCGCCCAATTTCAATAAGGCGCGCGATACTAAGGAGCGCACGTGCTCGGCATATGCAGGATCAGCGTGACTTAAATCAGCGGGGAAGATTTCATAGCAGCGCATCAGCGCGCCGTTTTTGAGCACAATGACGCTGTCATCGGCGGCAGTGGCGTAATCAAGCAGCGAGGTCAGCCCCACCTGCGAGGAAACTTTGAGGCGGCGGGCAACATGAGCCGTCAGCAGTACAGCCGCCAAAATTAAGGCCGCAGCTGCTCCTAAGCAGCAGTAAAACAAAATGCGCACCTCAGCGCCCATAACGCTTCCCTCCATGACTGCACAGGCCGTCTTTGGCCGGATAATACGGGCGATATTTAAGCTGGCGGATAAAGATCTGGCGCAGCATCAAGTCCGCCTTGCCCATTTGGCGCAGCAGATAAAAACCTATTAAGAACATTGCCAGACAAAAGGCGGCAGTCTGCAGCGAGCCGGCGCAGAAGCCCAAAGCAAAGCAGATGAGCAGCCAGATCTGACAGAGCTCGCGATCACAGCCCAGGAACTGCTGACGCTGCTGCAGCGCCGGATATATTGCATGTACGGACATAAGTCTCTCCTGTACAGGCAGATACGCTTCCGCCTGCACACAGTTAAAAGTGATGGAAATGACTGCGCCGAGTGCGCCGCGGAAACTTTAAGCGACAGGAGCTGTAAATTAGAACGGCAGGCACATCCGACGGGCAGCCGGGTAAAAATTCAGCAATGCGTTCAGACCAAAGCGCTCCGTTCCCAGCAGGACTGCTGCAGCGCCGGCAGCGCCAAAGACTCCGACACGGCTGCGGTGAATGGACAGCCGGTGCGCGCCGATACCGGCGGCAGATCGTAAAGCGTCATGCTGTCATCCATGCGCAGAAGCGCATCGAGCTTTTCCGCCCAAGGCGCAAAAGCGGCGTGCTGCACCTCAGGTACCGCTGCTGCGGCCGCCGGATCAGGCTCGATATCGCCGATGGAGGCGCCGTTAAAAAAGCGGGACATCAGATTGTTCGCGCCGATAAGCAGGGTCATCACTAAGACGAGATAGACCAGTGAGCGCATAAAGCGCCCGATTTCGCCGCCGGCAAAGATCAAGGTGGCGCCGCAGCAGACAATGCCGATCATGGCCACTGAAAAAGCTACCGGCCCGGTTAAGGACTGCTGCAGCGTCTGCAGCCAGCCCTCATAAGGCAGGGCGTTGCCCACGGTTTCCGCTGCCGGGGCTGCCCCTGCAGCGCTGAGAAGCCCCAGGGCTGCGGTAAAGCGCACGCCCGGAAGCTGCCGGAAATGAAGTTTGGAAATGTGCATAGATGCTCCTTAACTCTCCTAAGATTTACTATTGGCATCGGGTTTAAAAAAGACAGACAGCAGAAAACTCAGCCGGCCGCACTGCATTCCCTGGGTGAAGCTGCGGGAACAGCAGCGTGACTTTCGTTGGAAGCAGCTGCAGCCCGGGAAGCTGCGCCTGCGGCCGGCCACTGTTCCGCTGCCTGTAAAGGCACTGCTTCAGCAGCAGGTAAAGACAGCAAAGAGCGCGTGATCCATCCTTCCTCCGTGCAGGCGGTCACTTCCGCAATTTCCGCTACATGACGCTGCGGCCTGCGCTCCAGCTGCACAATCAGATCCAGTGCATCGGCGACAGCAGGCTCAATCTTCCGAGGGGCGGAAGGATGACGAGACACTAAGAGCTGCAGCCGCTTTAAAGCCTGCTGTACGCTCCCTGCGTGCAGAGTCGTTAGGCCCCCGCGATGACCGGTGGAAAAAGCATCGATCAGATCTAAAGCCTCCGGGCCGCGCACCTCACCTACTACAATGCGATCCGGCCGTGAACGCAGCGCCGAGCGCAGAAGCGCGTCCATGCCGACGCCGGGGGCGGTGAGCAGATGCAGGCGATTGGCCGTCTGCACCTTAAGCTCCGCCGTATCCTCGACGCAGACGATGCGATCCTCAGGACACAATACCGCGAGTTCATTGAGCAGAGCATTAACCAAGGTAGTCTTGCCGCAGCCGGTTGCACCGGATACCACAATGGAGCGGCGCTGCAGCATGGCGTGACGGAGCAGATCGGCCTGAGAGGAAGTCAGCATCTGCGCATCGATTAAGCTTGCCAAAGGCAGATCTAAGGCATTATGTTTGCGGATGGTAAAGCTCGGCGCTTTGACCACGGGCGGAATTTGGATCTCAATGCGCGAGCCGTTAAACGGGATCTCAGCGCCTAAGAGCGGATGTTCGGGGTCCAGCACCTGCCCGGTTAAAGACGCTAAGGTTTTGGCTATGGTGAAGGCGGCCTGACGGTCTACACAGCCCGCCTCCTGCATCCCCGAGCCTATCACTTCAACGAACAGCAGACCGTCGCAGTTGAGCATGATCTCGCAAATTTCCGGATCCTGCATCGCCTGGACAATTTCCTGCCCGCAGGCACCTTCCAGCCGCGCTGCCGCGCGGGTGATAAAGTCCCGTTCCTGCAGCGCCGCAATTTGCTGGGCATCAAACATCATTGTCTATCCTCCTTAACTCCCGCAGCAGCCGCGGGAGCTGAAAAGCAGTACCCGCCGTTAACAGCAGTAAACTGCGCTTAACGACTGTTTACAGCTTAGGTCTCGGAGGCCTTAATTTATGGCAGCAAAATGTAAGCTTTTGATTACATTTTTCGCTTAATGAACCTTTGTGTGAGACGGATCCGCTTTTTTATCTGCAGTTTGCAGATTATTGACTGACGCTTACGACGAAAATGTATGTTTCAAGGTCCATGGATCACAAAGTGTAGAAATATTTGGCGCAGCAAACCCCGGCGCTTTTACTTTTTCACTTTAGTTTATGCACCAAAAATGCGCACAGCCGCAGACTTTTTTTGCGCTCCATGCTGGTGCAGTGATCTGATCTGGCAGGCAGCTTACTGCCGTCCGCAGCCTTAATGCTTGACTCTTTGCGCAGACTTACGGCCGGCCTGTCTGCAGGACTGAATACGGAGATCAGATCACTTTTGCCCTTAACAGAGCAGGCGCGGCTCATGGTATGGCAGAGCTCACAGCAATGCTCAAAAAACAGGCGCTTTAGCCGTATAATTTGCGCTGTGTCAAACTTTTTAAGGACTTAATCATGCCTCAAAGCTCTGCACTGCTTCGTTTTGGCGTTTTTGCGGCCGTAGGCTACATCTGCGCCGGAACGATAGTGGCCATCTTAGCCGGACTGCCGATGTTTGCAGTCTATCTGGAAAGCAATCTTTATGTGGTGGCGGCGGTCTTCGTCGGCGCCTTTTTAATTGCTGCAGTCTGCAGCATCCTGCTGATCCATTATTTAGTACCGCGCTACGGCGCTAAGAATATCTACGAGCAGGATATCCTCATCTATATGATAGGCATGCTCTTCATGGCGCTGACCTTAAATAAGGCTATGTTCTTAATCGGCATCTTTATCACCTTCGGCGCACTGGCGGTATTTTTCTATGAGAACTTCACCCGCCAGATCTCTATCGGGCGGCAGGGCTTCCCGACAGCCATGGCCCTATGCGGCTGGGGCTTAGGACCGGTGGTGTGCGTGCTGGCTATCGCCGGCTTCCAGGAGTACGGCCTGCTGACTGCGCGCATCATTTTCGCGCACTTCATCGTCATCGGCTTCTGGGTATGGATCCAGCGCTTATCGATGCATGAGCAGTATTTAGACGCTCCGACAGTGCTTTTGGCCAAACCTCACGGCCATCAGCAGCCCCCTGCTGATGAGGATGAAGCTTTTGCATCTCCGGCAGAAAACAGCCGGAGCTCTGATACAGAGCCCCCTGCAGATAAACCGGCTGACGTCACTGACGGCGACGCAGAAACCGACGCCGCTGCTGACCAGAACCCCAAGCTCTAGCCCGTCAATAAGGATCACAATATGCGTAATTTACTGACCTTAGCCGGGCTGCTGCTGTTATCCTGCACTCCGGCTCTTGCTGCCGATGAAATGTTCACCCGCACGGCCGTTTTTGGAGTGCGCTATGAAATGATCATCTTCGCCCTGATGCTGGTCGGCGTGGCCATTTTTTACACCAAGACCAGACAGGTGGCCATCTTAGGTCTGCTGGCGCTGTGCTTTTACAAGTACGAGTTTTCAGACGGCTTTTCGGTGATCACCAAGCTCTTCGGCTATACCGATGCTGACGGCAATTTCGTGTCAGGCTCCTGGCGCACCTACCTGAACCTGATCTTAATGCTGCCGGGCTTTGCGGTACTGGCCAGCATCTTTGAGCACTCGCGTTTTCCGGACATTCTGCCCAGGTATCTGCCCGCGGGCATTGCAGGCTCCATGCTACTGCTCATCATGATCTTCGCCTTAAGTACCTTCCTCGACAACATCGCCGCGGCGATGATCGGCTGCACCATTGCAGCCGCCATTTTCAAGGGCAAGGTGCACATCGGCTACGTGGCGGCCATCTGCGCGGCTGCCAATGCCGGCGGCGCAGGATCTGTGGTCGGCGATACCACCACCACCTTGATCTGGATTTACGGCAAGGATCCCTTAGTGCTGGCGCACGCCTTCCTGCCGGCCTCTGTGGCCATTTTAATCGTGGCCTTCTTTGCAGCCCATCAGCAGAAGAAGTACGCGGCGCTCACCACCGAAGTGCCTGAGGGAGTCAAGGTCGATAAGAAAAAGCTCTTAGTGGTAGCCCTGATCTTAGTCGGCGCTATCGGCTTTAACTATTTTCTGGAGCTGCCGGCCATCGGCATTTGGCTGGCAATCATCATCGGCATGTTCCTCACCAAGATCAACTTAAAAGCCGCAGTAGATTCCTACGACTCCACGGTGTTCTTAGTAGCCTTGGTGTTCTGCGCCGAGTTAGTGCCGATTGAGTCGGTGCCGGATGCATCCATTCTGTCCACCTTAGCTATCGGCTTCGTATCGGCCGTGTTCAACAACATTCCGTTAACCCAGCTGTGCCTGATCAAGGGCGGCTACGACTGGCCGCTGATTTCCTACGCCGTGGGCTTTGGCGGTTCGATGATCTGGTTCGGATCGTCTGCCGGCGTGGCCGTATGCGACAAGTTCCCGAAGGCCCGCAGCTTCATGAACTGGCTGCGCTACGGCTGGCATATTCCGTTCGCCTTTGTGGTGGGCTTCGGCGTGTACCTGCTGGTCATGGGCTGGGATCCGATGAAGGGCAATCCGCCCGATCAGATGCCTGAGCCTATTTCCTACTCCGAGTCCATCGGCAACGAGCGCATTCACCATGATGCCGCTCTGCCCGAGACGGTCGAGACGGATGAAGCCGCTCCGACTGCTCAATAACATCACTTTTAGGCGCAGCGCCCGCGCGCTGTGCCGCCAAGCAGGCCGCCTTCGGGCGGCCTGCGCTGTTTTGGACAGTAGAAAAATGCATGCCCCAAGTCTTAAGGGCAAAATCTGCGGCACAGTGAAGACTGCTTCTTCACGGATCTTATTGCCCCGGAGATGTTAATGCAGGATCTGCAGCCCTTGCGCGGCGCAGAGCTGTACCGGGGCAATTATCTGAATAGAGAAAGTCAAAAAGCGCATTGCCCAGATGCAGACCCCGTCTTTAGTACCTGAAACAACAAAAAACGGCATGCCTATGCCGTTTTAAGCGATTTTATTTTTTAAAAGTCTGG
>CALXNX010000016.1 GCA_944389865.1 uncultured Succinivibrionaceae bacterium
CTTTGTTGCCGCAGACCGCAGAGCGCGGAACTTGGATCAACATTCCGCGGTGCCTGTTTCCTGATAAGCGCAGTCCCTTTAAGGACTAAGGCTAGTCAACCTGGGCTTAAAGCTCTGCAGCTTCAAGCCCCCGCCTCTTTAGGCGGGAGTAGTTGACTTATGTTTATGGAGCCGCCCATGAGCTGCAGGGCGGTCCAGCCGCACTTTAGCCTAGTCGTCGTTTTTCATCAGATACATGATTTCATCAAGGGACATGACCTGATCGAGATTTTCCTTAATCTCGTAGCGGGTATAAATTCCGCGGCTTGGTGAAACGATCGGAGTTATCATCGAGTAGCCGGCGGCCTTGATCTTTTCCTGATCAAATTCAAGCAGCGGATCGCCTACCTTGATGAAATCGCCGTTTTTAATCAACGGTTTCATATACTTGCCATGGAGTTTGACTGTGCCAATCCCCAAGTGCACCAGCAGATCTACCTGACCTAAGGTTCTGATCATTACAGCGTGCGACATGTCGGATAACAGCATGACCTCGCCGCCAATCGGAGAGCGCAGTACGCTTTCACCCTCATTGGGCAGAATCGCAAAGCCGGGGCCCAGTGTGCCGGATTTGAAAATTTCGTCTTCTATGTTCTCAAGCTTGATGAATTTTCCAGCAAAAGGTGCATGCACCACCAGGAAGCTGCCGCTTGAGCCGAACATCATTTTTAAGCGATTTAACATGGCTTTATCCTGCAAGTTAGACTACAGTAGTGCAGATGGCGAGCGGATCCTGCGAGCAGTCAACTCGAGTGTACTGTACGTGCAGATCTTCGCAGCTGCTTTCAACTACGATGGCATACGGAGTGTCTTTAGGTACAGCGATGCCGTCTTTATTGACGATCCTGTCGATGCGAATGTGGATAGTGCGCTCTGCCGGAACGGTCACTTCGTAGCCTTTTACGGGAGCTCTATCTTCAAAGTAGAGAGTGAGGCTCACCACGGCATCGGCAGCGGTGGTGTTTAAAACACATACTGCCTCGTGGCTTACAAAGTAGTCGCCCTCGCTGTGAGAGTGCCAGTAGCAGTCCGGGATATACCATTTCTTTGACATTGCCTTAACTCCTTAAGGTTTTAAAAGAGGCGCCTGCGCGCCTCTTTACAGTTTAAAAGAAATTACATGAAGTGATCAAAATTACATCTTCATCTTGTCGGCAGAATCCTTGGTGTACAGGGCCGGGGCGCCGAGGAAGATCTCAGTGCCGGAAACCTTGTGACCGTTAGGATCATAGACGGACTCACCCTCGACCTGAGCCTTACCGGTCAGGTTGCTCTTGTACGGGTTGGTGATATCGCCCTTCAGAGAGTCAGCAGCGACGGAGACCACCAGGTAGCCCAGATCGTACGGCTGCCACAGAATGTCGGTGGACATAACGCCGGACTCCAGGTAGGACTTAGAGTCAGTCGGGACGCAGATGCCGTTGAAAATGGTCTTGCCCTTGAGGCCCTTCTCCATGATGGAGTCGTATGAAGCAGAGCCTGCATTGGTGGTCAGAACCATAATGCCGGCAGTCTCCGGGTTTGCAGTCAGCTTGTTGGAGATCTGAGTCTTGGAGGTGGCATAGTCCAGACCGCCGTAAATCACGTCGTCATCCGGATCTACGCGCAGATCCATGTGAGCATACTCAGGTCTTACAGTGTAGGTATTCTCCTTGGTCTGAGCCTTGGCTTTATCAAAGTCAATGGCGCCGCCCTCGGTGTAAGGGATGGTGTAATCCGAGTAGTAGGTGTTCTTAATGTGCTCAATCCAGGTGTTCTGGTTGGGCTGGGTCGGGAAGGTAGAAGCCATGAACACAATGCCCTTGTTATCGGCAGTGTGTCCTAACTTCTTCATAGCCTCGGACATATCGTTGACCAGAGCCTTAGCCAGCAGATCAGGATCTGCCTGGTTGACGAAATAGTCGCGGGAGTCAATGCCGGGATCGGAGTCAAAGCCGATGACCTTGATGCCCTGAGCCATGGCATCCTGCAGCACCGCGTCGGTAGTATTCTCGTCGATAGCGGCGATGGCAATGGCATCGTAACCCATGTCAATGCCCGACTCTACGTACTGCACCTGCTTGGCTGCAGACTCGGAGCCTGACGGGTCGCCCTGAATGACCAGCTCAATCCCCAGATCCTTGGCTGCCTGCGAAGCTCCGGCTTCCATGGCGTTCCAGAAGGATTCCTGGCGCATCTTGCCGACCCACAGAACGGTTTCAGCGTTGGCAGTGAAAGCAACCGAGCTTAAGCCCATGGCGGCAGCTAACAGACCAGCAGATAATTTATTGAGTTTCATTGGATATCTCCTTACTTGAGGTTGGTTATTTACCCGCGGCACTTTCGACCGCAGATTCGGTTAAGTTCTTGATGGCGTTGGTTCTGCTCACAATCTTCTTGCGCTGTTCGAGGTAAGCGAAGGCAATCAGAGAGATGATGAGCACGCCGCCAAGTACGAAATTGTAGACATCGCCGCTGGCGCCCATGAGCGAGAGCCCTCTTCTGAGGACGCCGACGATCAGGGTCGCAATGAAGGTTCCGCGAATGGTACCTACGCCGCCCATAACTGAAGTGCCGCCCAGCACCACCATGGTGATGACTTCAATGTTCATGTTAAGGCCGGTGGTCGAGTTAATCTCGAAGCTTCTGCCGAAGAAGGTCAGAGCCGCAAAGCCGCACATGAAGCCTGACAGGGCGTAAATGCCGAACTTGATGCGGGTCGTGTTGACGCCGGAGAAGTTCACTGCATTCTCGTTATAGCCGATGGCGTGCAGGTATCTGCCCAGCGTAGAGCGGTTGTGGATAAAGTCGAAAATCAGGAACATTACCACCAGAATAATCAGCTGGCTCGGGAGTACGCCGAAGTAGCGGGCAGAACCCAGCTCAACCAGCGGGGAAGCGCTGGTGAAGGAGTGGGACCCGCCGACGAACCAGGTGATGCCGTTGAATATGGACATGGTGCCCAGGGTAGCAATAAACGGCGGAATGCGCGTACGCGAAACAATCAGACCGTTAATCATGCCGCCAATCAGACCTGCAGCCAGAGCCACGACAATGGCAAGTGAAAGGCTGCCGGTCATCTTGAAGACCATGGAGCACAGCATGCCGGCTGCGGCCATCAGGAAGCCTACGGACAGGTCAATGCCGCCGGTCAGGATGATCAGAGTCATGGGCAGAGCCATGAGCCCTAAGTAGACTACATCAGTAGTGGTGCCAAGCAGCACTCGCGGGCGCAGGAACACGCCGTTGGGAATGATGATGGCAAAGAAGGCGATCAGGGCAATCAGAATGATTGTCAGGATCTGCGGATAAGATAATCTGCTTAACATATTACTTCCTCACTCCCTTATGCTTGAGCCTTGACGCCCAGGAGTCTGCGCTTGAGCTCGCCGAAATCCGACACCGTGCTCAGCACCGCCAGGATCACGATGATGCCGTAGAAAGTGTACAGCCAGGCGTTTCCGAGGTTCCAGAGAATGCAGGCGCGCTGCAGCATGGCAACCAGCATGGCGGCAAAGAGAATGCCGATAGGACGGCCGGTACCGCCGAACATGCTGGCGCCGGAAACTACGGCGATGGTAATAAAGGTCATCTCCAGACCGATGCACCCTGACGGCTGAACCTGAGAGCTGGGCAGCCAGAACATAATGCCGGTGATGCCCAGGAGGCAGCCTGAGACCAGGAAGGTCTTGAAGATCACCTTGTTAGGCTTAATGCCTGACAGCTTGGCCGAATCCGGGCTGCCGCCGGCGGCGTAAATGTCGCGGCCGAACTTAGTATACTTCATGAACCACATGAAGAAGATCAGGATGGCAAGGGCGATAATGAGCAGGAGCGGGACGAAGCCGAAGCGAATATTGCCCATGGCAATAATGTCGCTCGGGATGTTGGTGATGCGTCCTGCGGCCGGGAGCAGCGGGAACAGACCAATGTGCAGCTTAATCATCGCCAGGGATACCACCATGGACGGCACGCGGAACTTGATGGTGACGAAGGCCAGAATGTAGGCGTTGATAAAGCCTACGCCCATGGCAATCAGGATCACCGCCGGAATCGGCACGCCCAGCTTCAGCAGACTGCCTGAAACGAATCCCACGATGCCCAGAATGGTGCCTGAGGAAATATCGATATTGGCCGTCATGATAATCAGGCAGGCTGCCAGACCGCCGATGATCATGTAGGACACGTCCTTGAAGTAAGAATATAAGTCGTTGCCGAAGTTTGAAGTTAAACAAAGGAAAACGAAGAACAAGACGCAGAAGATACCGAGGTATCCCTCTCTTGTTTTTAAAAAATCCTTAATTACGTTCATGTACTTTCTCCTACAGGGCCTTCTCGAGGATCTTTTCCTGAGTCATGTCGGGACCGCGTTTGACTTCCCAGACCAGTTTTCCTGCTTTGATCACGAGAATGCGATCTGCCATGCCCAAAAGCTCAGGCATGTCTGAGGAAATCATGATGATGGAAACGCCTTGAGCTGCCAGCTTTTCAATGATTTTGTAGATCTCATACTTAGCGCCGACATCCACGCCGCGAGTAGGTTCATCCAGAATGAGAACCTGGGGCTTGGCGACCAGGGCCTTTGAAAGCAGCACCTTCTGCTGATTGCCGCCGGAGAGATTCTCTACCACGAAGTCGCGGTTTGGAGCCTTGACCTGCAGCTCTTTCATGTACTGATCAGTAAGCTCGCGCTCAGTACCGAAATTAATCAGCGAGCTCTTTGAAATACGGTCCAAAATCGACATGGTGGTGTTTTCCATCACGCTCATGGCAATGACCAGGCCGTACTTTTTACGATCTTCGGAGGCATAGACGATGCCCTGTGCGATGGCGTCCTTATAATCGCTGATCTCAAGCTCTTTACCGTTTAAGATCACTTTGCCCGAGTCCTTGCTCATAAGTCCGCAGATGCATTCGGCAAGTTCAGTACGTCCGGCGCCGGCCAGACCTGCAATGCCTAAGATCTCATTTTTGCACAGCTTGAAGGACACATCGTTGATAAGGCCGCTGCGGTTCATGTGCTGAACCTCGAACATCACATCGCCGATTTCAAGATCGGTCTTGGGATAAATGTTCGACATTTCACGGCCGACCATCCAGGTAATGAGCTGATTCTCGGTGACCTCATTGATATTGGCAGTATTGACGTATTCACCGTCGCGAATAACGGTTACGCGATCGGCCAGCTCGAAGATTTCCTCCATGCGGTGGGAAATGTAAATCATCGAGATGCCCTGCTCCTTTAAGCGGGCAATGGTGGAGAACAGGGCGCGCACTTCCTTGTTGGTCAGGGCCGCCGTCGGCTCGTCCAGAATGAGGATCTTAGCGCCGTAAGTCATGGCCTTGGCGATCTCAACCATCTGCTTGGAGGCCACACCTAGCTTATCGACAATGACATCCAGATCCATATCGACGCCCAGGAATTTGAAGATCTCCTGAGCTTTAGAGCGCATCAGATCGTAGTCGATAACCTTGAAGGGACCGACCTGCCGGCGCGGCTCGTGGCCTACGAAGAGGTTCTCCAGCACGGTCAGATCTTTAAAGAGCGACGTCTCCTGGAAGATGATGGCGATGCCTTTGCTGTAGGCATCATTCGGCTCTTTAATGGTGATCTTCTCGCCGTTTAAATAGATATTGCCGGCATCGGCATGATATACGCCCGTGATGACCTTCATGAGCGTGGATTTGCCGGCGCCGTTTTCGCCGCAGACAGCCAGAATTTCGCCCGGCATGAGCTCAATCTGCATATTGTGCAGAGCTCTGACGCCCGGGAAACTCTTCTGGATGTTTTCTAACTTTAGAATGGGGGTCATATTCACCTCGCAGCAAGTGCCCTGCTATAAGATAAAATCCTGAGGATCAAAGTCGATGCCGGCGTATCCGGCCGCATCTTTTACCGACTCAGTGTTTTCCGGACCGTACAGCGGGATCTCGGCAAATTCAGAGGCAGTGTAGAAGCCTAAAACCACTTGAGAGACGGAGGCGCCGTATTTATGCATCAGCTCCTTAACGCGCTCAAAGACCTTAAGATTGCCTTCGGTGTAATAGGGGCTGTTTTTTAAGGTCGGATCGTGCGGATTGGCGGCCATGCGGTGGAAGAATCCTGAGCAGACGCTGAAATAGGGAATAGCGAGGCAGCGCGGATTCTGTTTGTGATAGGCGTACATTTCGTCGTCCATCAGCACCAGCGTGTCATCAGGAAAAGGCTTCATGTACTTCATGCCGAGGTTATGGAACATCTCGTTGGCGACAAAACCGCGCGCGCCGATGGAAGCGGCATAGGCATCGGCTTCCTTCATGCGGGCTGTGGTCCAATTGGAGCAGCCGTAGTATCTGATCTTGCCCTGTTTGACCAGTTTTTCCATAAGATCAATGAAGTGCGATACCGGGAGCTTCACATCATCACGGTGATAGAAGTAGATATCGATGCAGTCGGTCTTAAGGCACTTGAGCGAAGTCTCAATGTCGGACATGACTTCCGCTTCACTGCATCTGGAGTGGTGCAGATCGCTCATGGGAGGATGGCCGCCCTTGGTAATGAGCACGAATTTATCGCGGTTTTTGGCTGCGGTGAAATATCTGCCCAGCGCCTCTTCGCTCCTGCCGTCGGTATACACGCGCGCTGTATCAATGACGTTGCCGCCTAAATCTAAATAGCAGCCGATGCAGTCGGCCAGCACCGCATCCGACATGTCGCCGCCGGCTCTAACTGTACCAAAACCCAGCGGGTACAGGCTGAGATCAGTATCCGGAATCTGTATATACTTTGCAGACATCTTGTTAACCTATAATTGTTATATTCTCATTAAGGGGCCTTCTCAGGGCCCCTTGTTAAGGATGTTGGAGTCTCGTGAAATTCGGCTTAGAGATATTCCTTGAGCCAGTCGTGGCAGGGAACGCCCTCGTCAGCGCACAGTTTGTCCCAGACTGCGCCTGCCGGCATATTCTTGGTTTCCTCGAGCAGGAGCAGACGGCCGGTGAAGTTGCCTTCGGCTTCCATGGCCTTGAGCTTGTCGATCGGGTAGAGCAGGGCATTGACCAGGCATTTTCTTACCGAGCGGGCGCCTAAAGCGGTAGCGGCAATGCGGTTAATGCTGGCGTCAAAGTAGTCGGTACCAATGTGGATGCGATCTTCGGCCTTATTCCAAATGATTTCCTGCATCACGGCATTGGTCTCGTCGTCCTGAATGGTTACGTGATCGGAGTCCCAGCGTACCGGTCTGGATACGTGGAGCATGACCTCGCGATCGAAGGCCAGCATGGAGGAGAGCTTGGCGGAAACCACTTCAGTAGGGTGGAAGTGACCGCAGTCCATGCAGATGATGCAGTTGCTGCGGTTCATAACATAGTTCATGTAGAACTCGTGAGAACCGGGCACATAGGACTCAGAACCCAGGCCGAACAGCTTGCTTTCGACGGAGTCAATGTTGTACTTCGGATCAATCTTTTCAGCAAAGATTTCGTCATATGACTCAGCCAGGATCCGGCGCGGAGTTACCTTGTCTACCGTAATATCCTTATAGCCGTCCGGAATCCAGTGGTTGGTGATGCAGGTCTGGCCGATCTCCTTGCCGAAATAGGCTCCGATCTCACGGCAGCGCTTGCCGTGTTCAATCCAGAAGCGGCGGACCTTTTCGTCGCGCGAGGCCAGCGTGAAGCCGCTGTCAGCCATCGGGTGGGAGAAATAGGTCGGATTGAAGTCAAGGCCGATCTTCTTTTCCTTGGCATATTTGACCCAGAAGGCAAACTGATCGGGAGTGATTTCGTCACGATCGCATTTCTTTCCAACATTGATATCTCGATAGACCGCGTGCAGCGCCAGCTTGGTGTGACCCGGCACTAAAGCTAAAGCCTTGTCGAGGTGCTGGAAGTACTCTTCGACAGAGGTCGGCTTGCCCGGAGCGTTGCCGAAGGCAGCGATGCCGCCGGAGAGCTTTTGACCAAAGTTTTCAAAGCCGGTTAAATCATCGATCTGCCAGCAGTGCAGGGAGACCGGGATTTCCTTGGCCTTCTTTAATACAGCATCGGTATCTACGCCCATTTCGGCATACATTTCCTTTGCCAGCGCATAATTCTTTTCGACGTCCATAAAAGGCTCCTGAATGTTGATAATGTTAAAAACTGTGAGTGACAAATCCTGATCTAAGCTGCGGTGTGCAGGGTTAAATTAGGACCAATTAAACCGACCTTAGCTCCCGCTTTTACGAGGAAATCCGCCTCTTCGTGGCAGATGACCCATTTGTTGCGCTCTAAGAGCAGTTCATCTTCGGGCACGCGCACTGCAGTCTGTGCAGTTTTCGGGGTGTTGGTTCCCTGCTGCTGTACTACGGCCTGCCGCATGCCCTGTTCCGTTACCGCCAGCGGCGAGAAATGCAGCGTGGTATTGTAGAGCTCAACGCAGGTGCCCGCAGGTACGTAGAAAGCCTGCATCAGAGCAGTGTTTAAGGTAAATTGATCGAGCTGCCGGATGGAAGCGAGCAGCAGTACCGCAGGATCTGCAATTAGCAGGATCTCGCTGCACTTGTGATACTCGAGGGCATTGAGCTTATATGCCCTGCCTGCATACGAACCTATTTGGCATGGAACCTGACCGTAGAGGTTTTCGCGAATATAGGCGCATTCGGCGGTGCAGGCATCTAAATTGTGATCTTCTGGAATATAGATTTCACCGCCTTTATCATGGGGCATCTCAAGGCGGTTGAGACAGGCCGTGATCTGCGGAAACTTAAAATCATGCACCCGCCCGAAGACTTTGAACTCCGGAGCCTCAAGGGTTTTGATCTTAAGGTGAGCATTGGCCTTAAGGCACTGTAAAAATAAGCTGTCAGCCATATTCTTTTAATTCCTAACTGCTGATTACTATGTAGTGATTAATTGGGATACACGCACTTGATGCGATGCTTTTTAAAAGTCTCAAGCCAGGTTTCGTCCGGCTGCTCGTTGGTGATAAAGATGTCTATGTCACCGAATTTGATGGTATTTACCTTGGAGTAGCGATCAAATTTTGAGCTGTCGGAGCAGATCATGGTTTTCAGCGAATGCTCAGCCATAGCCATCTTAATATCGCTCTCTTCGGAGTTGTTCTCCATCAGTCCGCGATCCTGCGCCAGGCCGAAGCAGCCGAGAATGGCTAAATCTGCGTTGTAGCGGTTGATAGTGGCAATGGCATCTCTGCCGACGTAGGCTTTGTACATGCCGAAGCACTCGCCGCCTGTGGCAAAAAGGCGCAGATTAGGCTTCTGTGATAAATCATTAATGAGTTTGTAGGAGTTGGTAATGACGGTCAGCTTTTTGCTGCTGTCGATGCGGTTGATGACAAATTTAGCAGTGGTTGAGGTGTCTGCCATGATGGTCATGCCGTCTTTAATAAACTCCTGCGCCAGATCCGCAATTATGGATTTGGGACCAAAGTTAATATCTTCGCGTTCGGTGAAGGACGGGGCAGCATCGTCTCTTAAAACCGCACCGCCGTGGCTGCGCATAATGAGGCCGCGGCGTTCCAGATCTTTTAAGTCGCGTCTGATGGTTTCTTCAGTAACGTTGAGCTTTTGGCTCAGATCGGAGACATATACCATGTGGTTATCTTTAACCATGGAATATATCTGCTGCTTTCTTTCGATGGCTAACATAACTCAATCTCACCTGAATGCCTGAAGCTCTGCGTTTACTGCAGTGATGCTGTGTTCCTGTCTAGTATCATCAAAAACAAAAATAAAGCCAAATATTTTCTTCTCAAAACACGACTAAGATCACAAACTAAAAATACTGCTTTATATCAATAGATTTAAGGAATATTGACTGCATCAAACTTAGATAAAAGGCTTAAAACCAACACAATCAAACCTGCTTTTCTGTCTGCTTTCAAAACTAAAACCAACAAAAAATGCAATTTACAAAGACAAAAATTTTTCTGTTTCTTGCTGAAGCTCATATTTTGGTTTTGAGTTTTGGTTTATTATGCTGGTGCAGGTCAGGGAAGCGGTTCCCCGGCCGGGTGCATTTTTTAGTTAGATAGACGTTGCTGGCTTATGATTGAGTCGTACATTGCTGTAGATATCGGGGCATCAAGCGGCAGGCTGATTGCAGGCTTTATTGAAAACTCCGTGCTCAAAACCGAAGAAATCCACCGCTTCAAAAACGGCTATGTGCAGAAGGAAGGACATTTCGTCTGGGATACGGAGCATCTGTTTGCTCAGATCCTCAAGGGATTAAAAGCGGCTTCAGCAAAGGGCTATGAGCCGATCAGCCTGGGTATTGATACCTGGGGGGTGGATTATGTGCTGATTGATAAGCACGGGGAGCCTACTGCTCCGGCTTACGCCTACCGGGATGGCCGCACCTCGCGTGAGGTTCTTGAAAAGCTGTGGTCACAGATTTCAGCACGCGAACTGTATAAAAGAAACGGCATCCAAAAGCAGGCCTTTAATACCATTTATCAGCTTTTTGAACAGAAGCTCAGGGATCCTGATGCGCTGGAACGGGCAGAGACGCTGCTCATGATGCCGGATTACCTCAACTTTAAGCTCACCGGAATTAGAAAGAGCGAATACACCAATGGTACGACATCGCAGCTGGTAAGCTGTGCCGCCCGGGACTGGGATTATGACCTGATTGCAAAATTGGGGCTGCCGGCGAAGATCTTTTCGCACTTAAATCCTCCGGGGACCACGGTGGGCCCGCTTAAAGCTGAGATTGCTGACAGGCTGGGACTTAAACATGGGCTTGAGGTAGTGATGGTAGCCTCGCATGACACCGCTTCGGCGGTGGCTGCAGCTCCTCTTTTGAGTGATGATCATATTTTTTTGAGTTCCGGCACCTGGTCGCTCATGGGGGTTGAAAGACTGGAACCTGACTGCTCAGAATTAAGTTATGAGCACAATTTCACCAATGAAGGAGGATGCAATTACCGCTACCGCTATCTGAAGAACATCATGGGGCTTTGGATCCTGCAGAATTTAAGACGCGAGATTTTCTGCCCTTCGTTTGAGGCGTATTACGCGGCCGCAGTGCGCGGCAGCAGTTTTCAGGGCGTGGTAGATGTCAATGACTCGTCCTTCCTGGCTCCGCCTTCAATGAAGGATGCCATTACAGGCTACTGCAGATCTCACAGCCTGCCGGTTCCGCAGAACGATGATGAAATTCTCTGCTGCGCCTATAACTCCCTTGCCAGCTCATACGAGAAAACGGTTCGGGAAATAGAACTCATTACCGGCAGGACCTACGAGTGCATTAACATTATCGGCGGCGGCTGCCAGGACAAGCTTTTAAATTACCTGATTGCCAGGAGAACCGGCAAACGGATTTATACGGGGCCCGTTGAAGGCACGGCTATCGGCAATCTCTGCGTGCAGATGCTTAAAGCTGGAAAAATTCAAGACTTAGACAGTGCGCGTCGTCTGATCACCCGCTCATTTGCCATTACGCTGGTGGATGACGATGACAGCGCGTTCACATTCAAGGCCTGAAGGAGAAGATTAGAATGTCAATTTTAGATGAAAAATTCATGAAGGGCTTCATTGGAGTCTGCGCCGAAGGCTATCGCAAGGGGTGGCACGAAAGAAACGGCGGCAACTTAAGCTACCGCATGACGGCCGATGAAACCGCTGCAGCGATGCCGTATTTTAAGGCAGATACTGCCTGGGCTTCGATCGGAACTGAAGTGCCGGATCTTGCCTGGGAGTACTTCTTAGTTACCGGTTCCGGCAAACATATGCGCAATGTGCCGCTGGAGCCGCAGAACAACATCTGCATTATTCAGCTTGACGGCAAAGGCGAAAATTACCGCATTGTCTGGGGACTGGAAGAAGGCGGCAGACCGACCAGCGAACTGCCTACCCATCTCATGAATCATGAGATCAAAAAGAAGCTCACCCAGGGCAAATACCGGGTCATTTATCATGCGCACCCGGGCAATTTAATTGCGCTGACCTTTGTCCTGCCGCTGGACTCCAAAACCTTTACTCACGAGCTGTGGGAAATGGCTACTGAAAATCCTCTGGTATTCCCTAAGGGCCTGGCTATTGTGCCGTGGATGGTGCCGGGCGGGCGTGAAATTGCCGTAGCCACCTCCAAGCTCATGGCGGATTTCGATGCTGCGGTGTGGGCGCATCATGGGCTCTTCTGCTCCGGAGCCGATTTTGATGAAACCTTCAGCCTGATGGATACCATTGAGAAGGCGGCGGAAATCTGCGTCAAGGTGAGATCCATGGGCGGCAAGAGGCAGACTATCCCTGAGCAGGGATTTGTCGATCTGTCAAAAGATTTTGGTATTCCCATTAAAGAGGAGATTTTGGATCTCTGATGGGCAGTACAGTTATAAGTTTGTTTAATAAATTTTACCGAGGTTAAGATGCGAGTTCATCCTTTAGGCATTTACGAAAAGGCCATGCCGAGCAGTTTTACCTGGGAGCAGCGCTTTCAGGCAGCAAAAGAGGCCGGCTTTGACTTTGTTGAGATTTCCGTTGACGAGAGCGATGCGCGCTTGGCAAGACTGGACTGGACAGCCGGTGAACGTCTGAACTTTGTGAAGCTCAAGATGGATTTCGGCATTGCCGTACCGACTATGTGCCTGTCCGGTCACCGCAAGTATCCGTTCGGCAGTCATGATCCCAAGATCCGCGAGCGCGCTCACGATATTATGAAGAAGGGCATTGAGCTGGCGGTAGATTTAGGGGTGCGCACCATTCAGCTGGCCGGCTATGACGTGTATTACGAGGAGCAGGATCAGGGCACCCTCGAGCGCTACACTGAATCTATGCAGTGGGCGGTAGAGCAGGCCGCCGCCGCTCAGGTCATGCTGGCAACTGAAATCATGGATACGCCCTTCATGAGCTCAATTACCAAGTGGAAGTATTGGGACGATCTGATTAAGTCCCCGTGGTTTGGCGTATATCCGGATGTCGGCAATTTAACGGCCTGGGGCAATGACGTGCTGCATGAGCTTGAGATCGGCATCGACAAGATTGCCGCTATCCACTTAAAGGAAACCAAGCCGGTGACTGCTGATTTCCCGGGGCAGTTCCGTGATCTGCAGTTTGGTGAAGGCACCGTTGACTTTGTGTCCATCTTTAAGAAGCTCAAGGAGCTCAACTATCGCGGCACCTTCCTGCTCGAAATGTGGGGCGATAAGGTGGATGATCCTTTAGGCAAAATTGCTGCTGCCCGCAAATATATTGAAGCCAGGATGGAAGAGGCTGATTTTAACAAATAGCTGCAGCCGCACTGAGAGCCGTGACTTAGGGGATCGGCTCTCATGAGCGTGCCGCCTGCGCCCGGCACTGAAAGACGCAGGCTTCAGCTTTGGTAAAGCGCAGTTTTCCTTTACCTTCAGGGGGCGTCAGATCCGCCCCCGTCTTGTGAATAACAGTGTTCCTCAGCGAGTATTGCCGGCGGCCTGCTATGGGCAGATCTTCCGGATGAAACCGGCTTGAGGACCGGCGGATAAAATTAAGGCACCGCGCAGTGCAGTGCCTTAATCTGTTAAAGCTTTTTAAACAGCTTAGTGCTGCTGACCGGGCTGGCCGTAGTAGGCGTGCGCACCGTGCTTTCTTAAATAGTGCTTATCGAGCAGAGTCTGCTGCATGGACTCAATCTTGCCGCCGCGCAGCATCGCGCTGTGGAACGCCATGAAGGCCACTTCCTCCAGCACTACCGAGTTGTAGACGGCATTGGCAGGAGAGGTACCCCAGGTGAACGGTCCATGAGAGTGCACGATCACCGCCGGAATGTCCTTCATCTGGATGCCGCGCTTTTGGAAGGTCTCCACGATCACCTTGCCGGTCTCAGCTTCATACTCGCCGTTGATCTCTTGATCAGTCATCATGCGGGTGCAGGGCACAGCGCCGTAGAAATAGTCCGCACCGGTGGTGCCTAAAGCCGGAATATCCAGCCCGGCCTGAGCCCAGGACACGGCATAGCGCGAGTGGGTGTGCACAATGCCCTTAATGTCCTCGCAGGCGCGATAGAGCTCCAAGTGCGTAGCCGTGTCGGTGGACGGGTTTAAATTGCCCTCTACGCGCTCGCCGGTCTTGAGATCAATCACCACCATGTCATTGGGAGTCATGGTCTCATAATCGACTCCGGAGGGCTTGATCACCACTAAGCCGGCGTCGCGATCAATCCCGGAGACATTGCCCCAGGTATAGGTCACCAGCCCGCGGGCCGGCAGTTCCATATTGGCCTTAAAGACCTCATTCTTTAAATCTTCCAGCATTTAAATCCTTCCTTCACGGCAGCCGCCGTCATTAGATCTGCTGTCAATATTATAGCCTACTAAAGTCTGCAGCTGCTGTCTTTTCGGCCGATCAGCCGGCTGCAGCCTGCGGCAGCAGCAGCGCTCAGGACAGCGGCGCCGGCATTGCTGCACACTTGTATGCACTGCTGAAACTAAAGGCGCGGATAAGCCCGCACGGTCAGCTCATCAATTTCCCCTGAGCTGAAGGAGAGCTCATAGCGCACGGTCTGACTCTGCGCCTGCGCCGGATCAAAGATTTTATCGGCCTCATTGGCGTCATTTTGCGGGATGATGCCTAAAGCGGTGATGATGTCGTCGGCAAGCTTCAGATCCTGACTGTTTTCACAGGCCAGGACAAAAGCGCGCAGGGCGTTGAGGCTCTCGGGCGGCAGGGCGTCCGGGTAGCGGGTCTGCAGCTGCAGATAGTCAATATCCTGACTGTCGGGCTTGACCACGCCGCGCAGCTCAATGGCCGGGGAGAGCACTGCGACAAAGCCCTCGGTGCTGTCATTGGCATTGGCGGTAGGCAGCGAGGAGCGCTGCAGATTGATGGCGCTGTTAAAGCGCTCGCGGAAGGCGGCCGGATCATTTAAGGCATTGGCGACGGCTGCGGCATTGATCATGGCGTTTGCAGCCTTGGCATCCTCAGCCTGCTTTTCCTGGTACCAGGAGTAGCCGGCGGAAATGAAGTAGTAGCCGGCCACTACCAGGGCGATGATGCGCAGATTGCGGCGCACGCGCTCATGCTTTTCCTTCTTTAAGCGGGCGGCTTTTTCCTCGGGAGTCTCTTCATGCTCCTCAGGGGCAGCATTTTTGCCGGCAGCAGCAGCGCCAACAGCAGCAGCCGTTGCGGCGGCTATGCCGGCAGCACGCTGATCATCCTGCTCCTCCGCGCTTTCAGGCGCCGGGACTTCATTGCCGTTTTCATCGATATAGACGTATTCGCTGTCATCATCGTCATCATTATCGTCGGCTGCATCGTCCTCAACTGCGACGTATTCATAATCATCATCGTCATCGTCTTCATCAATGACGTATTCATACTCCGCATCGTCAGCGGCGGAGTCTTCGTCTTCTAAGTATTCCTCATCCTCGGCTTCTTCCGGGGCGGGCACTTCATTGCCGTTTTCATCTACATAGACGTATTCGGTCTCCTCTGCATCCGGAGTCTGCAGGGTCTCTTCAGGGGCGGTCTGGGGATCCTTTAAATCTGCACTCATAACAATCCTTATTTGGGGGTAAAGAGCTAAACTTACTGCATTGTAGCAAAAGCGCTGCCGCAGCGCAGGCTGCGGCGCGGAAAGGAGAAAGAAGGGGGCGGCTTAAGCAGGACTTATCAGCATGACGATGGAACGGGCCTGCACCTTGAGCTTATCGCCGGCACAGTAGCGCTTGCGGCTCATGCCGATGACTACATCATCCGGGGCCTTCTGCGAGGTATCGACCATCGGCAGCCAATGTCGCTTGATATTGCGCGGCTGGGCCGGCAGTTCAATTTCCAGATCTTCCCAGAAAGCATTGACGAAGACGTAGGCGTAGATGGAGTAGGTGCTCCAGTACACCAGAACGCCGATGGAGTGTGAGTTGAAGGACCAGTCGGGCTGGAAGGGCAGCACGCCGTGCCACTGCAGCTTGGTGGATCGCAGCACTGAATCGAGCATCTTAACGTGGCGGCGTTCATGGCCTTCCGCGCGCGATCTGATGGTGCGCCGCTTAATGATGGCCTGGGTGAAATGCAGCATATCCTGCTGTCTTTCATTCAGATCCCAGTTCATATAGCTGAGCTCATTGTCCTGGCAGTAGGCATTGTTATTGCCCTTCTGGGTGCGCAGGATCTCATCGCCCATCAAAATCATCGGCGTACCCATCGAGAGCACGGTTAAAGCCAGCATGTTCTTAGCCTGACGCAGACGCAGATCGTTCAAGGCATCATCATCGCACTCGCCCTCACAGCCGTAATTGGCCGAATAGTTGGCGTTGTTGCCGTCGCGGCCGTGTTCGCCGTTGGCTTCATTGTGCTTCTGCGCGTAGCAGACCAAATCCCACAGCGTAAAGCCGTCGTGGCAGGTGATGAAGTTGATGCTCTTCTGCGGATCAACTTCCTTTTCATTGTAGATGTCGGGCGATCCTAAAAGTCTCGATACAAAGCGCTTGATCATGCCGTTGTCGCCGCGCATGAAGGCGCGCACGTCATCGCGGAACTGCCCGTTCCACTCGCGCCACTTGGAGCCTGCAATATTGCCTAATTGATACAGGCCGCCAGCATCCCACGGCTCGGCAATGATCTTGGTTTCAGCAAGGCGCGGATTGCTGTCGATATCGAGCAGAGTTGGCGAATTGGGGATGGGCATGCCGCTTTCATCGCGCGCTAAGATGGAGGCTAAGTCAAAGCGGAAGCCGTCCACATGCATCTCTTCTTTCCAGAAAATGAGCGAGTCGATGATTAAGTTGCGTACCACGCTGTTGGTGCCGTTGAAGGTATTGCCGCAGCCTGAATAATTGCCGTAATTGCCGTTTTTATCAATGATGTAGTAATTTTTCTTGTCAAAGCCTTTATAGCAGTAGGTAGGACCGTTCTGATCGCCCTCGGAGGTGTGGTTGTAGACCACATCGAGGATCACTTCAAGACCGTTGCGGTGCAGCGCTTTGACTAAGTCGCGAAACTCGTTGATAGGTCCCATATAGGACTTATCGGAGGAGTAGGCCTCATGCGGGGCAAAGAAGGCCATCGGGCTGTAGCCCCAGTAATTCTTTTTGCCCGGCAGTGCGTCCTGTTCGTCAAACTGATAGACCGGCAGAAACTCAACTGCGGTGACGCCCAACTCTACTAAATAGGGGATCTTTTCGATAAGACCGCGGTAGGTGCCGCGGATCTCCGGGGCCACGCCTGAGGACGGATGCGCCGTAAAGCCCTTTACGTGCATCTCGTAAATCACGGTCTTATTTAAAGGATGGCGCGGCGAGGTATCAAGGCCCCAATCGTATTCATCCAAATTGAGCACGATGGATTTGGCAGCTGAAGCGCAGTTATCGCTCATGGTGCCGTTTTGATAGCGCTTATAGCCTTTGGGGAAGATCACGCGCTTGGCGTAGGGATCTATCAGGATCTTGCCGATTTCAACATGCGAGGAGGCGGCTTTATAGGTGCGGATGGCCTCGCGCACGCGCCAGGCGTAAAGCTGCTCAGATTTGAGCCCTAAAACCTTAACATGCCAGTAATAAACTGAGCGGAAAATAGGGGAGGCCAGAGTGATGACGGCAGGATTAGGATCTTCAGGATAGTCAAATAATAAAAGATCGATGGCGCTGGCAGCCGGGCACCATACGGCGAAATTGACGCCGTCAGCTTCAATGGTTGGACCTAATTTGCGGCAGTGGCCGGCCTTAATTACGTAGTTCTTCTCAGTCTTATCTTTAGCTTCTGCACTCATAGGCGCTTGTTCCTGCATCCCAGGCGGCAATTAAATTTAAATTATGCTTAAATTTGGTTCATAAATCGGGGTATTTTAGCAAAAAACAGGATTAATTTTGTGCATCAGATCAGAGCGCATTATTTTATGGCAAACTTATGCGCGGTAAAATCAGACTGCAGCTTAATCTGCGGACAGCTGCGTGATGGAATATGACAGCATATAGGCATAGAGAGAGATGAAAACAGCAAAAATTACGGCCTTAGGCTCGTTTAAGCCTACCTCGGGCGATTTGCGCGGCAACAGCGCGAAGATGCAGGAACTCTGCAGCCAGGCGGCAGCGGCGGATAAAAAGATCCTGCTCCTGCCCGAGCTTTCCTTAACCGGCAGCGCCTGTCAGGATCTGCTGTTCAATCAGACTTTTGCTGAAAAATGCATGGCAGCAGTCGAAGATCTGGCCGAAAAGGTGCCTGAGGGCCTGCTTTTGGGCTTCGGCACGGCGATGTATGACGTTGAAGGACAGTGCCGCGACGCCTACGTCTTTGTGCAGGACGGCGCGGTGCAGGCGGTGTACTGCGCCAAGGGCTTTGCCCGCACTCCCACAGAGTATCGCCAGCGCAGCTTTACCTGTACTAAGGATAAGGCGGTCTTCATGCTGCAGGGCCGGGTGGTGGTCGAAAGCCGCAACGGCTTTGAGCTTGACGGCCTGAAAATTGCGGTGGTGTTTACTCCGGGGGTCGATAAGCAGTTAAAACATGCTGATTTAATCGTGCTGCCTTCGGTGCGCGCTTACGAGGTCGGCGGCATCGCGGCGGCGGCGGAGCAGGCGCTTGAAATCTCCAGCTGCACCCGTGCCCTGACTGCGGCGGTGAATTTGTGCGGTAATGAAAGTGCGGATGCGGTGCTCGACGGCGTCTGCATCATGGCCAGAAAAGGCCGTCTCCTGATGCAGAGCAGTCCCTGTTTCTTTAATGATGTGCGCCTTTGCAGCAAAGAAGACGGCATTGCAGCTCCTGCCCATCTTTACGATGAGATGCTGCGCGCGGTGGCCTTGGGTTTATTTGACTTTATGATAAAGACCCATGCCAAGGGTTTTGCACTGTCTCTGTCCGGCGGAGCTGACAGCGCGCTGTGCGCCTCGTCCGTGGCTGCGGCCCAGCTCTGCGCTCTTACCGATTTAGGGGCGGACAGCTATATTAAGACTCTACGCTCTTTGGGCCTGAATGTCGCTGACTACAGCGGCGATCCGCTCTCCTACGTCAAAAATGAAGTGATGCCCAAGCTCCTTACTACGGTCTATCAGGGCTCGGATAACTCCAGCGCAGTGACCAGGGAGGCGGCAGAGCAGATTGCCAAAGCTGTCGGCGCTTCGCATCATGTCTGGTCGATTTCCAAGGTGGTCAATGACTACGTGGAGCTCTATAACTCCATCAGCGCCGGTCATCCGCTTTCCTGGGAGCACGACGACATTACCCTGCAGAATATTCAGGCTCGTGCGCGTCTGCCCGGCATCTGGATGGTCGCTAACCGTGAGGGCAAGCTTTTAATTGAGACTTCCAACCTCTCGGAGTCTGTGGTGGGCTACTGCACCATGGACGGTGATACCGCAGGCGGCTTAGCTCCCATCGGCGGCATCGGCAAGAGCGTGGTGCGCCGCATCAACGCGCATTTAGAGACCGAGGGCTTTAAAGTCAATGACAGCATTACCTTAAAGATCCCGGAGATGTCCTATATCACCAAGCAGCAGCCGACTGCAGAGCTGCGTCCGGGCGGCGGCCAGACCGATGAAGGCGATTTAATGCCTTATGCGATCCTCGACTATATCCGCAGGCTCTTTGCGCAGGAGCGTTTAGGCCCGGCGGAGATCCTGGCGCGGCTGCAGGAGGATCCGGAGTTCAAGGAGCTCGATCACAGTAAGTTTAAGCAGTACGTGCAGCGTTATTTCCTGCTGCATGCGCGCTCACAGTGGAAGCGCGAGCGCTTCCCGGTAGGCTTCCACATTGAAAAGGATGACGCCTCGCCTAAAGGCTACTGGCGTTTCCCGATCTTCAATGGGGATTTAAAGGTCTTAACCGAAGATCTGTAACCGCTGAAGACTGAGGTCCTAAAGTTAAAGATGCCAAGGGGCTCTGCAGACGCTGGTGTGCAGGGCCCTGATTTTTTCAGCGCAGGGCGCGGCAGCGCGCGGCTAAGGACTGACAGGCGGTCGGGAATTGATCGATAAGCTCAGCCGGGATATTCAGGCGCTTGAGCAAGGTCTCGCGCGGCAGAAAGCCGTCAAGGCAGTCGCGACTCAGCAGTTCATATGCCTGATGGTCTATGCTTAAGGCCGCCTGCTCGGCAGGTGAGAGCCCGCTGTCCATCGCATGATCGGGCAGAGCGGTAAGATTTAAACTGCGCATAATTCGCTGGGCGCACAAAGTATCGCGCAGCAGCGCACTTTGGGAGGTGCAGAGCAGGCTTTGACCGGCGCACAGGGCCGACAGTCCCTGCAGCAGCGAGAGGATCTGCCCCAAATAGCTCTGGCGGGCATTGAGGCATAAGAGCGGTGCGCAGGCATCCGGCAGAGTAAAGACCGTGAACTGCAGCGGATTTAAGCGGTACTGGGGGCCCAAGCCTGAGAGCATCACGCAGATGCGGGCGGCGCTGACCTTGCGGCGCAGAAGCAGAAAGGCATCTTTTAAATTGGCGCAGCGCTCAAACATCGAGGCGGTGAGGGCAAAATACTGACAGATATGCGCGGCGATACTGACCTCATCGCCTCCGGGCAGGGCGGCGGTAAATTTATGGCGGCCCGCAGCCTCGCGCAGATAGTAATTGGCCAGCCACTGCTGCAGCAGGAGCATTTTGTCCGAGAGCTGACTTAAAGTCAGGCCGCTGCGGGCCGGGATGCCGTCGGGGAGCTTAAAGGGCAGCAGAGTGGAGGGCGGATTTTTCAGGCCAAAGAGGCCGATAGGAATGCCGCTGACCTTGCTGATAAAGGCCAGATCGCCGTAATCAGGCCTGCCGGCGCCCTCAAGCCAGGTTTTGATTAAGGCCGTAGAGGCAGCGTCCTTGACGGGGTCCAATTGGGTCAAGAGCCAGCGCAGAACAGACGGGGTGATCTCCAGCGGTTTCTTCATATTTAAATGCGTGAAAATATAAGCCTGCTTTGTGCGCTCTATTTTATCCAAGCATCATGGCGGTGCAAAGCCCGGAACCTGGGACTTGATGTGCTGTTTTGGTGCACGGCGCCGTTTCTGCGCGTTTAATCCGGCCTGTTGCGCCGTTTTTGGGCAGGACGGATGGTTTTTTTGCTAAGATAGCCCGCGTTTACCCGGCCTGCTGTAAGTGCAGCGGCCCGGGCTGGTGCAAATCAGGCTCTGCCTGCATGAAAGCTGAGGCCGAAAGCGGCCATGCCTGAAGTCAGGCCGTACTTTCATGAAATATAAGAAGTACTTTATGATTTCAACTACTACAACCTTTATTGTCTATATTCTAGCCATGCTCATCATCGGCATTGCTGCCGCCCGCATGACTAATTCCTTAAATGACTATGTTTTAGGCGGCCGCAGCTTAGGGCGCGTGGTGACTGCGCTGTCAGCCGGCGCATCTGACATGTCCGGCTGGCTGCTGATGGGCCTGCCCGGTGCGCTGTATGTGGCCGGCATCTCTGAGGCCTGGATCGCTATCGGTCTTACCGTGGGCTCGTGGTGCAATTGGAAGTTTGTGGCAGCGCGTCTGCGCTCCTTTACCGCCAATGCCTCTGATGCGCTGACCCTGCCTGACTACTTATCCGCCCGCTTCTGCGATAAATACCGCATCAGCGCGGTCGTGGCGGCAGTCATCATCTTAATTTTCTTTGTGGTCTACTGCGCCTCGGGCATGGTATCGGCCGCCCGTCTGTTTGAGCAGACCTTTGAGATGGATTACCGCAATGCGCTTCTTATCGGCGCCGTGTCCACCATCTTCTACGTCTTTATCGGCGGCTTCCTGGCGGTAAGCTGGACCGATACCGTGCAGGCGACCTTAATGATCTTTGCTCTGCTGCTTACTCCGATGATCATGATCATGGACTGCGGCGGCTTTGCGGCAGCTAATGAGTACATTGCCCAGAAGGGGCCGGAGATGAGCAGCTTCCTTAAAGGCATGACCCTGGCCGGCTTCCTATCCTTAGTGGGCTGGGGCTTAGGCTATATGGGGCAGCCGCATATTTTAGTGCGCTTCATGGCAGCCGGCACTGTACGCGGTCTGGGCGATGCCCGCCGCATCAGCATTACCTGGATGATCCTCTGCCTTTTAGGCGCGGTCCTGGTGGGCTATTACGGCGTCGCCTTCTCCGCCCGTCATCCGGAGATTACGGTGGCCAACCCCGAGCAGATCTTCATCATCGTCACGCAGGCGCTGTTCAATCCGTGGGTAGCCGGCATTCTGCTCTCGGCTATCTTGGCTGCCATTATGAGCACCTTATCCTGTCAGCTCTTAGTAGCCTCCACTACCTTAACGGCCGATTTCTACCGCCGTTTATTCCGCCCCCGCGCCTCGCAGACTGAGCTGCTGTGGTGCGGCCGTCTGATGCTGCTGCTGGTGGCCGTGATCGCCTATATTATTGCCCTCGATCCGAACTCGGGCATTCTGCACTTAGTGGCATACGCCTGGGCCGGCTTCGGCGCATCCTTCGGTCCGGCGATTTTAGTCTCGCTTTTGTGGAAGAAGATGACCTTAAAAGGGGCGCTGGCGGGCATGGTAGCCGGCGCTCTCACCGTCATTATCTGGGAGATCGGCGGCTTCTTTAATCTCTACTCCATTGTGCCGGGCTTTGCCATTTCGCTTATTGTCATCATCGCGGTGTCGCTTGCGACTTATCGCCCGTGCAATGAGTGCGAGATCTTATTTGAAGATTTAGAGCGCAGATTCTGGCTGGAAGTTAAGGATCGTTAAAGCCTTTATCCCGAAATCTAAGCCCGATCACCTTATCGCCCCCGCCGCGCGCGGGGGCCGGTCTTTTTTCGCTATAATGCATTCACGGCGTATTAAATAAGGAGGATGCGCGTGGGTGATGCTGATCTGCCGGATAATGTCTATTATCAGAGCTATCTGAAAAAAGCAGGGATCCGTTTTCATTACAATGTCGTGGACAGCACGGTGAAAAAAGGCTTCGGCCTGAGTTTTTATCTGTGCGCCTTAATCTTTATTGTGCTGTGCCTGTTTGGGCAGTCTGCAGCCTTTACCGCTCTGCTTCCGCTCACTGTGCTGCTGTGCGCCTATTTGGCCTATTATGCCGGGCGCTATTTCTATTTCTGCCGCCTGCGTACGCGGCTGCGCGCGCAGGAGCCGCCGATCCTCGCGCAGGCTTACGCCGTGGTGCTGCTCGATCGCGAATATGTGATGATGCCGGCGGCTCTGCGTCAGGTCAAGCTGCGCCGCGCGGTGATCTACAAAGAGTGCGGAACCGCCAAGCCGCGCTTTTTTCTCGGCGCGGCGCAGCGCCGCGCTCAGCAGTGCTTCATGCCCGGCTTTACGGTGCGCGTATTTACAGATAAGCGCAATCCCAGGTACTACAGTGTCGATGAAGACAGTGCAGCCGTAACGCAGGAGGCGCGCGCCCCACTGCTTAACGCTTTGAATTTAAACGGCTCGCTGCATACCGATGCCCGCGTGCAGGACAGTGAGCAGCGCCGCTGCGGCTGAACTTAGATTTTTTATGCTCATTTTGTGATCGCAGGAAGGGTCAGGCCCCGGTTTTAGTCCTATACTGGAAAATAAGGCAGCGTGCGCATGTAACCCGCTTTGCCCTGAAGGTTCGAGCTGTGATTAAGCTCCGCAATAACAATCATAAATAATATGCAGGCCGCAGTTTAAGCTGCGGACGGGAAGGCTGGTCCATGGATATTAAAATCGGCGCTGCTAATGATGAGGGCAGTCTGACGCTCGATCCCAGTCAGCTCAATGACGGCATCGGCATCTTTACCTTAGACAAACAGGGAGACGGCATTAAAGCCGTGTATTTCAGCGCGCTGGCGCTTAAGATCCTGGGACTGCCGGATGCTTTGAATCTGCCCTGCCGTCTTGAAGCCTTAGGCCTGCCTGAGCATGAGCAGTCTCTTTATCTGCAGAAAATGCGTCAGGCTTTAACCACCGGGGAGCCTGCAGTGTTTGTGCAGCGGCTGTACGGACCGGAGGATGCCCCGCGCTATCGCTCGGTATGCTTAAAACCGGTGAGCTTTAAGGACGGCGATGACAGCGTGGAGTATTTATTAGAGCTCTCGCGCGATGTCAGCACGCAGCATCATGCCTTAGAGGAGCTTACTGAGGCCAATGTGCGCCTGATGGTGTCCCAGGAGCAGACGGCGCAGCGGCTGTGGGAGCTGAACTTTGCCGACAATACCTTTACCTTCTTTAATCCATCCCGCGGAGCCTTAGGCGAGCGCGGCCGGGCGCTGCGCTTTCCTGAGGATCTGCTGGCCAAAGACTGGGTGCATCCTGACAGTCTGGCCAATTTCCGCTTGTTTGCCCGCAAGCTCTTAGGGGGCGATAAGCGCGGCGGCGGGGCTTTTATTTTAAAGTCCTGGGCCGGCAGCGGCTATGCCTGGTTTGCCGTGTCCTTCCGCACGCTCTATCACCCCGATAAGACCCCGTATAAGGCCATCGGCATTGTAAGCCCTTTAGATCCGCGGCTGGCGTATCCGCGCTTTGCGCTTTACGGCAGGCTGTGGGAGTATCTGCTGTCCGATTTATACAGCTACACGCAGGTCAATTTAACGCAGCAGCGGGTCGATCAGATCTGGATATCCGGGCGCAATATCTCCTATTGGGCCGCCTTGATTACCTACAGCAAATTTTTAGAGAATGCCTTTAAGCGGGTGTTTGCGCATGAAGAGCGGGCGCAGCTGCAGCAGCTGTTCTCCCGCGATAATCTGCTTGAACTGTATGAGCGCGGTCAGCGCTGGATATTTGCCCAGTTTGCTGTGGTGGAGCACGGCGGCTATGTGCGCAATATCGCCGCCTACGCGCTGCTCTGTAAGGATGCAGAGTCCGGTGAGATCTACTGCTTTGCCTATCTGCAGTACGTCGATAAGGCAGTGAGCCGCGACGGCGATCAGCGCCGTGAGGCTGCGCGTCTGCCGTACTCGGGGCTTTACGATCTGCAGTCCTTAAAACTTTTGGCTACCCATTATGAAAATGAATTCAAAGGTCCGAGCGCGCATATTCTGATTAATATAAGTGCGGACAAAAAGCCGCTGAATCCAGGCGATTACAATTTTGCGGCTAATGCCTTTGCGCTTTATTTTGAGTCCTTTGCCCTGACCGGGCAGCTGCCGCGCTCCACCTTAAACGTCTTTATTCCGGACTGTCAGTCAGTGCTGAAAGCCAGGCAGTATGCTGACGACGCTTTTATTTTTGTGCGCCGCATCTTAGCTGAAACGCCGCTTGCTGACGTGCGCTTTACAGTGGTGCTCTGCCAGGGGCAGCTTAAAGCCAAATTCTTTGACTCCTTCATTATTGACGGCATGAAGGAGCTGCAGCATTTAGAGGGCAAGAGCACCGATTATATTCAATTCATGCCGGCCAAAAGCGATCTGGAGGAGTACGCGCTGCCGGGGCATGAGCATCTTTACAATCATCTCTATACCACCGACTTGTCGGCGCTGCGCTACGCGCGCCTTAAGGAGCAGCTGAGCTCTGAGGAGGAGCAGATCGTCTTTAAGAGCATGGATATCATGCTCACCTCGACCAATTACGTCTCCGCGCTGCAGTGGATTTTAGGCCTGATCGGCAGCTATTTCAGCGCAGATCGCGTTTATGCGCTGCAGGTGGTGGACGGCGGCAAAGCGGTAGAGGAAATCGGCGAGTGGGATGAAGGCGGCAAGCCCTCATTTCGCGGCATGCTTTCGGGCATAAGCCTTGATCGCCTGCCTCTGCTGCGCCGCGCTTTAGCCGGGAGGCCCATTTATTTAAGCCGCATGCGGCGCATGATGGCGGTGCAGACTAATGATCATGTCTCAGAGTCATGGTCTTTTGCGGTCTATCCTTTAAATACGGTCAACGGCTTTAATGCCTTAATCTGCATTGATAATCCGCAGCGTCATGACGGCAATTTATCCTTAGTGGCGGTACTGAAGAACTATCTGACCTTAATGCTGCAGCGCCTGCTCAAAGAGCGCTATGACTATATGAACCTGCATGCCGTCACGGCCGGGGTCTATGATATGCGCAGCTACCGCGAGCAGATCGCGCTCTTTAATTCTGATGTCTACTCCTCCTTAGGCGTCTTTACGCTGGCCTTCCCGCAGATCCTGCAGCTCTCGCGCGAGTACGGCTACGAGCACTGCGTGCGCCTGATCTCCTTTGTCCTCGAGCTGCTGCGCCGCTCTTTCGGCAACAGCTTTATTTTCCGCTCCTTTGACAGTGAATTTATTATCTTAGTGCCCAATACCACCAAGGAGATCTTCTTTGACCGGGTAGCGCGGGTGCAGACGGTGATCGATAGAAATTATCCCGGCCATGCGGTCTATGGCTCTACCTGGTCGCGCGGGGCCTTCTCCGGCGGCAATTTAGTGCAGGAAGCGCTCACCCTGATGCTCTCCTCGCAGCCGCAGCTGTCCGCCAAAGCCTCTCCGTCAGGCGAGAGTCCGGAGCTGGAGGGCTACAGTTCAGCGCTGACCGAGAAATTCACCGTGTTCTTCCAGCCCAAGGTGGATATGCACACCGGAAAGCTTATGGGGGCGGAGGCCTTAGTGCGCGGCATTGACGAGGACGGCTCGATAGTGCCGCCTATGCGCTTTATCTCGCGCATGGAAAAGGACGGCACGCTGCGCGAGCTCGACCTTTTTGTGCTCTCGCGCGTTTTGTGGCAGCAGCAGCGCTGGGAGCAGCAGGGACTGAAGACCGTCCCCGTTTCGGTGAACTTCTCGCGCTTTACCTTATTTGACAATTCCACGGCCGGCGCGGTACTGGCTATTTTGAGCCATTATCGCGAGGAGGCGGCTGACAAGATTGAGATTGAAGTCACCGAGACCGCCTGCGCGGTGGAAGATGTGACCTTAAAGCGTGCGCTGCAGCCGCTGCGCAGCTTAGGCCTGCATTTTTCGCTCGATGATTTCGGCACCGGCTATGCTAATTTGTCCCTGTTCTCGAAAGTGCACTTTGACAGCATTAAAATAGACCGCTCGCTTATCAGCGACATCAGCGTCAATAAGGTCAGCCAGTCGCTGCTGCAGAGCATTGTGCGCATCAGTGCGGACAGTCAGATGACGGTGATAGCCGAGGGCGTGGAGTATCAGGATCAGGTGGACGTGCTGCTCAAAAGCGGGTGCACCATTGCCCAGGGCTTTTTATACGACAAGGCCATGGATGCCGACAAGTTTGCCGGCAAGTATTTACAGGTTTCTCAAAAATAAAGGAGTAATGCGTGACTACAGCAGAAAGCGCCGTTCCGGCAAATACCAAGCACGAAGCCCCGCGCCTCATTGTAGGCCTGGGCGCTTCCGCCGGCGGATTGGAGGCCCTGCAGCAGTTTTTTGTAGCGCTGCCGGCCAATTCCAATATTGTGTACGTGATTGTGCAGCATCTATCGCCGGACTATAAAAGTCTGATGGCGGAGATCTTAGGCAAATACACCTCGATGCGGGTGGTGCAGGCCGAGCATTTAATGCCGGTCGCGCCCAACATGGTGTATCTCATCCCGCCGCGCAAGAATCTGACCATCAAGGCCGGGCATCTGCTCCTGACTGAGGCCGATCACCGCGGCATCAATCATCCTATCGACGTGTTCTTAAACTCGCTGGCCGAAGAGGCGCGCGATAAGGCCGTGGGCATTATTTTCTCGGGTACCGGATCGGACGGCACCAACGGCATTAAGACCATCAAGGAGCACGGCGGCATTGTGATGGTGCAGAACCCTAAGAGCGCCAAATTTGACGGCATGCCGCGCAGCGTCATCAATACCGGCCTGGCTGACTTCATCTTATCGCCTGCCGAGCTTGCCGAGGAGCTGCTGAATTTAGCCAATTACCATCACACCAATCTGCCGCAGGGGCTGCCTGAATCGGCGGACATGGAAATTCTCAACCGCATCTACTCCATCTTAAAGGGCGTGAGCGGCATCGATTTTTCCTATTACAAGAAAAATACGGTACTGCGGCGCATTGAGCGGCGAATGGTAGTGACCAAGAGTCCGGATATGGAGACCTTTGCCAAGCTGCTCGAAGGCAATGCGGCGGAGGCGGAGCTGCTTATCAAAGATATATTAATCGGAGTGACGCGCTTCTTCCGCGACAGCGAGTTCTTTGAAAAATTAAAGTCGGCGGCTTTAGCTAAGATCCTGGAGCACGGCGACGCCTCAGAGCCTGTGCGCATTTGGTCGGCCGGCTGCTCTACCGGTGAGGAAGCGTATTCACTGGCTATTTTGATGCGCGAGCTCATGGAGGAGACCGGGATCAAGCGCGAGGTTAAGATCTTCGCGACTGATATTGACACCCATGCCATTGAAAAGGCCAGCAAGGGCGAGTTTCCGGAGAGCATCTCCGAGGACATTACCCCGCAGCGCCTGTCTAAATATTTCAGCGAAAAGAATGATCTGTACCGCATCTCTAAAGATATCCGCAAGATGATCATCTTTGCGCCCCACAATATGTTCTCAGATCCCCCTTTCGGCAAGCTCGATCTCATCTGCTGCCGCAATGTGCTGATTTACTTCCAGCCGGTGCTGCAGAAGGCGGTGTTTGCCATTTTCCACACGGCGCTGAAGAACGGCGGATTCTTATTCTTAGGCAAGAGCGAGACGGCCAGCGAGTACAGTTCGGTGTTCAAGCCCATTGCTACGGCGGAGAAGATCTATGTGCACTGCGCAGACGGCAAGGCCGATGATCTGCAGCCGCCGGTCTTTACCGTGCCCAATATTCTGCCCTCCGTGCAGATTGCAGGCTTAAACAATTCTCACCCTGAGGAGCAGCAGAAGATGGAAGATCTGTATGTGCACTTCTTGGAACGCTATCTGCCGGCTGCCGTGGTGGTCAACGCCCAGAACGATATTATTCACTTCTTCGGCAGCAGCTCGGATTACGTCAATATTGCCCCGGGCAAGGCGACCTTTAATTTGTTCTCCTTAATCAATAAGGACTTAAATTTAATCGCCTCCACCGCCATCAATCGCTGCCGTACTGAATCCAAGCCGGTGACCTATACCGGCATTGCCGTGGATACTCCGTCCGGGCGCAAGGTCATCGACTTATCCGTCCAGCCGATTAACAATCAGGGGGACAGTAATGCGCTGATTGCGGTGATCTTTGTGGAGCATCATACCGTAGCCTTTGAAGGCGAGACCGAGAAGTACGATATCAATCATACCGCGGCGCAGCGCATTACCGATTTGGAGCATGAGCTGCAGGACAGCAAGAGCGAGCTGCGCTCCACTATCGGCGAGCTGGAGACGGTCAATGAAGAGCTGCAGGCGGCCAATGAGGAGCTGCTGACCGCCAACGAAGAGCTGCAGTCCTCCAATGAGGAGCTGCAGTCCGTAAACGAAGAGCTGTATACCGTAAACTCGGAGTATCAGCAAAAGCTCGATGAGCTCACCATGATGGATAACGATCTGTCCAACTTCCTGTCCTCGACCCTCATCGGCATCCTCTTTGTGGACAGCAAGCTGAATATCCGCAAGTTCACCGAATATGTGGGCCGCGAGTTCCAGTTAGTGCCGCAGGATGTGGGGCGCTCGCTCCAGATCTTTGCTCACTCCTTCCCCAAAGAGGACATTATCGCGGACGCCAAGGCGGTGCTGAAGGATTTAGCGCCGATCGATCGCGAGGTGGTCGGCATTAACGAGCGCTTCTATACCATGCGCATTGCGCCGTACCGTACCATGGAAAACAACATCCGCGGTCTAGTCATCACCATTATTGACTCGCTGCACCGCACGCAGGTAGTGGATAAGAAGAAATAGGGAGCAATTGGACAATTAAGGACTGCACAGGAGACGGTCCTTAAGATCAAAGCGGCCGGATCAGCGCGATCCGGCCTTAAAGCTTTACGCCTGATCCCAGTTTAAAATTTCAAAGCTGCGGCCTTGGGCTTTGGCCTTGTCTAAAAGCAGGGGACTGGGGTGGACCGCTTTGCCGTGTTCTGCAAAACACAGCATTTCAAAGTCGTTGACGCTGTCGCCAAAGGCGGCGGAATCCGCGTTGGAAATACCCTCGCGCTGCAGAATTTCCTGAATGCGGGTGACCTTTTGGCCCTGATAGGGGACTAAACCTGCGATCCTGCCGGTAACTTTTCCTTCTGCGTCATATTCCAAGGGTGCGGCGGCCACGTACTTGACGCCCAAATGCGCTGCAATAGGCTCAATTAAACAGTCGATGGTGGAGGTGACGATAAAGATGTCATCGCCCAAAGCCTGCCGGCGCTTAATTTCAGCAAGCCCGCCCGGGCGCATGGCGGCGAGCAGGCCGCCTGAGGTCAGGCAGCCTGCAATCAGCTCTTTGCGGCGCTGTGCGCTCATGCCGATAAAAGGCTTGATGATGAAGACCACAAAATCCTCAATGGCCAGCTCTCCTTTTAGATAGCGGTGATGAAAGTCGGCAATCGGGGCGGTAAAGTTTTGGTCAATTACCTGCTCTTTGAGCAGATAGCGCACTAAAAAGTCATTGCTGTCGCCCTTGAGCAGGGTGCCGTCCATATCAAAGTAGGCTGCGGGCATGTTTGCTCCTTCAAATTATCCAGTTTCAGCGCCTCAGGGCTATAACATATAATCTTCACAGCCGGCCGTCAACGCGCGCGGGTTGATTGGCAGCGCGGCCAGCTGCGGATCGGCCTGCCGGCGCAGCATGAGCAGCAGTCGGCGCATTTCCTCATTGGGGCAGCCGTAGCGATAGCGCCAATTGATGTAATCCTCGCCCTCGCTGCGCGTCACCTTGGTGATGGTGGCAAACCCGAGATGTACTAAGGCGGTGCCGAAGTCAAGGCGCGTCGGCTCCAAGCTCACGCTGTCAGCAAAGAGCGCATCCTGTCCGTCCTTATCAAAGAGCCAGTCCAGAGCCGGTTCATATTTTTCCAGCAGCCGCTGCAGAAATTCGTAATCTTCCTGGGCCTGATAGGTCAAAAGCTGCCCTTCATTATTGAGCGCGGCATTGACCGAGTAGGGACACAGCAGCTTAATCTGCCGGTCAGAGAATACAAAGCCGCCGTAGCAGACCTCTAAGGCCTGCAGAAGCTCAGCTGCGGTCATGCCGCGGCGCGGGGCCATGCGCTTTAGATCAGCCGCTAAATATTTCTGCACCTCCGCGGGGGTAAAGCCGAAGAGCGTATCGCAGCAGGGATAGGATGAAATATCCTTAATCGCCGGCAGCCCCTCGGAGTTCAGCGAGGACAAATCAAATTTAACGTGCCCGGTCAAAAGAGCGAAGGCCACCGCGCGGCCCGCCTGCTTGATCGCATTTAAGGTATCCAGATATAAAGTGATGACGGCATCGCGCTCGGCAGGCGGGAGCATATAGGCGCATAAAAAGGGCGCATCGTAATTGTCGATGATAACCGCGACCGGGCTTTGATGGACCGTGCTTACCGCCTTAATGAGTTCGGCCAAACAGCTCTTAGGATTCTGATAACTGGCCGGATTTTTATTGATGTGATGCTCCCAGAGCTGGGACTGCATCAGATCAGCTAAATGATCTCTAAAAGCGGCGGCGCTGTTAAGATGCAGTTTGCGCATTGACAGCCGCACTACCGGCAGGGGCCTAAGCTGCTGATGCAGCTCTTCAGCTTTGTGATCGCCGCTGAACTCTTCCTGCACCGACAGCACTGTTTCAATGGTATCGGCGGCAAGGCTCAGGCCGAAGCCGCGCGGACGCACTACCATGAAGATGTTGGGAGCCAAAAGGCGCGGCTCATTGGTCAGGTAATTAATAAAGCTGATAAGCTGCGCGCTTTTATCAACATAGCGCTTAGTGGTCAGTGCAAAATCATGCAGCGCCGAGTGCAGCGGGGCAGTGGAATCCATGATGTGTTTCCGATGTTCAGATCAAGGCGCGCAGGGGCGCGTCGTCAGGGCACAGCGTATCATAAAATGCCGACTTAACCGCGTCAAAAACGCGCATGTTTTATCAGCAGGCAGGATCTGCTCCTGCATTTTTACTGCTCCGTTATGAGATCTCAGCGCGATGGGCCGCAAAGGCGCTCAGGAGCTGGCGCATCAGCTGCAGGCGGCTGTGCTGCTCGCTCTCGGGCAGCCTGTAGCGCAGCGTGCTCGGGCCTGCCATGGTGTACTCCTGCTGCCGGCAGCGCTGCACCAGAGAGATAAGATAGGCCGGATTGACCTTATGCTCGGGCTTGAACTCAATAATGCCGCCCTGGCCGTCGCCGGCGATGCGCTTAATGCCCAGCTCGCCGGCCAAATGCTTGAGCTTGGTGAGCTCAAAGAGATTTTCGCTCTGCGCCGGCAGCTGCCCGAAGCGATCGATCAGCTCAATTTTAAGATCTTCAAACTGCTCGGGCGTGCTGCAGGAGCTCAGGCGCTTGTACAGCGATAAACGGGTATTGATATCGCCGATATAATCCTCCGGGAACAGCGCCGGGAGGTGCAGATCAATTTCGCACTCCTGCGCCGTGAGATCGGCAAGCGACGGCTCGCGGCCTTCTTTTAAGGCTTTGACCGCCTGCTCCAGCATTTCCATGTACAAAGAGAAGCCCACCTGCTCCATCTGACCGGACTGCTCTTCGCCCAGGATCTCGCCGGCCCCGCGGATCTCCAGATCATGGGTGGCAAGGACAAAGCCGGCTCCGAGCTCATCGAGGGAGGCCAGCGCCTCCAGGCGGCGCTGCGCATCGCGGGTGAGCAGGTTTTTAGGCGGGGTGAAGAGATAGGCGTAGGCCTGATGATGCGAGCGGCCGACGCGCCCGCGCAGCTGATGGAGCTGAGCCAGCCCCAGCTTATCGGCCCGGTCGATAATAATGGTATTGGCGCTGGGGATGTCGAGGCCGTTTTCAATAATGGTGGAGCACAGGAGCAGATTGAAGCGCTGACGGTAGAAATCGCGCATCACGCGCTGCAGCTCCTGCTCGGACATCTGGCCGTGTCCGATATCAATTTTGGCCTCGGGGACTAATTTGCGCAGCTGCTCGGCGCGCTGTTCGATGGTAGCCACGTCATTGTGCAGATAATAGATCTGCCCGCCGCGGCGCAGCTCGCGCATGATGGCCTCGCGCACCATTTCATCGGAGTTTTCATGAATAAAGGTCTTGACTGCCAGCCGATGCTCCGGCGCGGTAGCGATGATGGAAAGTTCGCGCATGCCCTCCATGGCAAGATTTAAGGTGCGCGGAATCGGCGTGGCGGTGAGGGTCAGGAGATCGACTTGGGCGCGCAGCTCCTTGAGGCGCTCCTTTTGGCGCACGCCGAAGCGGTGCTCCTCATCGATGATCACGAGGCCCAGGTTCTTAAACTTAATGCTTTTAGATAAGAGCTTATGCGTGCCGATGACGATGTCCACGGTGCCGCGCTCAATTTCCTTGATGACGGCGTTCTGTTCTTTGGCGGTCTTAAAGCGGCTGAGCATTTCCACCGTGACGGCAGTGCCGGCAAAGCGCTCTTTAAAGCTGTCAAAATGCTGCTGCGCCAGAATAGTGGTCGGCACCAGGACGGCAGTCTGCACCCCGTTGTCAGCGGCCACAAAGGCCGCGCGCAGAGCCACTTCAGTCTTGCCGAAGCCCACGTCGCCGCACACCAGGCGATCCATCGGCCGGCCCTGCTGCATGTCGTTTAAGGTAGCGGCGATGGCGGCTGCCTGATCGGGAGTTTCCTCATACCCAAAGCCTGCAGCAAAGGCATCGAGGGCCTGCTCATTGACCGCAAACTTCGTGCCCTGACGGCTTTCGCGGCGGGCGTAGAGATCTAAAAGCTCCGCGGCGGCGTCGTAAATTTTTTGGGCGGCTTTCTGCTTCTTTCTGCCCCAGGCGTCGCTGCCTAATTTGGAAAGCGGCGGATTTTCCGCCCCCGAGTAGCGCGCCACCTTATTTAAGGCGGTGATGGGAATATTGAGCATATCCCCGTCCTGGTACTCGATGGTGAGATATTCGCCGGTCACTCCGCCGATAGTCATTACCTTAAGTCCGCGGTAGCGGCCGATGCCGTGATCGATATGCACCACCACCTGACCTTCGGTCAGCTGAGCTAAATTTTTAATTAAGGCATCCTGCGACAGCTGCTGCCGGCGGCTGCGCTGGCGCTGTTTCATCACCTGAAAGCCGAAGATCTCAGTTTCGGTTAAAAAGGCCAGCTTAGGCTGGTCCAAGATCACGCCGCTGTCCATCGGACTTACGGTGAGCATCAAGGGGGCGTCGGACTGCAGGAAATCGTCGATGGATGAGGCCGCTTTAAGGCCTAAGGCCGAGGTGAGCGCCTGCGGCAGCACTTCACGCAGCGACTGGCGGCGGCCTTCAGAGACGGCGCTCATTAAGATGCGTCCGCCTGCCTGCGCAAAATCCGTGCAGAAGGCGATGAATTTTTCGGCGCTGTCCTTGGCGCGGTGATTGAAGGCAATCTCCGGCACGGCGCGGCAGGGATAATTGGAAAGTCCGCGTTTTTCACACTCTGCGGCGCTGAATGGCTCCTCGCGCAGGCTGATGCCGGGCAGCGCCTTGACCTGTTTTGCAAATTCCTCCGGGCTTTGATACAGGACCGAGCAGGGCAGAGCCGGGTGATCGGAGCTGCCGGTTAAAGACAGGGCGCGCCGGTGCACTTCCTTGTCGAGGGCCTCAGCCGCCTCCTGCCATTTGCCGCATAAAATCAGCTGGCTGTTTGGCGGCAGATAGTCAAAAATCACCGAGCTTTTGCCAAAGAACAGCGGCAGATAATATTCAATGCCCGCCGGCACTGCGCCCTTGGATACGGCCTGATAAATGGGGTGCTGCGTTAAATTGGCGTGCGGGAAGGCATCGCGGTAATTGCTGCGAAAGGCGGCAATGCCGTTTTTATCGAGCGGAAACTCATGGGCCGGGAGCAGGCGGATGGCGTCGATTTTTTTAACTGAGCGCTGAGTCTCCAAATTAATCTCGCTGATAGAGTCCACTTCATCGTCAAAAAAGTCGATGCGGTAGGGGACGCTGCTGCCCATGGGGAAGAGATCCAGAATGGATCCGCGCACTGCAAACTCGCCGTGCTCCAGAACCTGATCGACCTGCAGATAGCCCTGTGCGGTTAAGGCAGCGCGCAGCGCCGGGAGGTCGCGCCGATCTCCGCACTTTAAGATAAAGGCCTGCGCCTGAATATAATCCGTGGGGCATAAGCGGCCCAGCAGGGCGGTGACTGAGCTGATGATAATGCCCTGCTCTAAATAGGGCAGCTGGGCTAACAGCTCCAGGCGCGCGGAGATGATATCCTGATGGGGCGAGAGCTGATCGTAGGGCAGGGTCTCATAATCCGGGAAGTTTTTTACTAAAGCTCCGGGCAGCAGGGCAGCAAGCTGCGCAGCAAGGCTCTGCGCCTGCCCGCTGTCGGCCGCTATCACCAGGGTCACGCCCTTATGCTCGGCGCATACATGGGCCGCAGCCGCGGCTAAAGCCGGACCTAATAATCCGCCTGCAGTTTTGGCCGGGGCGCTCTTTACCGCCCGCAGCTCGATTAAATTTTCTGATTTCACAAACAGATGACCCCTATGATCCGCCGCGCTCTCCGGCCGGCGCTTTGCTATAATCAGCGGCGCTGTATTTTATGCTTTTTTATGATCGGCAAGTGCCACATTATAAACAAAACAGGTTTTTATATGTCAGCGGCTAAAGCTTTAATCTACCTTGCCCTGTGGGCGGCCTTAATTGCGCTGTGCTCCTATCTTGCCCCGTACTGCGGCAATGATCTGCGCTATATGCTCATTGAGGGCACTGATGATCTGGTAAATTCGGTCGGCGACGTCTTCATCTCGCAGTACCGCCATTACTTTGACTGGGGCGGGCGCACGGTCAACCATGTGATAGCCCAGCTCCTGCTGTACCTCGATAAGCCGGGTCAGAGCATTATACAGGGCCTGACCTTTGCGCTCTTAGTCTGGGCCATCGCGGCAGCCGGGGCCGGGCGCTGGCGCGTGAGGCAGCCGCTCTATCCTTTAATCTTCATCACCCTGATGCTGTGGCTGTGCCTGCGCAATTTCGGCGAGGTGGTGATCAATATGGTCTCAAGCGCCAACTACCTCTACTCTACCTTACTGGTGCTGATCTTTTTGATCCCCTTCAGGCAGTCGCTGCGCTGCGCGCAGGACAAGCGCTCCTGGGCCATTGCGCTCCTGATGTTTCCTTTGGGCATTATTGCCGGCTGGACTAATGAAAATACCGGCTTTGCCGCGGTCTGCGCGGTCGGCCTCTATAACCTCAAGCTCCTTTACGAAAAGCGTCTGACCGCCTGGCAGTTTACCGGCGGCATAGGTCTGCTTATCGGCTATGTGCTGCTGATGGCGGCGCCCGGCAATGAAGCGCGCATGGAGTTTATGGAGGATAAGGGCTTTAATTTCTGGGATCACTTTATTCATAACAGCCTTGAGATTGTAGGCTTTTCTTTGGTCACGCAGCATCTGCTCCTGATATCCGCGGCCTGGCTCCTTTATCTGTTAAAGCGCTATGAACTGCTGCGCCGCCCCTCCCCTGAGGTCAAGGGCGGGTATTTTCTGTGCGCGGTCGGCTTTTTATCGCTGCTTATCATGCTGGCCTCGCCGACCATTCCGGCGCGCTCGGCGGCCCCCTTTACCATCTTTGTGACCGCCGGCGTGCTGTGCTTCTATCAGGAGCTGCATGATAGAGGGATCGCAGTGCTGCCGCGTCCGGCTGCAGTCTTCCTCTGCTTTGCAGGTTTAGTTTTCACCGTCCTGACGGCGCAGAACGCGGTAAGAGGGTATGCGCAGGCGCGTCTTGATAATCAGGTCCGCGGTATGGAGATCGTCACGCAGCTGCGCGCAGGTCAAAAGGATCTGGTGCTCTCGCCTTTTAACGTACAGCGCTCGCGCTATATTTATCTGGCTGAACTGCGCACTGATAAGACCCACTGGGCCAACGCCATTGCCGCCAGATTCTACCGGGTCAATACGGTGGTAAGCCGCTGTGATCCGCCTGCGCAGACGCGGCCTAATGACTTTGTCTATTTTGCCCCCATTGGACACCCGGCCTGCTCGGTAAAAAGTGAGGCTCAGCCCTGATTTTAAGTTAAAATAGCACTGCACTCCGTGAAGCGGCGCCGGTGCTGCCCGGAGGGATGGAAAACGCGGTCAAGCAGCATGGATGAGTACTGGATTTCAGGCCTTTTTGCTTGAGATCTGAGTGCGGGCAGCCTGCGGTCCTGTGCCGCCCTGCCTTGAGGGGGCGTTATGGAACAGCTGTACCAGGATCTAAAAGAGCTCATTGTAGATGCGCTCATGCTGACAGATCTGAACTCCTCTGATATAGCCACAGAGGATCCGCTTTTTGCCGGCGGTCTGGGCCTCGATTCCATCGATGCCATGGAGCTGGGACTGGCGGTCAAGCACAAATACGGCGTGCGCCTGTCCAGTGACTGCGACGTCATGCGGCATGCCTTCTACTCAGTAAAAAACTTAGGCGATTTTATTGCCGCCCAGCGTCCGTCCCCTGCAGCGGTACCGGAACAGCAGTAAAGATCAAAACTGTCGATAAAATAAGAATATGCGGTTAAAACAGGCTTTTGGCATCAGGGAGCATTAGTGAGCGCGCTTGAATTTATTCCGGTCAGACAATGGCTGGCTGAAAATAGAGCAGATAAGATTGTTTTCTGCGGTCACCCGCAGGATCTTACGGCAGGAGAGCTGCGCCGCGCCGCAGCCCTGCTGTGTGCGCAGTTAAAGAAGCAGCCGGGGCAGCGCATGGCGCTTATCTGTGAAGACGGCGCGCGCTTTGTCTTAGGACTTCTTGCCGCTGCTATGGCCGGCAAAACCGTGATTTTACTGCCCGAGGGGGCCGAGGATTTTTTAGCCGAGCATCATGAGTATTTTGATGCAGTGTTAAGCGATCGGGACTACAACGCGCTGCCCTGCCCGTGTACGGAGCTGACCTTCAATAACTCCTTGGACACGGCGGATGCAGAGGCGGCCGCGCTGGCGGATTTTTGCCCTGAAGAGCTCGATCTTAATACCCCGATCGTGCTCTTTACCTCAGGCTCTACCGGGGCGCCGAAGCTGATTGAGAAGACTTTTGAGCTGATGGAGCGCGAAAGCCGGCTGATTTATGAGACTATCGGCGAGCGCCTGAGCGATACCGTGCTGATGTCTTCAATCTATCCGCAGCATCTGTACGGCTTGACCTTCCGCACCTTTGTGCCTTTGTGCTGCGGCATTCCGGTGCTGCGTCAGCAGATGCACTATACCGAGGAGATCTGTGCGCTGCCCCCGCGCCGCTATACTTTTTTATCCAGCCCCAGCTTTCTGCGCCATTTAGACTTTGAGCTGCCCGCTCCTGATATTGCGCTGACCATTTCGTCTGCCGGGCTCCTGCCTTACGATACGGCCTTTAAGGTGCAGAAGTGGACGCGCGCTGAGCTGTGTGAAATTTACGGCAGCACCGAGTGCGGCGTGATGGGCTGGCGTATTCGCGATAATCCCAAGACTTACTTCACCGCCTTTGCGGGGGTGTCCTTTACCATGGGGCAGCAGTCCTATCTGCTGCACTCGCCGATTACGGCGCAGGAAGAGACTATTCTGCATGACATTTTAGAGTTCAATCCCGACGGCACCTTTAAGCCCTCCGGGCGCTTTGACAGCATTATCAAAATTGATGAAAAACGCATCAGTCTGCAGGCGGTGAAGGCCGCACTCCTGGAGTGCCGCGAGGTTGAGGATGCTGAGGCGGTGACCTATCAGTGCGGCGATCGCCTCTTCATCGGCGCAGTAGTGGTGCTGCGCCGCGCCTATCGCCATCCCGATGAGGCTGACGGCATCACGAAGATGCAGCAGCGCTTCAGGGCGCATATTGCAGCTAAGCTCGGGTATAAGGCCCAGCCGCGGCGCTTTGTCTTTATCGATCAGATCCCTGAAAACAGTTTAGGCAAGCGGGTACTGGCTAAACTGCAGCAATACTTCTCAGTCAAGGCCGCCTGCTGATGTTCAAAAGAATGCACGCCTTGGCAGAGTGCAGCATTACGCTGTCCGTGCCCTTTTACGATGTGGACGGCCTGGGGATCGTGTGGCACGGCAATTATCTTAAGTACTGCGAAAATGCCAGAGACGCTCTGTACGACAAGTGCGGCTGCACCAGTCAGGTGATGGCGGCTACCGGCTGCATCTTTCCTATTGTGGATCTGCGTTTGTCTTACTATAAATCCCTGCGCTATGAAGATAAAGCTGAAATTAAAGCCGGGCTGATTGACTGTGAGACGCGGCTGAAAGTGGCCTATGAGATCTCGCTGCACGGGGATCTGTGCTGCAGCGGCTATACCGTGCAGGCAGCAGTGGACCGTTTGACCGGCAGACTGCAGCTTGAGGTGCCGGAGGTCATGCAGCAGCTCTTTGCCCCAGCTCAGCAGTAGGGTAATACCATATAAAAAATCCTGCAGAACATAGTTATGGAAAACTTCATCTTTCAAAGTCCGACCCAGATTTATGCCGGCAGCGGTCTGATGATCTATGTCGGCAAATATGTGCGCCGCTCAGGCGGCAGCCGCGTGCTCCTGCTTACGCCTGCAGAGCAGAGCGCGGCGCAGCCGCCGGAGCTTATCGATTTAACCGCGCTGCTGCCGCTGCCCGCAGATCCGGCCGCCCAGGCGGAACAGGCCTTTGATGATTTAGGCCTGTACTATGTGCGCCGGCCCGTCAGCCCCCATCCGCAGGCCGATGAGGTGCGGGATCTGGCCCATCTTATCGCGGTGCAGCATTTAGATTTTATTCTGGCCATAGGCGGGGGCAGCGAGATCAGCTGCGCTAAGGCCGCGGCTCTTGCCTCTGAGTGTGACGGCGATTTTTTCCGCCGGTTTTTTGTGCAGCGTTTAGAGCCGACGGCGGCGCTGCCTGTCGGCGCGGTGGTGACGGTGCCGGGCTCAGGGTGCGGAGTATCGCCGTGGTGCTTTATTACCGGTCCGGATGCGGAGGGGAAGGAGCGGCGCATCGGGCTTGAAAGCGAGCTCATTTATCCGCGCTTTACCATCCTAAGCCCGGAGCTGACTTTAAATTTAAGTCAGCGGCAGCTCTCCTGCGCCTGTGCTGAGATCGCCGCCGCGCTGTGCGCGGCCTACTGCGCGCCCTGCGATCTGCCCTTAGTGTCTGACCGGTTGTGCGAGGGCGCGCTGCAGGCGGTTTTGGAGCTGGGGCGGCGGCTGCATCAGGATCCGCGCAGCTATGATCTGCGCTTTAATCTCCTGTGGGCGGCGGTGCAGGCGCACAATGGCCAGTTTACAGTCGGGAGGCCGCTTGATCTTTCGCTGCTGCGCCTTATTGACGCGGCGGCTGCGGTGCATGACTGCCCGCGCGGAGAGCTGGCCGCAGTCCTGCTGCCGGCCTGGCTTGAAGAGCTGCAGAGTCGGCATAAAGAGCGCTTTTCGCAGCTGGGAGCGCGCGTGTGCGGCATTTCATACGATTTTGCCGATCCGGGCCGTACTGCCCGCTTAGGCATTGCCGCCATGCGCGCCTTTTTCCATGAGCTGGGACTGCCGCTGTCCTTAAGTGCGCTGGGCTTTACACCTGATGAACTGATGCATCTGCTGGCGCGCGCACCTGATCTCATCACCTTTGCCGGGCGCACCATTCCCTTAACGCAGCTGGAAATTGAAAATATCTTCAGAAGAGCATCTGAGTTTAAGGCAATTACGCTCGGGGACAAGCAGCAGGAAAAATAGGAAAATATCCGGCATTGAGCAGCAAAAATTTAGAATATTTCACTGCCCCCTGAAGGCAGACGTTTGAAAACGTCGTCAGCCGCCTGCCGCTGCAGCCGGCCCGGATGGGCTCAGGCCGCAGCTCTCAGCGCTTTCCTTCAGGTCTAACCGCCTGTCCCTTTCAGGACTCACGGCCATTTGAGGCGCCGTGCCGAAGCGCCTTGAATTTAAGGCAGTGACTACCCCGCGCAGGTACCAGCTCAGGTGTCTGCCCAATTCCTTTTCAGGAAGGCTCTGCAGACGCTCCATCTCTGCTGCATGATGCAGCAGAAAGTGCGGCAGCTGTTCTGCACTAAGCCGGGCGTTAATCGCTTTTAACCCCTCAGCAGTGCAGAACAAATTAAACGCACTCAGGATGTCGCGCTGTACAGGCTCTCCCTGTACCATAATGGCCCGCTGGTACAGCGGGTGCTTTTCGTAAACTCCTTTATCAGGCAGATACTGGCTGGCCCGATGGGTTATAGAATTGACTGTATATACTTGACCGCCGTAGAGCGGGGCCAGCTCTTTAATAAAGCGCAGCAGCTGACCGGGAGCGGCTTTAAAGACTGAGGAGCCGAAGCGCTTTTTGCGTCTGCACTTTCCGGTTTCAGGGTTAAGCTCCGTCTCCTTAGTGGAGCGTTTGGCCAATGCCCTGAACTTCATGTCCTCAACGAAAATCTTCCCGCCCATGGAGACGGTCTGCAGGGCCAGGCTGCGCTGATGTTCTCTGCGCTTTAATGCCGCATGCTGCTGCAGCTTGATGAGCTTATACTCCAGCTTTAAACAGCGTTTGCTCTTAACCCATGGTTTCTGCTC
>CALXNX010000017.1 GCA_944389865.1 uncultured Succinivibrionaceae bacterium
TGGTAATTTTTGAGGGCAATTCCTAAGGTCAGGTTGTAAAGAGTTCGGCCTGTATTCTCCTTTGCCCGGCACAGCGCTGCCAAAGCGCTGTCGTGCTCGGTATCAAGCTTTACCGCTAAGACAAAGGAAGGAGTGGAGGCTCGGCCCATCTGCAGATTTACCTCTTAGAAATCTGTTTTCATTCTATCACCAACCGGCGGCTGGGACTGTCAGCTGCATCCCAATTTTTAACTTTCACCTTGACACCGCATGGGCTAAGATAAAGCAAAACTCATCAAGACCAAAGAATATTATTCAGTTTTAGTGCTCAAAGGCGGCAGTATAGACCATCTGCAGAAGAGCACGGCAGATAAAAAACGGGGACGCCTTTCGGCGTCCCGTACTCAGCGCTGCCTTAGGGAGATCAGCGCACGTTTAAGTTCAGTTCCTTAATCTTGCGCGTTAAGGTATTGCGGCCCCAGCCTAAGAGCTTGGCCGATTCCTGCTTGTGATTGCCGGTAAATTCCAGCGCCGCCTCCAGGAGCACGCGCTCAAACTCCGGTCCGGCTTCAGACAGGATGTCCTCCTCGCCGGCGCGCAGGCGGCCGTCTACCCAGTTGCGCAGCTGCTCCTGCCATGAAGTCGGCTCTTTAACATTGCCGGCAATCGAGGCGGCCGCGGCGGTATTCTGCGTGCGGCTGCTGTTTAAGAACTCCGCGGGCAGATCGCTTAACTGAATATCGCGCCCCGTCACCATGATGGTGAGGTATTTGCACAGATTCTTTAACTGGCGCACATTGCCCGGCCACGGCTGGCGGCATAGGAATACCAGCACCTCGGAGGTCAGCTTCTTAGGCTCCTGATGATTCTCGGCTGCGCTCTGATTTAAAAAGTGCTTGGCCAGCATCGGGATGTCATTGTTGCGATCCCTGAGCGGGGGCATATTGATATGAATGACATTGAGCCGATAGTACAGATCGGAGATGAACTTGCCCTGCTCCACCAGCTGCTCTAAAGGCTGGGAGGTCGCGGCGACGATGCGCACGTCGCAGGGCACCGGCTTACTGCTGCCAATCGGCAGATACTGACTGCTCTGCAGCACCTGCAGCAGGCGGGTCTGCGCCTCCATCGGCATATCGCAGATCTCATTGATAAACAGGGTGCCGTGCTGAGCTTTGGCCAGCGCGCAGGGCTCTACTCCCGGGCCGAACATTTCAGCTTCGATCATGTCCTGCGGCATGGAGGACATATTCAGCGACACGAAGGCGTGATCCTTGCGCTCGCTGTGATTGTGCATGGCGGCGGCGACCAGCTCGCGGCCGGTGCCGGTTTCGCCGTGGATCAGTACCGGCACATTGGTCTTGGACACGCGGCCGATGAACTTGAAGACTTCCTGCATGGCCGGCGACTTGCCGATGATCTCCGCCTCTTCGGAGGCCGGGATGCTGTTCTCGCCTGCCGGCTGGGTCTTTTTCTTCAGCAGGTTGAAGCGATGGACCGCTGCGCGTCTAATCAGGCTTACAGCCTGCTCAATATCAAAAGGCTTGGGCAGATATTCAAAGGTGCCATGCTCGTAGGAGTCGATAGCTGCTGTCAGATCTGAATGCGCCGTAATGATGATGAAGGGAATGGTATCGTCCACCGCGTGCACTTTTTGAATGAGCGACAGACCGTCAATCCCCGGCATTCTGATGTCGGAGACAATCACATCCGGCGTCTGCGTCTTCAGCGCCTCCAATGCCTGCTCGCCGTCTTCAAAAAGCCGATGCGTAATGGAGCTGACATCTAAGGCTTTGTCGAAGACGAAACGGATGCTGGCATCATCGTCAATGACCCAAATCATAGGATCCATAAACTTTAGTCCTCTCTACCTTTTAAATTTTCCTTTCTCAAGGGAAGTACAATTCTGAACACCGTACGGCCGGGCTCGCTGTCGCATTCGATCAGCCCGTTATGCCGCTCGACAATGCTTTGGGCAATGGACAGGCCCAGTCCTGAGCCGTCCGGACGCGAGGTCACCATGGGATAGAACAGGGTCTCGCGGATGTTCTCCGGGATCCCTGGGCCGTTATCGGTGATGGAAGTAATCAGCGCGGAGGGGTATTTAATGCCGTTGATGAGGCGCGACCCCAGCTGCGCGCGGGTTTGTATCGTGATCTGCGGATGATGGATATGCGCCTCGCTTAAGGCGTGCACCGCATTGGAAATAATGTTGAGTACGGCCTGCTGCATAGCATCGACATCAAGCATGATCTCCGGAATGGAAGGGTCATAGTCCTTGATGAAGCGAATGGGCATCTGCGTCTTTAAGGCCATGTTCTCTAAGGATAAAACCTTTTCAATGACGTAATGAATATTGCACAGTGTCAAAGGATTGGGACGCTGCGGGCCTAAGAGACGGTCCACTAAGGACTTTAATCGGTCGGCCTGCTCGATAATTACCTGGGTGTAGTCAGTCAGATGCTCCTGCCTGCCGTAGGTCATTTCAAGAAGCTGCGCGGCGCCGCGGATGCCGCCTAAGGGATTTTTAATTTCATGGGCCAGCGAGCGGATGAGATCGCGGGCGGCTAAATGCTGCGAGCGGCGGGCCATCTCCTGATTGATTTTCTGCTGATAATCCAGCGCGCGGAACTCAACGATAAGTCCGCGGCCCTTGCCGGAATAGTGCGAGACGTAAATGTCCGTGCGGATGCTTTGATGCGGTTCGGGAATAATTTCAATACTGCTTGCGTTAAAGCCCTGCGCATGGGGCTTTAAGGCCAGCTGAATGCTCTCAAGCAGACTTTTCTGGCCCTTATCGAGCAGGTCAGTTAATTTATAAGCCGTAAGCTTAGAGCGGCTCATGCTGAAGAGCTGCTCAGCGGCGCTGTTGGCATAAACAATCTTTAGGGTGTGATCCGTCAGCAGCACAGCGGTGGCTAAGCTCTCAAGGACGGCTTTGGCATCTGCCTGCATAGGCAACCTCTCAATCTAATCTCATGGGCCATTTTAGTGCACGGTGATCAAAAATTAGCATGACGCACCAAAATATAATCAGATCCCAGTATATTGCATTAATTTGGTGCAGATTGTTAAATTGTTATGGCGTCATGGCAAATCAAGGTCCTTTGAAGAAAGCAGCCCCGGCGTGCAGAAAAGATTCCATGCGGCGGAATGATAAGAATTTATACTCAAAAGCGTAACGCCGTCAGCGTTTCAAATCCGCTTTTATGCTGTAATGACGGTATCGGCTGCAGCTGCGGCAGCGCCGCCGGTACCTGATGCGGCGCAATGGTATAAGCATAATATCTTCCTGTTTTATGGTGATTTAATGAAAGAAACCAGCATTATAGACGCCTTGGCCAAACTGGTCAGTCAGATGAGCGCGCAGTGGGATTGCGAGAAATTCTTTGCCGGTTTCCTGAAGATCTACGGCACTGCATCCTCATCTATTGAGCGGGCGCTGAAAAACGACCGGGCGGTTAACGTTGCCTGTGAGGAGATAAATGACAGGCTGGAGCGTCCGGATGCAGCCGTCGCCAACCGCGTCTATTTCCGCTTTTTAAAACATGATGCGGATGTGCGCGGCAGCCTTGATGAGGTTAAGGCCTTAAAGGAATTCAATAATCCTAAAGCCCGGTTGCAGTACATCATCTGCTGCAGCTCACAGATGATTTCGGTCTATGATGCGGTAGCTGATGATACCGACAGCTTTGCGCTGCAGGAGCTGCCGTCCAATTACCGCATTTTTCTGCCGCTTACCGGATCTTTTCAGCGCATCAGCGTCAAAGAAAGCGGTGAGGCCGATGCTAAAGCCTGCCGCAAGCTTACCAATCTGCTGGATGCTTTAAACGCGGTCAGTTCAAGAAAATGCTCGCCTTCATTCTGCAGTGCTGAATTGAGGCAGGCTGGCTCAGCGCGATGCCGCTAAAAAAACAGCACGGGCTGCCTGAGGCAGCCCGCGTATGGTCGGCAGGTACGCCGGCCCGTTGGCAGTGCTTACTGCTCTTTTTTACCGCCGGCTGCGCGGAAGGCGCGCACGCGGTCCATTTCAGAGAGGTTCTTCTTGCGCAGACGAATGCTCTTCGGGGTGACCTCGACCAGCTCGTCTTCGTTGATGAACTCTAAGGCCTGCTCTAAGGTCATGTGCACGGCCGGGGTAAGGATGATGTTGTCATCAGAGCCTGCCGCACGCACGTTGGTGAGTTTCTTGGTCTTGAGCGGATTTACGGTTAAGTCATTGGTGCGCACGTGCAGACCGATGATCTGACCCTCGTAGATCTCCTCGCCGGCATCCACGAACAGACGGCCGCGCTCCTGCAGGAACCACAGGGCGTAAGGCACGGTCTTGCCGGTGTCGTTGGAGATCAAAACGCCGTTCTGACGCTCGCCGATGGATCCGCCGACGTATTCATCGTAGCTGTCAAAGGTGTGATACATCAGACCGGTACCGGAGGTTAAGGTCAGATACAGCGACTGGAAGCCGATAAGTCCGCGGGCAGGGATGCGGTAATCGAGGCGCACGCGCCCCTTGCCGTCCGGAGTCATGTTCTTGAGCTCGCCCTTGCGCTTGCCCAATTCCTCCATCACGGTGCCCTGATCGCCTTCCTGCAGATCTAAGGTCAGCACCTCGTACGGCTCTAAGGTTCTGCCGTTCTCGTCCTTGTGCAGGATCACCTCCGGGCGGGAGACGCCTAACTCATAGCCTTCACGGCGCATCTGCTCGATGAGTACGGATAAATGCAGCTCGCCGCGGCCGGAGACGCGGAAGCGATCGGTATCTTCGGTGCTCTCAACGCGCAGGGCCACGTTGTGAACCAGCTCTTCACGCAGACGCTCTTCAATATTGCGCGAGGTTACGAACTTGCCTTCGCGGCCGGCAAAAGGCGAGGTGTTGACGCAGAAGTTCATGGACACGGTCGGCTCATCCACGGTTAAGGCCGGCAGCGGCTCCACCGCGTTCGGGGCGCAGACAGTATCGGAAATCTTGAGCTCGCCTAAGCCGGTTAAGGCGATGATGTCGCCGGCTTCGGCCTCAGGCACCTCAGAGCGGTGCAGGCCTAAGTAGCCCAGCACCTGACCTATCTTGCCCTGACGGACAGTACCATCCGCAGAGACGATGGTCACCGGCTGATTGGTTTTAGCCGTGCCGCGGGTCACGCGGCCCACGCCGATCACGCCCACGTAGGAGGTGTAGTCGAGGGAGGAGATCTGCATCTGGAACGGACCGTCTAAGTCGGCCTGAGGCGGGCTGACCTTCTCCACAATGGTATTGAAGAGCGGATCCATGCTGTCGCCGTGCTCATTGGGGTCAAGGCTGGCCCAGCCGGCTAAAGCGGAAGCATAGACCACCGGGAAGTCGAGCTGTTCGTCAGTAGCGCCTAAGTTGTCAAACAGATCAAAGACCTGATCGATGACCCAGTCCGGGCGCGCACCTTCACGGTCGCACTTATTGATCACCACGATGGGCTTCAAGCCGCGGGCAAAGGCCTTTTGGGTGACGAAGCGGGTCTGAGGCATCGGGCCGTCCACGGCATCGACTAAGAGCAGCACGGAGTCCACCATGCTCATGACGCGCTCCACCTCGCCGCCGAAATCGGCATGACCTGGGGTATCAACGATATTAATGCGGTAGCCGTTCCAATTGATGGCGGTATTCTTCGACAAAATAGTGATGCCGCGTTCTTTTTCAATCGCGTTGGAGTCCATCACGCGCTCTTGACCCAGCTCATTTCTGTCAAGCGTGCCGGACTGGCGCAGGAGCTTATCGACTAAGGTGGTTTTGCCGTGATCGACGTGCGCAATAATCGCGATATTGCGGATCTTCTGAACGTCCATGGGTATTACCTGTGTAAATATGAATATGATGCTGATTTTTGCCGTGCGTATTTTACTCTAATTTGTGAACTTCCTATCATTTTTGCCCGGTAAACAAGGCCTAAAAAGGCGAATACATGCGCCTTTGCAGACTGCCGTCTTCCGTACGGCGCGCAGCAGGGCAGCGGGCGCCGGCGGACTTGGGGCAGAGGCGCGGCGCCGGGTGCACTTTTTAGGGGCATAGTTTGCCCGAAAAAGTGACGTTTTGCCCTGTTTTTGGTACACTTCCAGATTAAATTTTTAGTTTCAGCAGCCTGAGTGTTGTAGGAGAAAAGTATGGAAGTTTCTGAGGTGATGGACCTGATCGCCGCTGAGCAGGTGAGATTTGCCGATCTGCGTTTTACTGATACCAGAGGCAAGGAACATCATGTGACCATCCCGGCTAAGCTCATCAAGGAAGAATTTTTCACTGAAGGCAAGATGTTTGACGGCTCATCGATGGCCGGCTGGAAAGGCATCGATAAGTCTGACATGGTGCTGATGCCGGATGCCGACAGCGTGCATCTTGATCCTTTCTATGAAATCCCCACCATCATCGTGCGCTGCGATGTGCTCGACGCTGCAACTATGACCGGCTACGACCGCGATCCGCGCTCTGTGGCCAAGCGCGCAGAGAACTACCTGCGCTCCACCGGCCTTGGTGATGACTGCATCGTAGGTCCGGAGCCTGAATTCTTCTTATTTGACGATGTGCGCTTTGACGTCTCCATGGGCGGCTGCATGTACAGCGTCGATGATTACGAGGCTGCCTGGAACTCCAAGAAGGAATATGAGGACGGCAATTTAGGTCACCGTCCGATGGTCAAGGGCGGCTATTTCCCGGTGCCGCCGGTAGATCCGTCACAGGATATCCGTTCTGAGATGTGCGCCGTGATGGAAGACTTCGGCTTAGTGGTCGAGGCCCATCATCACGAAGTGGCCACCTGCGGACAGAATGAGATCGCCACCCGCTTTAATACCCTCACCAAGAAGGCCGATGAGGTGATGATCTACAAGTATGTAGTGCAGAACGTGGCCAATAAGTGGGGCAAGACCGCGACCTTTATGCCTAAGCCCATCTTAGGGGACAACGGATCGGGCATGCACTGCCATTTCTCCTTCATCAAGGACGGCCAGAATACTTTCGCGGGCAATTTATACGGCGGCTTGTCGCAGGATGCGCTGTACTTCATCGGCGGCATCATTCACCATGCTAAGGCGGTGAATGCCTTTACCAATCCTTCTACCAACTCCTACAAGCGTTTAGTGCCGGGCTTTGAGGCTCCGGTGATGCTGGCTTACTCTGCAGCCAACCGTTCCGCCTCCATCCGCATCCCGGCCACCCAGAACCCGAAGAACGCCCATCTTGAAGTGCGTTTCCCGGACTGCACCGCCAATCCGTACTTAGCCTTTGCGGCGCTGATGATGGCCGGCATTGACGGCATCTTAAATCACATCAGCCCGGGCGATCCAATGGACAAGAACCTCTACGATCTGCCCCCTGAAGAGGCAGCAGCCATTCCGCAGGTATGCGCTTCCTTAGACGAGGCCTTAAATGCCCTGGAGCAGGATCACGACTTCCTGACTGAAGGCGGGGTGTTCACCGAGGATATGATCAAGGCCTACATTGAGCTCAAGCGCGGCGAGGTGTCCCGTTTAAATACCGCTCCGCACCCGGTGGAATTTGAGATGTACTACAGCCTTTAGCTGACGGCTTAGTGCATTGAGGGGCCTGCCTCGGTTACAATCTGAGGCAGGCCTTAATTATTTTCAGGAGCACGATGCGCGAATTTATCACCTTCATGCTGCGGCGCGTCAAGCGCGATGAATTGTTCTTGGAAGCAGCGTCCTTGTCCTTTACCACCATTCTGGCGCTGATCCCGGCTTTAACCGTCATCGTTTCCATCTTTACCATGGCTCCGGCTTTTGAGCCTTTAAAGGACTCGCTTCTGGATTTTGCCAGCAAAAACTTCATGCCGGTATTTGCCGAGGCCATCACTGAAAACGTGGGCCAGTTCGTGACGCACGCAGGCTCAATGACCGTTACCGGCTCCTTAATGCTGATTGCCGTGTCGCTTTTGCTGGTGCGGGCGGTAGATAAGTCTTTAAACCGCATCTGGCGCGGCGGCAGGCGCCGTTTGGCCATGACGACGGCAATTTACTGGACTATGCTGACCATGGGGCCTTTAGCGGTATCGCTGCTGCTGTGGCTGACCTCGCGCATTATTACGCTGTCCATCTTTGGAGCCGATTTGAGCTTTGCGCAGCAGCTCATCTATTTCATTACCCCGATTTTAATTGAGATCGGCTTAGTCACGGTGGTCTTTCTGGCCGTCCCCGTCGCGCCGGTCAAGATCCGCGATGCGCTCTTAGGGGCATTCGTGGTGACCTTTCTCTTTGAGGCAGCCAAGCGCATCTTTGCCGCCTTTATCTTAAACTTTACCGATTATCAGGCCATTTACGGCGCGCTGGCGGCTCTGCCGGTTTTGATGATCTGGATCAATATCAACTGGTTCATCATCCTCCTGGGCGCTGAATTTACCGCCTCCTTAGGCATTGTCCGGCAGGGCAGCACTGCTATGCCGCTGCTTTTGGTCAAATGCGCCGAACTTACCGGTCAGACCATGGGCAATGAGCAGCTTAAAAAGTCTCAGCCCAAGATCCGCATCAAGGTAAGCAGCCGGCCGTATTATCAGGATGAGAAGCCGCAGGAGACAGGGCGGCGGGCTTAAATATCCGCATTAAAAGTGCGCAGTGCTGCAGGGGCGAAGCGGCATCGACGGCGGGGTGTTTAGGGGCAAGTGAATGGGTCATTGGGGCGGATGTAAAACTTTTGTAAAAAATTTATTTGCGCTAAGTGTGCGCTAATTTTGGCCCCGTAAACTGTCATCATCAAAGCAAGGAACTCCGGGGACGGGCCCCGGAAACTAAATTGAAACATGCGAGGATTTGATTATGAAGAAGTTAGCCTTATTAGCCGCTGTCGCTGCCCTGACCTCCACTGCCGTGCTGGCCGCTCCGCAGGGCTTTAACAACGCGCCGGTCCCCGGCGGGCCGCAGGGCTTTAACAATACCGCCCCCAACACCGTAGAAGGCGTTAAGAGCAGCGCTTACGATGATCAGATTGTGACGCTGCAGGGCCGTCTGACCAACTACTTAGGCAAGGATCATTACGAGTTCACCGATGATACCGGCACCATTGAAGTAGAGCTTGACGATGATTACGACTGGAGCCAGATCGCTAAAGATCAGTTAATTCAGATCGTAGGCGAGGTGGATAAGGATCTGTTAAGCATCAGCATCGACGTCGAGCGCGCGATTCCCGTGCAGCAGCAGTAGTAAAAGCTGCAGCTGACAGTCAGGCATATCGTTCCTTTCAGCCTCTGCCGCGTGCAGGGGCTGTTCTATTTAACCGAGAGCTTCAGGCGCGGGACGTAAAAATCCTGCATGCGCTGCTTTAAATAGGTAAAGGGCGCAGAGCCCTCCAGCCCGTCCTTCCAAATCAGCGACATAGTGGCATCGGGGAAATCCAGTCTGCTGTCATCTAAAAAGGTCAGCAGGCCGAAAAAGTCATGCTCGGTGGCAATCAGGATCTCCGGAACCACGGCAAAGCCCACTCCGCAGGCCACCAGCGACAGCGCATAGTAGAAATTATCCACCTCCCAATTGAGCGGCGATAAGGTGATGCCTTTGTGGTTGGCGCTGAGATTGGAGCAGATCACGATCTGCCGATGCTGCGCCAGATCGTGGCGGGTAAGGCCGGTGCGGTGGGCGAGCGGATGATCGTTGGCGACGATCACGCGGTTGACCACCGTGCCTAAGGTTAGACAGGCGTAGGGCAGGGCGTCGTTATGGTTGAAGTAGAGGGCGGCGTCTAAGCTGAAGTCCTGCATGAACTCCTTAACATCGAAGGAGGAGATGGGCGAGAGGCGCAGCTGCAGGGCGGGAAATTCCTGGGCAAAATCGCGCAGGATGGCAAAGAGCTCTTTGTTATAGATGGAAAAATCTATACCCAAATGCAGGCTCGGGCGATCAGTGCCGTAAAGGGCGCGGGCGCGCTGGGACAGGAGCGCATGATCCTGCAGCAGCTTTTCCATCTGCGGCAGCAGCAGCTCTCCCTGCGCGGTTAGCTGCAGTTTATGGCCGCGCCTGAAGAGAGGATAGCCCAAATCGATCTCGACATCATGGACGGCGGCGGAGATCGCCGACTGCGCCCGGTGCAGCTCCCGGGCGGCTTGGGAAAAGGAGCCGCAGCGTGCGGCGGCAAGTACCGCCTGCAGCTGGGCCGGTTTCAATAACAGATCATCCATGTCTCAAATCCCTCCTTAACTGAAGGCGCGGCGCTTGACGCTGACCAGAGCGCTTAATCCCAGGACTGCGCAGCCTAAGGCGCAGAAAGCCCCGTTGAGCGTTAAATGCTCTGCCAAATAGCCGATCAAAGCCGGGCCGATGATCAGCGCGCCGTAGCCGCAGGTGGACACCGCGGAGATGGCAGCGAGCACCGGCATGGAGCGCTGTCTTCCGGACAGAGAGATGCAGATGGGCATGATGTTGGCAATCGATATCCCCAGCACCATAAAGCAGGCGTAGATCGCCGGCAGACTGTGCACCCAGAAAAGCCCGATTAACGCTAAAGCGCAGCACAGGACGCTGACGGAGAGCACTTTAAAGGTGCCGAAGCGCTGCAGCGCATAGCTGCCGGCAAAGCGCGCGCCCGCCATGGCCGTGATCAGGATGATGTAGCCGGAGCTGGCCAGCGCCAGTTCAATATCGGTTTTCTGCAGCAGCAGGAGCGCCGACCAGTCGAGCATGCCGCCTTCGACCATGTAAATAAGGCTTGAGACCAGGGCAAAGAGCAGCACCACCCCGCGCGGCAGAGCGTATGAGCTGTCCGTACTGCCGCTGTAGGCCTGGGCGTCAAAGTCCATATGGCGCAGCGAGCTCAGCGTGCCTAAAGCCAAAATGGCCGTCGGCGCAAAGATGGCGGCGTATAACGAAAAGTCAAAGGTCAAAAGCAGCATGGCAAGGCACAGGGCGGCGATCTCTCCTGCCGAATAGCAGCCGTGCATCGAGGAGAGCAGCGTGCGTTTCCAGCGCTGTTCCAAATACGCGGCATAAATATTGCCGCCTACTTCCAAAATACCCAGCCCAAAGCCGAAGCTGAAAATGGCAGCAGCAGCCATGGGGCGCGAGGGCAGGGCGATGCATAAGGCCAGTCCTCCCAGTAAGAGCAGGGCGGCGGCCGTCAGCACTGCGCGCAGCGTGAGGCGGCGCAGCAGCGGTGTGATGGCGGCCATGCCGACAATCGATCCGGTGCCCATTAAAAGAATGTAGTGCGAAAGCTCTGCGTGAGTTAAATTCAGCTCTGCCTTAACGTGAGGGGCTAATGGAGCCCAGGCTGCGACTGCGAAGCCTGCCAGCGCAAAGACGGCGCGGGCGGAAAATACTGTTGCGGCAGGGCGATTAGCAATATTTGCAGACATAACTAACCTCCTGTTTTTGTGTCAGTATCTGTATTATCCATCAGATTTTGCGCCGCTCAAAGTTGGAAACTATCAGAAAAAGCGATAGACGGACGTCAGTCATGAGTTAACGCCTGCATAAAAACAGGCGCAGCGCCGCCTTTTTGCTTACAATATGGTACGGAAAAGGCGCGGCTGCGCCGAGGTTTGAGGAAAATAAGATGCTGTTTTTCATCGCAGATCCGCATTTTGGTCATCAGAATATCATCCGCTACTGCCAAAGGCCGTTTGCCGATGCCGCCGAAATGGATCGGTGCCTGACCGCCAACTGGAACGCCAGGGTCGGGGCTGACGATGATATCTACATCCTGGGCGACTTCAGCTTAAAGCATGCCCCTGAGGCCCTGGATTATTACCGCGCTTTAAATGGGCGCAAGCATCTGATTGTCGGCAATCATGATCTCTACTTAAAGGAAAACCGCAAAGTCTTTGAGCGCGAGCTCTGTGAAATCTGCGACTATAAGGAGCTGCACGCAGAGAGCGGTCATACCTACATCCTGATGCACTATCCGCTGATGTTCTGGAACGGCAGCACGGATGACAAGGTTATTCATTTATACGGCCACATTCACAATAACGCCTACTGCAATGAGCAGACCGGAGCGCTGCGCAATGCGCTGAATGTGGGCTGCGATCTGTACGCTTACGCGCCGCTGTCTGAAGATGAGGTCTTAGCTGCAGTAGCTGAGCATAACCGCGCTTTAACGCACAGCATTAACGGCGATGCTCCGGCGGACAGCCCCTTAAAGCGCAGCGTCACGCAGGCCCGGGAGTTTTAACGCTCAGATGCTGCCGGCTGCTGCGGCTTGGGTTCCTGCCCCTGTGCTGCAGGGAGATTTAAGAGCAGGCCCGGGCGCGGTTCGCCGCGCTTGACTGCCTGCAGCACGATCTGGGGATCGCTTAAGGGTCCGCTGACCTTAACTTCAGTGATGGAATCGCCCGGCAGCGAGGTAAAGACTGCTGCACCGTCAAGCTTTCGCTCTGTAAGCCCCGCTGTTGCTGCGGCCGTTAATTCCGAGGCCGGAGTGCGGGCGGATGCTTTTAGGTTCAGCACGCTGTTCTCTACTGTGCCGTCTGCTTTGAGCTGGTAGATGCCGGTATCAGCTGCCTGCAGCGCAGCCATTAAGGACGGCAGATCAGTTGTCTGCGTTTTCAGCTCCCCGCCGTTAATAAGATCAAGGCCTAATGCGGAGATCAGAATTTCATCGGCAGAAAGGCGCACGCTGCCGCTCAGCTTACGCGGGAAGGCCTTTAAATCCATGGGGCCCGGAGCGCGCAGATCAGCCTGCAGTGATAAGCGTCCCTGCAGCAGATGCGGAATTAAAGAGCAGTTGAGATCATCGAGGGCCAGCTGCGGGGCATTGAGGATCAAGTAGCTGGGGGCCTGATTAAATGACAAGGCTCCGGCCAGGGAGAGCGCGGAGGAGCGCAGTTTAAGCTCTGGAATGGAAAAAGAGATTAGATCCGGCGTGATGGCGGTCAGCCCCATGATGTGAGGCACTAAGAGATCGGCGTAGAGCAGATTATGGGCGCTGAGACTGAGAAGGCCGGCCTGCTGCCCGGTCAGCTGTCCGTCTTCCCAGTGCAGGGCGGCCACCTGCAGATCAAGGCTTTCAATAGACAGCGGCAGCGTCGGGATAAAGGATAAGAATTTAAGTCCGCTGACTTTGCCGTTAATTAAAGTAACAGCGTTATGGGCTGCAAAGTCTGAGACCGCCTGCGTCAGGTTCCGATGCAGCTCTAAGGTGAGGCTGCTGAGCTTGGCATCACGCACAGTGAGCTCATGGGAGGCTGGGGCATAAGTGAAATCAAGATCGGCCGTACCCTCCAGGATCTGTCCTTTAATCTCAGCCGTAAAGTCGCCTGCCGCGCTCAGCGCGCCCTTTAATACCGGATCTTCCATGGTCAGCTGTAAGCCCGGATAAGCGAGCGCAGCTGCCTGCAGCTCAAAATTCGCGCTCAGATTATGGTCTTTATATAACAGTGAGTTAAAGGAGCCGGAGAGCTCAGTGAAATTAAAGCCGGCAGCATTTTCGGCATAAATGCCGCTTAAGAAGCCCGATGCGAGCTTAAGATCAAAGGGCAGGGCCGGCTGACCCGGGCGCAGCACTAAACGGGCGGCGCTGGCCTGCTTTGCCGCTAAACAATTGTTATGCGGATTAAATTCGGCGTCCTGCAGCGTCACCGATCCTCCTAAGGTTTCCGCCTGCAGCTCTGGGATTTCAAGCACCTCCCCCCGCGGGGTAAAGGAGAGCTGCAGGGCTTTGCAGGGCAGAGTGCCGGAGAGCACGGCATCGGTCAGCTGCGCATGTCCTGAGGCAAAGGTTACTGTGCCCTCGGGCGTGAGTGCCGCGTTATAGAGGCGCACCTTTGCATCACGGGCGGTAAGCTCGCGTCCTGCCAGCGGAATGGAGTTTAAACGCAGCAGATCAGCCGTGATCGCAGGCAGCTGACTGTGAGCGCCTGCAGCCAAATGCGCTTTTAATTTTTCCGGGGTGAAATCCGCGTCTTTAATATAGAGATCGTAAAAGTGCAGCCGCTGGTCAAAGAGCAGATCAGGAAGGCTGTATTCCGCGTAGATTTCTCCGGCCTGCAGATCGCCCAGCTTCACCTGCTGCAGCCGGATGACCTGCGGATAGAGCGGGCTGAACTCAGCGCTCTCAATAGTGACGGGGCTGCCGGTGCGGGCGCTGATAAGCCGGGCTAAAGGCTCCTTAACGGCATCGCCGTTGATAAACAGCAGCGCAGCGGCAAGTGTGAGCGTTATGAGCGCCGCCAGCACCCACAGGACGCGCTTAAAGATGCGCTGCGCGCGGCTTTCTTTAACTCTGACTACCCGTCTGAAGGCCATTTCAGCTTCCCTGATCTTCCTGATCTAAATACTGCGGGAACCAGCGGGCGATGAGATCGGCCGCCAAATCCGGATGGTCCTGGGTAATGGCCGCGGCAATGCGGCGGGCATCTTCGGTCAAATGCAGATCGCGCGCCGGATCGGCCAGCCGGAAGATGTCAAAGCCCGCCTGCTTAGTGCCCACCACATCGCCGGGGCCGCGCAGACTGAGATCCTGGGCGGCAATGGCAAAGCCGTCAGTGGTGGTGCGGATGATCTGCAGGCGCTGGGCGGCCAGATCAGTGACCTTATGCTCATCGTAAATGAGCAGGCAGTAGGACTGCTTCTGCCCGCGGCCGACGCGCCCGCGCAGCTGATGGAGCTGCGCCAGTCCCATGCGCTCGGCATTATCGATCACCATGATGGTGGCATTGGGCACATCGACGCCCACTTCAATTACCGTGGTGGCAATCAGCAGCTGAATTTTGCCGGAGGCAAAGTCCTCCATCACCTGATTTTTCTTTTCCTCGCTCATCTGCCCGTGAATAAAGCCGATGCGGCACTGCGGCAGGCGTTCTGTGAGCTCGGTATAGATTTCCTTGACGGAGGTGGTCTCAAGCTCCTCGCTGTCCTCAATTAAAGGGCAGACCCAATAGGCCTGTACGCCGGAGGACAGATTGGCATTAAGTCTGGCAATGGCTTTGTCTTTGGCAGAGCGGCTGATCACTGCAGTGATGATGGGGCTGCGCCCGGGCGGCATTTCGTCCAGCTGTGAGACGGCTAAATCTGAATATAAAGCCAGCTGCAGGGTGCGCGGGATCGGCGTGGCGCTTAAGGAGAGCAGATGCGGGGTATAGTCCTGAGGTCCTTTATTTAAAATGGCCTGGCGCTCGCGGGTGCCGAAGCGGTGCTGCTCGTCGATAATAACCAGCGCCAGATCTTCATAGACGACTTTATCCTGAAAGACCGCATGGGTGCCGATAATAAACTGCAGCGTGCCGTCGGCAATCTGCGCATAAATTCTGCGCCGCTCAGCGGCATTCAGACGGCTGCTTAAAAAGGCGCACTGTACCTCAAAAGGCGCGAGCAGCGCCGCGCATTTTTCATAATGCTGATGGGCCAGAATTTCAGTGGGGGCCAGAAGCACGGCCTGCCGTCCTGCTTTGACCGCATGCAGCGCGGTCATCACCGCCACCAGAGTCTTGCCGGAGCCTACATCGCCGTTGACGAGGCGCACCATCGGATGAGGGGAGTTCATGTCCTCGGCAATTTCCTCCATCACGCGCAGCTGCGCTCCGGTAGGCTTATAAGGGAGTGTGGCTAAAAACTTCTTCTGCAGGGACTCAGAGCAGTAAATAGGCTCGGCATTTTTAATCTGCTGCCGGGCCTTCACGGCGCGCATGGCGGCAAGATAGGCGGTAATTTCCTCCAGCGCAATGCGCTCAAACTGCGGCAGTTCGTGCGGCAGGGGCAGGGAGCCGTCCTCGCAGGGGGCCGGATAGTGACAGGTCAGCAGAGCTTCGGTCAGGGTGCAGCGCAGGTTTGCGGGCAAAAGTTCGGCCGGAATGAGCTCGGTTAAAGGCTGTGAGGTCATGATCCCTAAAGTCTCCTGCTCAATTCTGCCCATGATCTTCTGCGGCAGCTTTTCAGTTAAGTGATAAATCGGGCTTAAGGTCTTTTCGGTCGCGATCTTTTCGCCTGGCTTTAAAAAGGTCAGTTCCGGATGGCTCATGGTCATGCAGCGGCTGTATTCATTGTATTTGGGCGCGCCGAAGGCCGCTAAATGCTGCCCTGGCTTAAAGGCCATGGCAAATTTGGCGTGATAGTTGAAAAACTGAAATTCAATCACCCCGGTATCATCCTGGGCGCGAATGACCAGGATGCGTCCGCGCTGCCCGCGAAAGGAGGTGCCGGTGACCACGACGCTCACCAGACACTTAGGGGCGTCTGGGTCTGCATGCTCTGCAAGCTCAGCTGCAGTCTGCACCTTGGTTTTATCCAAATAGCGAAAGGGCAGATTGATTAAGAGATCGTAGAGGGAATTGAGCCCTAAGGCATGGAGCTTATCGGCATAGCTCTGCCCTACCCCTTTGATGACGTCAATGGGGACGCTGCGGTATTGGGCGTCAATCTTATCCATGCTGCCCCCGGAGGCGCGCCGCCTCAGTACGATGGCGGCTGCTGGTGTACACACACAAAATCAGGAGCAGAAAGCCTGAGATCATGAACTGCACATGCAGATCTAAAAAGTGGGCGACGGCCCCCGAGAGCAGCGGGCCGCACATCGCGCCGTACTGCCCGGCCATGGTCATCATGCCGAAGCCGCGGCCGCGAAATTCAGGCTTGGTATTGAGCGACAGCAGCGCATTGATGCTCGGGACAATGCCGACGATAAAGAGCCCCAAAGTGACTGAGGTGACCATCAAATAGGTGATATTGGGCGCAAAGCCCTGCAGAAAGATGGAAAGACCGGCGCCTAAAAAGCCTAAGGACATCGAGAGATAAAAGCCTCTGCGCTGCCCGAACATGCCCCAGAAAGGCGCGGTAAAGGCGCCGACAAAAGGCGGGAGCGAGCAGGCCAGCCCGGAGAGAATTTCCACATTATTTTCCATGCCGCCGGCCAGCTGTGCCACGAAGAGGGACAGGATCGGCTGAATGGCTACCATTACCACGCTGAAGCTGAAAAAGAGCATTAACAGCTCAAAGAGCTGTTTGTCATGCCAGCAGAGCTTAAAGTCATCAATAATGGAGGAACGCTCCGGGACGACCGGTGCCGGAGCGGGCGCAGGATCAAAGGCGCTCTCGGAGGCTGGCGCTTCCTGCTGATCTTTTTTATCATTCGGAGTTAACAGGGTGATGATGAAGATCATGAACAGCGCCGCACCGGCGGCAAAGAAGGAGGCGCGAATGCCGAAAACATGCGCCAGTACGCCGCCTATCAGCGGGCCGCTCACGGTGCCGGCCAGCTGCGATGACTGCATTACGCCTAAGGCATAGCCGATTTTGGCGCGCGGGCTGGTGGAGGAGATCATCGACAGCACCGCCGGCAGGAAGCCGTTGGCAAAGCCCTGCAGTACGCGCATGCCTAAAAGCTGCAGCGGGGTCTGTACAAAGCCGCCGGAGGCGTAGGAAAGACAGAGCAGCAGCGCCGAGCGCACCGCCATGACCTTCTGGCCCTTTTTATCGGCAAGGCGCCCCCACACGGGGGCTAAAGTGCCGGCTAAGAAAAAGCAGATGGAGAATACTGCGGCCGCCCACAGCTCAACATTATCCTCGGTCGCGCCTAATTGGAGCAGATAAATGGGCAGGAAGGGCACCACCATGGTATAGGAGGCGCTGGTGAAGAATACGCAGAAAGTAAAGACCCACAGTCTAGTCTGCCAGTGCATAAGAGATCTCCGAAAAGCTTAGACAATTATCAAGTTTTTTGGGGGCTAAAGCAATGTGCAGACCGGAGGCGGCAGAATGATCCGCCGCCGGCGCAGATGGGGTTTTCGACGCTTAAAGGAGCTGCTTAATGATTAAGGAGGCGCGGAAGCGGCGCACTTTCTCCAGCAGTCTGCGCACCGGCTCAGGGTATTCGCTGACGGCCTGCAGCTGCTCGAAATTGGTTACCGCAGTGGTGTGGCGCAGGATGAACTGCTGCTCGTGGCGGTATTTTTCCTGCATTAAATGATGCGGATCGTAGACTAACAGGCCGTTTTCCAAATCCAAGGCCCAGGCGCGCGGATTTAAGTTATTGCCGGTAATTAAGGCAAAGCTGCTGTCCACGAACATGCCTTTTAAATGATAGGTGTTGCTGCCGTCAGACCAAAGCATCACTTTAAGCTGGCCTTGAGTGATGAGGTGCTGATATTTCTGCACGAACTCGCGCAGATTCTGCTCGTAAATATAGGGCACCGCTCCGATGGGCGAGAACTTTTCACCCTCGGGGATATAGAAGTCATTGGCCTTTTTATCGCCGACCACCATGGTGACTTTCACCCCGCGCGCCAGCGCATTCTCCAGTGCGGTGAGCAGAGTTTTAGGCAGGTTGAAATAGGGTGTGCACAGGAAGATCTCGCGCTTGGCTGCAGTAATGGCCCATAAAATAGTGCGGTTGAGCTGATTGCCGCGCTTGCCCAGGCCGACCAGCGGGGTAATGCCCACCTCATCCTGGTGCAGCTTATGATCTTTTAACTGATAGTGCACCTGCGTCAAATGCCGGCGCAGGGCCTTAATTTCATCCTTAATGTCTTTGGCGGGCCTGACCTGCCCCTGCGAGAAATCCTGCACTGCAAAATTGATATGAAAGGCGCGGGTAGCAAAATCATTAAAGCAGTCGGCTAAATCCTTGGAGACAATCTCATGATAGCGATCCAGGCGGTAGCGGCCAGCGTAATTTAAATAGACCTCATTGACCGAGGCGCCGGAGTAGAGCACGGTATTGTCAAAGACGCAGCCCTTTAAATGCATTACGCCGAAGATCTCGCGCTTTTTTACCGGTACGCCGTAAATGGCCGGCGGATGCGGGCAGTCTGCAGCCATGCGGTAGTACATTGCTGCATTGCCCGGGCTTTTTTCCTGCCCGACGAGGCCGCGCTGGGCGCGGTGGAAATCCACATAGACGCGGATATGCAGGTGCGGACGCTGCTGCTGCGCCTGATAGAGCGCCTGCATGATCTCGCGGCCGGCCGGATCATCCTGCAGATAGAGCAGATTCATGGTGATGCGCTCCTGCGCCTTGCCGATAAGCTCCAGCAGCCTCGCATGGAACAGCTCCGGGCGCTCCAGGATGGTATAGCCGGCAGCCTTTACCGCCAGGTGGGGCAGCTGCTTTAACTTAGTTTGGCAGTACAGGGAGGTGGGCAGATTTTTCTTTAACCAGAACATACGCTCTTCTCCTCAAAAATACGGGCGCAGTGCGCCCGGCGCATCAGATGGCAGCCGTGGCCGCGGCCAGCCAGTTGAGCTCAAAGTCCGATAAAGTAGTGCCGGCGGCTGTAATTAAGTTATACACGCGTTGATGATAATTGTTAAGCCACTCGCGCTCACGGGCAGTTAAGAGCTCGCGCTCAATCAGCCGCAAATCAAAGGGCACTAAGGTCAGGGGCTCAAAACACAGCATGTGCTTTAAATTAGGAGCGCTGCAGTGCGTCACCGTCACTAAGTTTTCCAGCCGGATGCCGTAAGCGTCGGCCTTGTAGTATCCCGGCTCAATGGAGACGATCATGCCGGGCTTTAATTCAATGGATGAATAGCGCCGCGAAATGCCGTGCGGACCTTCGTGTACGGCTAAGAGATGGCCTACGCCGTGGCCGGTGCCGTGATCGTAGTCCAAGCCCAGATCCCACAGCGGCCTACGGGCCAGCGCGTCCAGCTGCTGTCCTGAAGTCCCCGGCGGGAAGATGGCGGTGGCAAGAGCGATGTGGCATTTGAGCACCACGGTGAACATCTTTTTCATCTCGGGGGTGACATTATTGCCCACCTTAATGGTGCGGGTAATGTCGGTAGTGCCTTCTAAAAAGTGTGCGCCGCTGTCAATTAAATACATGCCGTCAAGACCTAAGGAGCGCGGCTGACTGACCTCGGCGTGATTGTAATGGCACATGGCGGCATTGGGGCCGAGCGCGGAAATAGTATCAAAGGAGGGTTCTATATAGTCGCCCTCTACCTCGCGCAGGGCCTCAGCCTTGGCGGCAAGATCGGCTTCCGTGATGTTCTCCAGGCTGCGCGCAAAGGCTTCCGCTTCGGTATTTTTGTCAAGCTCCGTGAGCTCATCAAGCCAGGTTAAAAAGCGGCACATCGCCACGCCGTCTTTTAAGTGGGCTTTATGCTCGCCGGCCAGCTCCTGACGGTTCTTGCAGGCTTTGGGGATTTCGCACAGACCGAGGCCTTCGGTGACCTCCGCTCCGCCGTCATACAGGGCCTTTAAAATGGCCGCATTGGTCGTCTGGGGATCGATATAGACTTTGCAGCTGGCATTGCATAAACGCTCCAGCACATCGCCGAAATCCTCCTCCGGGAAGATATCCACGTGCCCGAAATGCTCCTCCAGCTGTCCCTGGATCTCATCGTCAAAATGCTGGAGGGAGACATACCATTCCAAAGCCTCATTGGCGTAGGCCACTAAACGGCAGTTGATCACCGGCAGACAGTGACGATCATCGCCGCGGATGTTAAGCAGCCAGCAGATCGTGTCGGGGCTGGTGATAATGGCGGCATCCATGCCTTCATCGCGCAGCGCCTGAGCTAAATTCTGCCTTTTCTGCAGACTGGGGCAGCCGTTGAGCTCATCGGGGTAGATGCGCACCGGCGAGCACACTGGGGCCGGACGATCATCCCAGATCTGGTCGATAAGGCTCGCGGTGAGCTCCTTTAAGATCAGATCCTTTTTCTCCAAGTCGCGCAGCAGCTTTAAATAGGCGGCAAAGCTGATGCGGCGGATGTCGATGCCGACCACCGCCCCTTTAGGCAGCAGGGCGGCTAAATAGTCTACGGCCTGAAGCTCGGTGAAATTAAAGGTCTCAAACAGCTCAGGATCTACCTGCTCTTTGACCTGCACGGTATAGCGGCCGTCTACAAATACGGCAGCTGAGGCATTAAGTTCGATCTCCGTGCCGTCCTGCAGATGCGCCTGCACCGGCAGCTGCGGCACATCCTCTCCCTGTAAATCGTCATTGATGGCGGCGCACAGCCCCGCCGATCCGGTAAAGCCGGTTAAATAGGCCAAACGCTCGCCGTCGGGGTTTAATTCGCAGGATAAATACTCGTCATCATGCGGCACTAAGACCGCATCTAAATCCGCACTGCGCATCAGCCGGCGCAGCTGGGCCAGCCTGGCGGCAAAAATCGATATATCGTCTGTCATTATCAGTATGCAAACAGCTAAAACTGAGCGCAATTTTAGCACAGTGCAGAAAAGCCCCCCGGGGGCTCAGGGTAACTGCATGATATTTCACCTGACTCCAAATGGAATTTTTGACGTTTCAAAAAATATTGATAAAACATCTAATGCTTCCAATGGGGAAGAGCACATCTCCTTAAGGAGGCTGATGGACAAGGTTCGCCCCGGTTCCCTAAATCTGCCCTGCACTGAGTATATTCAATGGAGACTTCGTGCATGGCTGATTAGATTTTAAGCTCGGGCACAGATTACATTACACTCTCCTCCCGGAATTGATTATTTAAAAATCACTTTACTCCTGGTACATTCAGCAACAACACCAACCTGTTCCCATCCTTTAGAAAAATCAGCTATATCTGACAGCCTGCTTTCCAAAGCGTATCCCTTATTAATCACTATGCAGTCTGAATATATCCAATTATCTTTCTCAAACATTAGTTCGAGCCCTTCTTTAAACTTAAATAATATTGCCCGGGTAACAAAAGCTTCAAATTCTATTTTATTATCTTTTTTAAGAATTTGATGTTCATTTATTAACTTCACCGACTCTATCACTGCATTTACAGTATTATCAACTTGCTGTACATTAACAAATGCAGAGCAAATATCGCTTTCTTTTTCCAGTGATAATTTCATAAAGGCAATATCATCAGTATCTCCTAAATACTGTACCGGTTCTTCTGGAGATCTTAATGCAAGCACCTTATCTCCAATAAACAGCCCTGCAACCTCATGCACAACATTTGATGCAGTAAAAGCATCACATTTATATTTTAGGAATTTTTTTTGCCTACTAAGGAGTTAACTAACGCTTTATCAAACTCGTAATTTATTACTATCATATATCAAACCCTTTTAATAAAATGTAATTTTAGATCCTTAACTGAGTTTAAAGTACTTGATTACAGCATTTTCTTAGATTGAACTCCACAGCTGGGAGCGGCTGGTACTCGTAATTGTCCGCTCTGAGCATTTGCGCCCCTGCCCATTTTTGCGCATAATTTCTCCAGCATAAATAAGGAAGGATTAAGTATGACTGAAGATTTCAACCCGCTGCTGCATATCGAGGGTCTGCCCATTTTCTCAGCCTTAAAGCCCGAGCACGTCCTGCCGGCGGTACAGCAGGCCATTGCGCACTGCACAGAGGTAATTAAGCGCGTTACCGCCAAGGCGCAGGAGCCGGGGGAGCAGCCTACCTGGGACAGCGTGCTGGCTCCGATTGAAGAGGCGGATGATAAATTTTCCAAGATCTGGTCGGTGATCTCCCATTTAAACGGAGTGTGCAATACCCCAAAGCTGCGTGAGGCCCATGATGCCTGCCTGCCGCTTTTAGCTGAATACTCCTCCTGGGCCGGGCAGTATCTGCCCTTATATCAGGTGCTGCGGCGCATTAAGGACAGCGATGCCTTTGCGCTACTCACCGAGGCGCAGCAGACTTCCATCAATAATTCGCTGCGCGACTTCAAGCTCACCGGCGTGCTTTTGCCCGAGGATAAGAAGGCGCGCTTTACCGAGATCAGCGCGCAGCTGTCGCAGCTGCAGTCGGACTTTGCCAATCAGGTGCTCGATGCCACGCATGCCTATACTAAGCAGGTAACGGATCGCGAGGAGCTTAAGGGACTGCCTGCGGGCGTGCTGAAGCTGGCTAAAGCGGAGGCTGAAAAGCGCAGTCTTGACGGCTGGGTCTTTACCCTCGATATGCCGTCTTATCTGCCGGTCTTAATGTACGCGGATAAGCGGGAGCTCAGGCAGGATCTTTACGAGGCCTACAATACCCGCGCCTCAGAGTTGGGTCCTCAGGCCGGACAGTTTGACAACGGCCCGGTAATGGAGCAGATCTTAAAGCTGCGCCATGAAATGGCGCAGCTGCTTGACTTTAATAATTACGCTGAGCTCTCGCTGGCCACCAAGATGGCTCATACCACGACGGAAGTGGTGGACTTTCTTGAAGATTTAGCCCGCAAATCCAAGCCTCAGGGACTGCGCGAAATGCAGGAGCTGCGCGCCTTTGCCGCCGCTCAGGACTGCGCTGAGCTTGAGCCTTGGGATGTGACCTATTACTCTGAAAAGCTTAAAAAGGAGCGCTTTGCCTTCAGCGAGGAAGAGCTGCGGCAGTATTTCCCGGTCGATAAGGTCATTGCCGGGCTGTTTGAGTGCGCCCAGCGCGTTTACGGCATCACCATCCGGCCGCGTCTCGGGGTTGATGTGTGGCAGGAGGATGTGACCTGCTATGACGTGCACGACAGCTTCGGCAGCCGCATCGGCACCTTCTACCTGGATTTATACGCCCGTGAGGGCAAACGCGGCGGCGCATGGATGGATGAGTGTCAGAGCCGGCGCTTCCGCGCTGACGGCGCGCTGCAGCTGCCGGTCGCCTACTTAGTGTGCAATTTCACGCCGCCGGTCAACGGCCGGACCGCAGAGCTTACTCACGCTGAAGTGGTGACCTTATTCCATGAGTTCGGCCATGGGCTCAATCAGCTGCTGACCCGCATCGATATCGCCGACGTCTCCGGCATCAACGGGGTGCCTTGGGATGCGGTTGAACTGCCCTCGCAGTTTAATGAAGAGTTTGCCTGGCAGCAGGAGACCTTAAATTTCCTGTCCAGCAAAGTCGGCACCGGCGAGCCCCTGCCTGAGGACAAGCTGTACGCTCTGATTGCCGCCAAGAACTTTGAGTCGGCAATGGCGATGCTGCGCCAATTGGAGTTTGCGCTCTTTGACTTCAAGCTGCATTTAAATTACGACCCGGAAAAGGGCGGGCGCGTTTTAGAGACGCTGCAGGAAGTACGTGCGCAGACTGCGGTAGTGCCGCAGTATCCGCACTCGCGCTTCCCGCACTCCTTTACTCACATCTTTGCCGGCGGCTATGCGGCAGGCTATTACAGCTATAAATGGGCTGAAGTGCTGGCTGCAGACGCCTTCGGGCGCTTCCTTGAAGAGGGGATTTTCAATCCGGAAACCGGCCGCTCCTTCAGGGACAATATCCTGGCCGTGGGCGGCGCGCGCGATCCAATGGAGGCCTTCATCGCCTTTAGAGGCAGAAAGCCCAGCGTTGACGCTCTGCTCATGCTTTCAGGCATCAAGGCGGCGCAGGAATGAGTGAAGCTCACAGCCTGGCGGCATATTTAAATGAGCAGCAGCATGCGGCGGTGACTGCCCCGCGCCAGAACATGCTGATTGTGGCAGGCGCCGGGACCGGCAAGACCCGCGTCCTGGTGTCCCGCACGGCCTGGCTTCTGGCTGTGGAGGAGATCCCGGCGCGGCGCATCCTGGCTGTGACCTTTACCAATAAGGCGGCGGCCGAGATGCGCACGCGCATTGAGGCTATGCATTTGGAGGGCATTGATCTCACCGGGCTGTGGTGCGGCACCTTCCACTCCATCTGCGGCCGCTTTCTGCGCTCCTACGCGCTGCAGGCAGATCTGTCCCCGGGCTTTACCATTCTCGATGTGCAGGGGCAGACCGATCTGATTAAGCATCTTATAAATCAAGGCGTCAGTGCTGCAAAGGACAGAGCGAAGCTTGATCTGCTGCCCAGCGCGCAGCGCGCTGAGATGCTGCGCCTTAACGATATTCATTTCAGGATGAAGAATTGCGATATGAAGCCGGCGCAGCTCGCCGCCCGCATCAGCGCTTTAAAGGAGGCTGGGCTGCGCGCTAAGGAGGCCTCAAAGCTGCTGCGCGGATCTTTGGCAGATAATGAAGACGGCATTGTCGCTGACTTCTATCCTTTCTATGAGCGGGCCTGTCAGGCGGGCAATCAGGTAGATTTTTCTGAAATGCTGCTGCGCACGGTCGAGCTTTTTGAGACGCATCCGGAACTGCGTGCACTGCAGCAGCGCCGCTTTGCAGAGATCCTGGTCGATGAGTTTCAGGATACCAACAGTCTGCAGTACCGCCTGATTAAACTCCTTAAAGGTCCGGATAATCACATCTTTGCCGTGGGCGATGATGATCAGTCCATTTACGGCTGGCGCGGCGCGGATTACCGCAATCTGCGCAATTTTGAGCAGGATTTTGCCCCGGTAAAGCTCTTTAAGCTGGAGTACAACTATCGCTCCACTTCCGAGATCCTGGCCGCTGCCAACGCCTTAATTGCACATAATCCCGAGCGCCTGACTGATAAGCAGCTGCGCTCGACCGTAGGCGGCGGCGCTAAGGTGTATCTCTTGGAAGGCTGGGACGGCATGGATGAGGCGCGGCGCATCGCGCGGCGTATTAAGAGGCTGCTCGCTGACGGCGCTGATCCGTCGCATATTGCCATTCTGTACCGCAATAATTCACGCTCAGGCAATTTAGAGCAGGCGCTCTCTGCCGCCGGCATTAAATACTCCATTTACGGCGGCCTGCGCTTTTTTGACCGCAAGGAAGTGCAGGATGCGCTGGCTTATCTGCGCCTTGCCGTCAATCCCAGCGATGATGCCGCCTTTAACCGCATCATCAATGTGCCGCCGCGCGGCATGGGCACTGCCAAGGTGCGCCTGCTCGAGCAGATAGCCGGAGAGCGGCGCTGCTCCTTAATGCAGGCCTTGAAGCTCACCTTGGACTACATGGCGCAGGGCGGGGAGGCCGGGCGCGAGATCAAAGCCTTGGTGCGGGCGGCCAGGCCTTTTTATCAGCTCATGGATAAGCTGCAGCAGTCCATTAAGCAGGAGGCGGATCCGGATGCGCTGCTGACGCAGATCCTGGAGCAGAGCGGGCTCTATCATTACTATCAGCAGATAGATGAAAAAGAGCAGAGTCGTGAGGACAGCGGCCGTCGCGCCAACCTCGATGAGCTTATCAGCAATGCGCAGGTCATTGCCGCGCAGGAGCAGAGAGCGCCTACCACCGATGCCCAGGGCCGGCCCTTTGGACCGGTGATTGCCTTTTTAAGCAATGCCGCCTTAATGGGCTCGGGCGAGCTCGATGAAAACGGCAGCGCTGCGGCCAATACCGGCAGGGTGCGGCTCTTTACCATTCATGCAGCCAAGGGCCTCGAGTTTGACACGGTCTTTATTTCAGGCTTTGAGCAGGGACTGCTGCCCTTTACCTTCAGCAGGACGGAAGATCGGGAAGCTGAAGAACGCCGTCTGGCCTACGTGGCCATTACGCGCGCCAAAAAGCTGCTGTTTCTGTGCTGGGCCCAAAAAGGCTTCAGCTACTCTGCAGGTATTACCGAAGCCGGACCCAGCCCCTTTGTGGAGGAGATGCTCAGAGCCCTGGGCCGCCCGAATATCAGCCGGATCTTCGTGCGCTGCGCCTCCTGAGGTTATGCGCCTTGGCCGATGAATGACGCATAAATCCGGCAGTCCTTAATCAGGTGCTGATTTTTGTGGTATCATGTGCGCCGATAACGTTCCTGTTATCGTTTTCCTGTTATGTGCCGCAACTGCATTTCTGGTTTGCCCGCATTTTCTTGAACTGTATATTTGCTGGACTATCTGACGTTACAGCCCACAATTAATTTAATTATGAATCTTAACGAACTTAAGAACACCCCGGTTGCACAGTTAGTCGAGATGTGCGATCAAGCAGGCATTGAAAATAGTGCCCGCATGAGTAAAAAGGAAATCATCTTCAATCTGCTCAAGCAGTGCGCCCGCCAGGGCGAGGATATCTTCGGCGAAGGCGTCATTGAGGTCCTGCCGGATGGTTTCGGTTTTTTAAGAAGCGCTGACAGCTCCTATCTGGCCGGTCCCGACGATATCTACGTCTCCCCGAGCCAGGTCCGCCGCTTCAATCTGCGCACCGGCGATTCGATTTCCGGCAAAATCAGACCCCCCAAGGAAGGCGAACGCTACTTCGCCATGCTCAAAGTTGATACGGTAAATTTTGAGCGTCCGGAAAATGCCCGCAACAAGATCCTGTTTGAAAACCTAACCCCTTTATTTGCTCAGGAGCGCATGCGCTTGGAGCTGGGCAACGGCTCTAAAGAAGATTTAACCGCCCGCGTCATTGATTTGACCGCTCCTATCGGCAAGGGCCAGCGCGGCCTGATCGTGGCCCCGCCTAAAGCCGGTAAAACCATGCTCCTGCAGAATATCGCCCATTCCATCTCCATCAACAATCCTGAGTGCGTGCTGATCGTCTTATTAATTGACGAGCGCCCGGAGGAAGTGACCGAGATGCGCCGCATGGTCAAGGGTGAAGTGGTGGCCTCGACTTTCGATGAGCCCGCAGCCCGTCACGTGCAGGTAGCGGAAATGGTGATTGAGAAGGCCAAGCGCTTAGTCGAGCACAAGCGCGATGTGGTGATCTTAATGGACTCCATTACCCGCCTGGCCCGCGCCTACAATACTGTAGTGCCGGCCTCCGGCAAGGTGTTAACCGGCGGTGTGGACTCCAATGCTCTGCAGCGCCCCAAGCGCTTATTCGGCGCAGCCCGCAATGTGGAAGAAGGCGGCTCGCTGACCATCATTGCTTCGGCCTTAATCGACACCGGCTCCAAGATGGACGAAGTGATTTACGAAGAGTTCAAGGGTACCGGCAATATGGAACTGCACTTATCGCGCAAGATTGCTGAAAAGCGCGTGTTCCCGGCTATCGACGTGACCCGCTCCGGCACCCGCCGCGAGGAGCTGCTGACCACCCCGGATGAGCTGCAGAAGATGTGGATCCTGCGCAAGTTCGTGCATCCTATGGGCGAAATCGAGGCTATGGAATTCTTAATCGACAAGCTGTCGATGACTAAGACCAATGAAGAGTTCTTTGAGGCTATGAAGCGCTCATAAAGAATGTGCTTTGAGGTGACAGGGGCAGCCGATTGCGGCTGCCCTTAAAGTTTGCGCGTCAGTATTGACCTTTTTCTTTGCGGGCCAGCGCACGCTCGATGCAGCCGGTGAAGAAGTCCGTCATATTCCAGCCGTGATGCTCCAGGAGCTTGGGGAACATCGAGATCGGAGTCATGCCCGGGAAGGTATTGATCTCGTTAATTAAGATCTCGCCTTTATCGCTTAAGAAGAAGTCGATGCGGGACAGATCGCGCAGCTGCAGCCCTTTGAAGGCGCGATATGCATAAGCGCGGATGGTCTCAATCTGCTCTTGGGAAAGTCCCTCAGGCTCGACGGTAGTGACAGTGCCGGAGTCCTTGGAGTACTTTTCCTCGTAGGTATAGAACACATTCTGCGGCATGATGATTTCGCCAGGCGGCGTCACCACTACCTCGCCGTCCGCGCCGCGCTGATAAGCGGCCACTTCCAGCTCGCGATGAATGATGTTTTTTTCCAGCAGTACCAAATCCGAGAAGGTAAAGGCTTCAGCCACGCTGTCGAGCAGATCTTCTTTTTTAGTGACGTGATAGCAGCCAATCGACGAGCCTTGGCTGGCCGCCTTCACATACACATCGCCGTATGTATCAAAGAACTGCTCAGCTTTAGCCCTGCGCTGCGGATCATCCGCAGCAATCCAGGTATACGGGGTATGGGGAAGCCCCAGGGCGGTTAAATAGAGCTTGGTGGTGACCTTGTTGAAGCACACCATGCTGGCCTCAGCGCTGCAGCCGATATACGGCAGTCCGTTTAATTTGAAAAAGGACTGAATTTCGCCGGTCTCGCCCGGGGTGCCGTGAATGCAGGGCACCGCACAGTCAAGCTTAATCTCGCCTGATTTGGTTAATAAGACGCCTTCCGGGATTAAAGAGGCAGCGGTACCGTCCGTGAGCATCATGCGCCCTTGATGCAGGCAGGCGCGGATCACTTGGTAATCCTGATTGGCCTGCAGTTTTTGGGCCGCGTAATCGGCGGAGATTAAGGAAATTTCATGCTCAGCGCCGTCGCCGCCGCATAAAAGCAAAATATTAAGACTCATATCAGCTCAGCTGCCGCAGCTGTTCTGCGCGACAGTCCTCGTATTAAATAAAAGATCAGAAAAGGGCGGTCACGCATTAAACTGCGGCCGTTCCAGCTGCGCACAAGTTTAGCAAATTTGTGCAGATGCAGAGAGCAGAGAAAAGAAATCCCGCCATGGCGGCGGGATGGGCAGGGGTTAGATATGAGCCTGAATGAAGCCTTTGAGCTCTTCTTTAGGCAGGGCGCCTACCTGCTTGGCCACCACTTCACCGTCCTTGTAGATCAGCATGGTGGGTATGCTCATAATGCCTAACTTGCCGGCCCAGGCATTATTCTGATCGATGTCGATCTTGACGATCTTGACGCCGCTTAACTCCTCGGACAGCTCTTCCAGGATCGGGCCGACCATCTTGCACGGGCCGCACCACGGTGCCCAGAAATCCACCAGTACCGGAGTCTCGCTCTTTAAGACCGCATTCTCATATTCGTCATCGGTAATGTGCTGAACGCTCATGATAATTCCTCAATAGTGTTAGATGAAAGCATCTTATCATGCCGCAGCCGGCGGCTTAATAAGTTGCGATTTTTAATCAGCTGTCCGCCGCCCAGGCTGACGGAAAAACGGCGGGGCAGCCTGAAAAGGGACAGGCTTAAGCGGCGCTGATGCCGGTTAAGGGGCGCTTGAACACCAGTTTGGCCAAAAGGTTTAACAGGATGCCGTACAGCGGCACGAAGAGGGCCAGGGAGGCGGAGATCTTTACCGCGTAGTCAACGAGGCCCAGCGAGAACCAATTGGCCGCCATATAGGCGTCAGTGGTCTGATAGAAGGCTACGGCAAAGAACACGTAGGTATCGAGCGCATTGCCGGCGATGGCGGAGGCTGCCGGGGCGGGCCACCACTGCTTTAAGCGGCGCAGGCGCGCGAATACCAGGATGTCAGCCAGCTGCCCCATGACGTAGGCGGCGAAGGAGGCGGCGGAAATGCGGAACACGAAGATTGAGAACGCGCCTAAAGCATTTAAGCCCTGGAAATCACCGTGGGCGAAGATGGTGCCGACCACGTAGGAAATAAACAGAGCCGGGATCATGGCCGTAAAGATCACGCGGCGGGCGGTGGAAGCGCCGTAAATGCGCACGGTCAGATCAGTAGTTAAAAAGATAAAGGGATAGGTAAAAGTGCCCCAAGTGGAATCAATGCCGCAGATGGTTACCGGGATCTGTACGGCATAATTGCTCAGCACGATGATAAACACGTGCAGGCAGAACAGTTTTTTAAGAGGTTGCTGCAGACTCATCATAAATTTTCTCAACATAAAAGGCGTCAGCCCGGGGCGCATTGTAGCCTAAAAAGAGCGGCGCGGCGCACGCGCCCTTGCTAAAATGCCTCAGGAAATCTCTATTTTGCCGCCCGGTGCCGGGCAGCCTTGTTTTTGGGGGAACACATTATGCCGGAAGCCTTAGTGCTGATTGACGGCTCGTCATTTTTATATCGCGCCTATTACGCCGCTAAAACCGGCTTTACCACCTCCACCGGAGTGCCGACCGGAGCTACCTTGATCATCAGCTCGATGCTGCGCCGCTTAATGGAGCGCTATCGCGGCCTGCCGATGGCGGCAGTATTCGATGCCAGGGGCGGGAGCTTTCGCAATGAGCTGTACCCCGAGTACAAGGCCAATCGCCCCAAGATGCCTGAAGATCTGGTCGTGCAGATTGAAAATGTGCAGCGCTTAGTGCGCGCTTTAGGTCTGCCCTTAATCAGCGTGCCGGGCGTGGAGGCTGACGATGTCTTAGGCTCTTATGCCAAAGCCTGCGAACAGGTTAAGCGCTCCAGCATCATCTGCACCGGAGATAAGGATTTAGCCCAGCTGGTGAACGATCACATCACGCTGTACGACAGCATGAATGAAAAAACCTATGATAGAGCCGCCGTGATTGAAAAATACGGGGTGCCGCCGGAGCTTATTATTGATTTACTGGCCTTAAAGGGCGACAGCTCGGACAATATCCCCGGCATGTCCAAGGTGGGCGATGTCACCGCAGTCAGCGTGCTGCAGGGCATCGGCGGCATTAAGGATATTGAGGCGCATCCGGAGCTGGCGGCTACACTCTCCTTCCGCGGAGCCAAGACCTTTGCAGCGCGCTTCATGGCAGAGCTGCCCATTATCAAGCTCTCCTATCAGCTGGCCTCCATCAAGACTGATGTGCCGCTGCCCATCCCGCTGGATGAGCTCAAGCCGCCGGTGCCGCAGCATCTGGAGCTGCTCAAGCTTTACCGCGAGCTGGAGTTCAGGCGGCTCTATCAGGATGAAGTGCGTGCGCCGCTTTACGATACCGTGCCTCCGGGGACGGATCTGGACGCTGCGGCCAGTGCAGATGGCAGCTCGGACAAGCTGGCCCCTTTAACTGCGGAAGAATTGGCGCGGGCGGCGGCCGCGGTCAAAGCTCAGGATTCGGCTCCCGCAGAGCCGGCCGCTGCAGCGCCTGCGCAGGAGCTGCAGACTTTTGAGAGCGCACACTCCCATTTCATTCTGGTCAATACCCCCGAGAAGCTGGACGCTCTATGCGCTGCCATCAAGGAGGCCGGCGCCTTTGCCTTTGATACTGAGACGGACAGTCTGCAGGCGCAGACCTGCAAATTAGTCGGCATCTCCTGTGCGGTCAAGCCCTTAGAGGGCTGGTACATCCCTTTGGGGCACGATTACGTCAACTGCCCGCAGCAGCTCACTTTAGACGAGGTCAAGGCGCAGCTGCAGCCTTTATTTGCCGATCCGGCTGTCAAAAAATACGGCCATAACGTCAAATTTGACCTTCTGGTACTGCACTTTGCCGCCGGCATCGAAGTGCAGGGGGTATACGCCGACAGCATGCTGGCGGCGCATCTGTTAAATTCAGTGCAGCGGGTGTCATTAGATGCGCTGGCGGCGAAATATCTGCACTACCGCACGATGACTTTTGCAGAGGTCACGGGCGGCAGCCGGCATGCTTCTTTTGCGCAGGTGGACGGCGACAAGGCGGCGATTTACTCCGGAGAGGATGCTGAGGTCAGTCTGCGCTTATGTCAGGTCCTGCTCCAGGAGCTGGCGGATATTCCGTCGCTTAACGATCTGTTTTTCAAACAGGAAATGCCCTTTATGCAGGTGCTGTATCACATGGAGCGCACCGGGGCCTACGTCAGCGCCGCCGAGCTTAAGCGTCAGAATGAAAAGCTCAACGCTGAACTTTTAAAGGTGCAGAGCGACATCTTTGCGGCGGCGGGATCGCGCTTTAATTTATCCTCTCCCAAGCAGCTGGGGCAGATGCTCTTTGTCACCTTAGGCATTCCGTATCCGCGCAAGGTGCAGATGAAAAACGGTGCGCCGGCCTACTCGACAGCAGAGGAGATCCTGCAGGACATCGCTCCGCAGTACGATATCGCCAATTTGATTCTGCGCAGCCGCACCTTATCCAAGCTCACCGCGACCTATACCGAAAAGCTGCCGACCTTAATTCAGCCGGACGGGCGCATCTATACCTCCTTCAATCAGGCCGGCACAGTGACTTTCCGCCTGTCATCGTCCGATCCTAATCTGCAGAATATTCCCGCGCGTACCCCTGAGGGCCGGCAGGTGCGACAGGCCTTCTGCGCACCTGAGGGGTACAAAATTTTATCGGCGGACTATTCGCAGATTGAGCTGCGCCTGATTGCGCATATTGCCAAGGTGCCAGCTTTAATTGAGGCTTTTAACCACCATCAGGACATTCACCGCGCTACTGCTGCTGAAGTTTTAGGCAAGCCGATTGCAGAGGTGACCGATGCTGAGCGCGCACACGCTAAGGCCACCAATTTCGGCCTGATGTACGGCATGTCCGCCCACGGGCTGTCCCGCCAGACCGGCATGAGCTATAAGGAGGCGTCAGCCTACGTGGAAAATTACTTCAAGCGCTATCCGCAGGTGCCGGCCTATATGGAGGCAGTGAAAAAGCAGGCTCATGAGCAGGAATACGTCACCACGCTGTTAGGCCACCGCATCAGCTTTGATTCCATCAATGCGGCCAATGCCTGCAGCCGCTCAGGAGCCGAGCGCGCCGCCGTCAACGCGCCGATGCAGGGTTCGGCGGCAGAGATCATCAAAGAGGCGATGCTCAAAATTGATCACTGGATCGGTACGCTGCCGCCGGGGTTAATCCGCATGACGCTGCAGGTGCACGATGAGCTGGTGTTTGAGGTCAAAGAGGACTTTGCAGATGAAGCTGCTGCGCGCATTAAGGATCTGATGGAGAATGTCGTGCAGCTGGATGTGCCCTTAGAGGTCGGCATCGGCATTGCCGACAATTGGGCGCAGGCGCATTAGCGCTGGCGGCGGCGCAGCAGATCGGGCAGGAGCAGCGACAGCGGCTTCTGCACGTGCGCCAGCCCGTTGCCGTCCAAGCGCACATAGCTGAAAGTCGAGCCCCAGGCGCCTAAGGACAGGCGCGCTTTTTCGCTGGGGGTTTCGCCGGCATAGCGCTCATAATGATGGAGATGTCCGTGCACTAAGTGGGTGCAGTTAAAATGGCGCAGCAGAGCCTCGATGGTGCGCGGCACCGGGCCGTAGATCAGCGGATCGCGCCGGCCGGGCGCGGCACTGCTGCTGTGCGCGCGGATTTTGGCCCCGATGCGGCGGCGATAGGTTAAAGGCAGCATTAAAAAGAGGCGCTGCAGCAGCGGATTGCGGCAGCGGCGCTTGAACTTTTGATACTGCAGATCGTTAGTGCACAGCGCATCGCCGTGGATGACTAAGATCTCGCCGTAGGGGGCGGAGATGCGGTGATACTCGGGGAGCAGTTCAAAGCCGAAATACTGCGCTTCTTTGGCGCGCATGAGAAAATCGCGATTACCCGGCATGAAGCTCAGCGTAATGCCGCGCTGTCTGGCCTGCGCCGCGATCTCCTTGACCGCCTTTTGGGTGCGATCGGCCGGATCGATGCCGACAAAGAAATCAAACAGATCGCCGGCGATAATCAATTTATCGCCGCTTCGCAGCTTTTCAGTAAAGGCGCGCAGCGCCGCCGTCAGATCAGAGGTTAGATCGGACAGATGCAGATCGGCGGTGATGTAGATGGCCATGTCTTTCCCTTTGGTATGCAGGCAGCCGCTCAGGCTGCCTGCAAAGAGTTCAATTATTTGTTATTAAACAGTTTTTATAATTTAAGATTATTTGGCATCGTCTTTTATGGTGGCGCGCACAATTACGGCAGTCTCCACCGGCACATCGGCGAACTGGCCTGCAGTATGGGTCTTTAAGCTCTCAATCTTATCTACGACATCCATGCCGCTGACTACTTTGCCGAATACGCAGTAGCCCCAGCCCATCATATCCTTGCTGCGGAAGTTTAAGAAGTCATTGTTGACGGTGTTGATGAAGAACTGGGCGGTAGCGGAGTGCGGATCCGGAGTGCGGGCCATGGCGATGGTGCCGCGTTCGTTCCCGAGGCCGTTGTCAGCTTCGTTGGCAATGGGGGCGCGGGTCGGCTTCTGATTCATCTCCGGGGTAAAGCCGCCGCCCTGGATCATAAAGCCCTTAATTACGCGATGGAAAATGGTGCCGTCGTAATGGCCGTCTTTGACGTACTGTTCAAAGTTGGCGGCAGTTTCCGGGGCCTTGGCGTGATCCAGCTCCAGCTCGATGGTGCCAAGATTAGTCTCAAGAACTATCATAAATAACTCCACTGGTTTAAAATCTGCGGTTAAAACTGAATTTTAACCCATTTGACGGTCAAGATTGGAAGAGAGTGCGTCATGCTGCAGATTTACAATACCCTTAAGCATCAAAAACAGGAATTTGTACCCATTCATCCCGGTGAAATCGGCATCTATGTCTGCGGAGTGACGGTCTATGATTACTGCCATGTAGGTCATGCCCGTACCTTTGTCAACTTCGACATGATCGTGCGCTATCTGCGTTATCGCGGCTATAAGGTCCACTATGTGCGCAATATCACCGATATTGACGACAAGATCATCAAGCGCGCCAATGAGCGCGGGGTCAAGGCCGGCGATCTCGCCAATGAGTTCATCGTCAAAATGCACGAGGATTTTGACAGGCTCAACATCCTGCGCCCGGATGACGAGCCGCGCGCTACCGACAATATTACAGACATCATCGACATCTGTGAGCGTTTAATTGCCGGCGGCCACGCCTACGTCGGCGGCAACGGCGATGTGATGTTCGAGCTTTCGTCCTTCCCGCAGTACGGCGCTTTATCGGGGCAGAAGCTGTCCGAGCTCAACGCCGGCGCGCGCGTCGAGGTAGAGAAGAGCAAGCGCAGTCCTTTTGACTTCGTGCTGTGGAAGATGTCCAAGCCCGGAGAGCCGGCCTGGCCGTCGCCCTGGGGCGAGGGGCGTCCGGGCTGGCATATTGAATGCTCAGCGATGAATCACAAGTATTTGGGCGAGCACTTTGATATTCACGGCGGCGGCTCGGATTTAATCTTCCCGCACCATGAAAATGAGATCGCGCAGTCCTGCTGCGCCTTCCACACCACGTATGTGAACTATTGGATGCACTCGGGCATGGTGATGATCAATGAAGAGAAGATGTCCAAGTCCCTGAACAACTTCTTCACCATCCGCGATGTGCTGGAGCATTACGATGCCGAAACCGTGCGCTTCTTCCTGCTCTCGGGCCATTATCGCTCAGCGCTCAATTACTCCACTGAAAACCTGGATAAGGCTAAGGCCGGCTTAAGCCGCATGTATACGGCTCTGCGCGGTATCGATGTCAGCGCGGTGCCGGCAGATCTGCCGCAGAGCACTTATGAAGAGCGCTTTACCGATCTCATGGATGACGACTTCAACACCCCGGGCGCGATGGCGGTGCTCTTTGATTTAGCTAAGGCCGTCAATAAAGCAGACGGTAAAGAGAAGGCGGAGCTGGCCGCCCGGCTGCAGCGCCTGGGCGTAGTTTTAGGCATCCTGTATCAGCAGCCTGAGGATTATTTAAAGGGCGATGCAGGTGCGGGCGATGATCCGCAGACAGCCGAAATTGAAGCCTTAATTGCCGAGCGCAATGCCGCCCGCAAGGCCCGTGATTTTGCCCGCGCCGACGCTGCGCGCGATAAGCTCACCGCCATGGGCATTGTGCTCGAAGACGGTCCGCAGGGCACCGTGTGGCGGCGCAAATAGTTGTTAAAAACCGCGGCCTGCGGCCGCGGCCTAATTCTGCGCAGTTAGTAAGAGTCATGGTGCGGTGGAAACTGCAGTGAGCAATTTGTTTCAGAATTTCGATTTCTTTGGTTATTCTTTTCCTAAACCGCAGTATCTGGGTGCAAAGTATATACACCGCAAGTGGATTGCAAATGAGGTTCCGGCTGACTGCCTTACCGTCCTCGATGCCTTCGCCGGATCCCAAAGTGTTGCGTACAGCCTGAAGCAGATGGGCAAACGGGTACTTACCAATGATTTTTTAAATTTTAATTTTGTCTGATCTTAGTGATTTAAATGAATCCTGGAAGTTAAAGCGCGCTTTTGACGTAATTGAGCCGCAGATTAATAAATATATCGATAATTTTACGAGCAGGCGGCTTCATCTTATAGTGTTCAAATATAAAGGCAGCAGCTATACATCCCTCGCAGATGCAGTTTTTATAGTTAGATAAGCATAAAGGAGACAGCCCGATGTATCTGGAATCCTGCGAAGTCACCAATTTCCGCGGTCTGCGGCATTTGAATATCCGTTTTTCCTCCGGCAGCACCGTGCTTATAGGTGAGAATACCTGGGGTAAATCATCTTTATTAAGCGCGCTGTATTTGATGCTGGGACAAGGGGAGATCTGTTCATTTACTAAGGAAGATCTTTACGTCCCCATTGAGCTGAAGTTCAGTGAAAACGAGCAGGATGAGCGCCGCGCCCGCGCCCTGCGCAGATCCCAGCGCAGCGCTCCCAGCGCGCCTCCAAAGGAGCGCCCGGCCATCGATTTTGCTAAGACTAAGGGACAGCCTGCAGTCTGTAAAGATCCGGGGCCGGAGATCGCCGAGCTGCAGGCCCAGCAGGCTGAAGATCACAGCGAGCTGATTTCAGAGCCCCTGCGTCAGCTGTTTTTAGAGGATTTTGATTTCGTCGCCGGCGACGTCTTTATTAAAGAGGCCAAGTTCCTCGCTATCGATTTAATTTTCACGGAGCCGGGCGCCGGCGTATTGGAGCACTCCAAGCGTCTGCAGAGCTTGAATCCTGCCTGGCAGCTGTGCTCAGACGGGCTGCACCGCATCCATTGGCAGGCCATCGGCTACGAAAAAAACGGCAATTTCATCACCGAGCATTATCTTCTTGATCGGCGCGGGGCGATTATTAACTGCTCCACTGAGAAAATCCTGCTCCAGCTCATGGCCATGAACCCGGTGCTGCGCATGCGCGACAGCCGCAGCAGCGGCACTGACGACGAAGAGGATGAGCCTGCGATCACCAATCCTGAGGAAAAGGAGATATACGATTTTTCCAAAATGCTCACTGAGCTGTCCGTCGATCCGGATGCCACCAGCGCTGAGGTGCTCGAGGGCCTGCGCACTTTAAATGAAATCTCTCAAAAGTATCTCTCCTCCTACGGGCACAATGCGCACATGTTCCGGCGCGGCCGCACCCGGCAGCGCAGCATTAAGGACATGGTGACCCGTCCGGTTTCATTGGAGTCCTTATCTTCCTTAAAGCACTCGCTGCAAAGTCCGGAGCTCAATAAAGAAAAACTCCTGGCAGTGATGTTTGCCTCCGCACTATTTGTCTCCAAGGGCGCTCGGCGCTTTGACCGCTATGCGAGGCCGATTCTCATCTTAGAGGATATTGAAAGCCGCATGCACCCTTCAGTCCTGCTGTCCTTCTGGTCGGTGGTGGAGCCGGTGCCGGTACAGAAGATTGTTACCACTAACTCCGGCGATCTGATTTCTGCCATTCCGCTGTTCTCGCTGCGCCGTTTGTGCCGGCAGTACTACGACACCCGCTGCTATGCGGTGCCGGAGCACTTCTTATCGGCCGATGATCTGCGCCGTATTGCCTTCCATATCCGCTTAAACCGACCCATGACGCTCTTTGCCCGTACCTGGATCTTTGTGGAAGGGGAGACCGAGATCTGGATGCTCTCGGAGATGGCGGCCTTATTGGGAATTTCCCTGGCCTGTGAGGGTATCCGCATGGTGGAATTTGCCCAATGCGGCCTGCATCCTTTGATGAAGCTGGCCTCGGCCTTAGGCATTTCCTTCTACGTGCTCACCGACGGCGATGACGCCGGCAAGCGTTATGCTCAAAGCGTGGCCTCCTTTGTGGGCAGCAATTGCGCGGACGAGCATTTAACCGTGCTGCCGCACCTTGATATCGAGCATTTCTTCTACGCCAACGGCTTTGCGCAGGTGTTCCAGCAGGCCGCCGGCATCCCTAGGCATGATAAGAAGAATCTGCATGCCGATAAGGTGATTGAGCTGGCCATTCACAAAAAGAGCAAGCCAGGATTGGCGCTTGCGGTGCTGCAGGAAATGCAGCAGCGCGGACGGGACAGCGTCCCGCCGCTCTTTGTGAAAATGTTAAGTTCGATTCTGCGGCTGGCCAAAAGCGAGATGGGCCTCGATTAAGCCGCTACTCAATATTCTGTACCTGCTCGCGCATCTGCTCGATGAGCACCTTAAGCTCTACGGCAACCTGCGTAAGTGACAGATTTGAGGCTTTGGAGGCCATGGTATTGGCCTCGCGGTTGAACTCCTGCATCATGAAATCGAGGCGCTTGCCGCAGGCCCCTCCTTTTTTGAGGATGCGGCGCACTTCGCTGATATGCGAGCATAAGCGATCGTACTCTTCCGCGATATCGGCTTTCTGCGCCAGGAGCGCTACTTCCTGCTCCAGGCGATTGGGATCCACTTCAATGGGCAGCGCTTTAAGGCGCTCTGTTAATTTAGCGCGCTCCTGTGCGGTGAGCTCAGACAGCATCTCCTTGACCGGAACGAGATCCTGCTCTATGGCATTGAGCTTATCCGCAATTGCCTGCGCCAGGCGCACGCCCTCGCGCTCTCGGTTGGCCAATAAGTCTGCAAGTATGGCATCAAAGGTCTCTAAGATTTGACTGTCTAATACTGCGCTGGTGCTTTCATCCTGGGAAATCACACCGGGGTAGAGCAGGATCTGCATTAAATCGCACTGTCCCTGCGGATAGATCTCCTGAATATCCTTCAGGCGCGCGCACAGCTCATTTAAAAACGGGCGGTTTAAATTCAGACTGCTGGAGGCGCTGGGGGTAAAGCTTAATATGAGCTCAAATTTGCCGCGCAGGGCGGCGGCCTTGAGTTTATCGCGCAGTGCGCTTTCTAAATACTTAAAATCTTCCTGAATCTTGCAGCTGAATTCAAAATAGCGGCTGTTGACGGACTTTAAATCGATGCTGAGGCTGCCTGCCGGGAGATTAACGCGGCGCGAGGCAAACCCGGTCATGCTTTTAATGCTTTCCATGATGGTTCCTAATTCCAATTTGGTGATTAAGATAACACGCAGACGCCTTTTAGGATAGAATTGACTAGGGCAGTGTGCCTGTTTTTGCTGGAGGAAGAATTAAAAATGCAGGATTATCAGCGCAGGTTTATCGAACTGGCTCTGGATAAGGGCGTATTGAAGTTCGGCAGCTTTATCTTAAAGTCAGGGCGCGTGAGCCCTTATTTCTTCAATGCCGGATCGTTCTGCACCGGCGCAGATTTGGCTGTTTTAGGATCCTGCTATGCTCAGGCTTTAATCAATTCAGGCCTGTCCTTTGACGTGCTGTTTGGCCCTGCCTATAAGGGCATCCCGCTGGCCTGCGCCACTGCCATGGCTTTAGCCACTGAGCACGGCATTAATGTGCCGTGGTGCTTCAACCGCAAGGAGATTAAAGATCACGGTGAGGGCGGCAGCTTAGTGGGCGCAACCTTAGGCGGCGACGTGATGCTGATCGATGATGTCATCACCGCCGGCACCGCCATTCATGAGGCTGACGGAATTATCCGCAAGGCCGGCGCGAACTTTAAAGCCGCCTGCATCGCCTTAAACCGTCAGGAAAAGGGCAACGGCGACATCAGCGCCATCGATGAGGCCAAGGGCGATCTGGGCATCGACATCATTTCCATTATCTGCTTTGACGATTTAATGCAGTATTTAAACGATGATCCGCTGCTCAAATCGCATCTGCCGGTGATGGAGCGCTATCGCGAAGCCTACGGGGCTTAATTTGGCGTCAAGCGCCTGAGAAAAAGCCGCCGCGAGGCGGTTTTTTACATGAGTGCATTCTGTCTGTTTGGGAACGCATGATCCTGTCTGGTATTTCCGGCGCAGCCGGTGTTGAGCAGTAGAAATTTTGAATATTTTACTGCTCCCTGAAGGAAGACGTTTGAAAGACGTCAGCAACCTGCATATGCAGTCGGCCCTGACTGGCTCTGGCCGCAGCTCTCAGCGCTCTCCTCCAGGTCCAGCCGCCTGATCTTTCAGTACTCACGGCCATTTAAGGCGCTGTGCTGCAGAGTTTTCACTTGGAGGCATGTATACTGCAGTCGCTATATTGCGTACAGCTGTATCGCGTTATTGGGGAGCTAAACGCACCGCCTGCTGAGCTTACGGATTTATATGTGCATCAGTTCAGCTAGACAGCTGTTTTTGGCGGAACAATCGATGCACTTAAATGTACATTTACGGCCTTTAGGATCTGCAGGAACTTTTCAAGCGAAGGATTACCCTTCTCAGAAAGGATCCTGTACAGATGCGCCCTGTCGGTTGCGGCTTCTCCGGCAATTTCGGACATGCCTTTGCGTTTTGCCATGAGCCCTAGGATCTGCAGCAGATATTTTTGATTGCCGCTGGAAAGTGCGTCATTCAGCAGTACAACAAGATCTTCATCAATTTACGGCAAGGATACCCCCGCTTCTTAAGCGGGGGAGGAATTGCCGTCCTCCTGTGGTCTAATTTCAGTTAAATAGGTTCTGCGCTTCTCGATAAGCTTTAATTTCCTGCAGCTTACTCCAGCTGAAATACGGGAGCCGTCAAGGCGGCGCACGTCAAAATAGCCTGAGGCTCTGCGTCCGAAAATAAAGCCGGTTTCTCCTTGATACTTTACCTTATCAAACAGCCGAAAGCCTTTGATTTCGTATGGGGCCTGATTGAGTTTGCGGATGCCTCCCTTAAGAATAGTGAGCTTATGAATTTTGCGGTTGTGCCGGCGGGTCTGCTTTTGGAAAAAGTACCCCTCAAGGCGCTCAGCCTTAAGATTGCCTGCAATGCAGTAAGCGTCAGCGCAGTGCGATTTGGTAATGCCG
>CALXNX010000018.1 GCA_944389865.1 uncultured Succinivibrionaceae bacterium
CCTCAGGATATTTTGATGTGCGCAGACTCGACGGCTCCCGTATTTCAGCAGGAGTAAGCTGCAGGAAATTAAAGCTTATCGAGAAGCGCAGAACCTATTTAACTGAAATTAGACCACAGGAGGACGGCAATTCCTCCCCCGCTTAAGAAGCGGGGGGCTCCTTGCCGTAACTTGATGAAGAAATCCCAGCATTTAAGCTCACCGCAGCTGCACGCGGCAGCCGAGGAGGCCTGGATGCGCTTTAACAGCGCGCTGCCGCAGGGGACAGCTGAGATAGAGCCGGATCCTTACAGCAGGGCCGGGGCGGACAGTGAGGAGACCCTGGAGCTCCTGTATCGGGAGTACTCGGATTATCTCCTGCTGGAGCGCGGGATGGCGCAGGGCTCGATTGCCAATTATTTGACCGATATTAAGGGCTTCTGTAATTTTCTGCGCACTCAAAGCCAGAGCATCTTTACCTGTCAGCCCGCGGATGTGCGCGATTATCTCATTTCCAAACAGCAGCAGACCAAGGCCCGCTCGCAGGCTCACTGGCTGACAGCGCTGCGCTCGCTGCAGCGTTTTTTTAAGCAGGAGGGACTGCGCAGCGATGATCCTTTAGCGCGCATTGATAATCCCAAGATCGATCGCAAACTGCCGCAGGTGTTAAGCGAGGAGACGGTAGAGGCTTTTTTAAATGCCCCTGACATTTCGACTTTGCAGGGGCTGCGGGATAAGGCCATGCTGGAACTGCTGTATGCCACCGGCCTGCGCGTGAGTGAACTGGTTACTTTGACCTTCAGCGAGCTGAATTTAATGGAGCGCTATGTGCTTAAAAAGGGCAAGGGCGGTAAGGAGCGGGTGGTGCCGTTCGGCCAAAAGACCCTGGAGTGGCTGCAGCGCTATATCGGCGCTTTAACCGAAACGCTGCCTCAAACAGCAGACGGACAGTTAAAGCAGCCGCCGGTCTATGTCTTTTTCTCTAAAAAGGGCGCGCATTTGGAGCGTCAGAGCTTTTGGGCCATCATCCGCAAGTACAGTGAGCAGCTCAATCTTTGCGAAATGCCCTCGCCGCATACCTTCCGGCATGCCTTTGCTACGCATCTGTTAAATCACGATGCCGATCTGCGTACCGTGCAGATGCTCCTGGGGCACAGCAGCCTGACCACCACCGAGATTTACACCCACGTAGCTCATGCGCGCATCCGCCGTATTTACGACAAGGCGCATCCCCGCAGCTGAGCACGCGCATGCTGTGTTATTTCTGTAAACTTACCCAGACGCAGGGCGTCACTCCGGCGGATGCTTTGCCGCTGCCGGCGGTGATCTTTTCTATTTGGCCGGACGAGCGCACTACGATCATCGAGGTGACGCTCGATTTTAATTTATCGCCCACCACTGAAGTGTCCACCTGAATAATGGGATCGCCTTTTTTGACCTTTTGCCCCGGCTGCACGCGGGCGGCAAAGCCCGCGCCCTGCAGATCAATGGCGCCGAGCCCGAAGGTGACGTAGATTTCCAAGTTATGAATGGTGCGCAGCGAAAAAGCGGTGTGAGTGGCCATTAAGCGCGCTACTGTGCCGTCGCAGGGGGCCAGAATGGTATCGCTGTCCGGCACCACCGCTACACCGTCGCCCACCACCCGCTCGGAGATCACCACATCCGGCACCTCAGTTAAGGGCAGGAGCGTGCCGCTTAAAGGGGCATAGAGCACGAGATCCACATCCTCGGCGGCCGGGGTGCTGCGAAATAAATGCGCTAAAAACGACATTCAGCCTCCAAAATTTAAGTTGTTGATTAAAGCCGTGATATCGCGGCCGGTAGCCAGATCCATGATCTGCCGATAGAGATCTGCACAATACTGCGGCGCGTGCTTGACGGTATCGAGCCGCTCAAGCCCTGCGCGGATTCTGCCGACGGAGTACGAATCTACGGTGATGTAATCGACTCCGAGCTTTAAAAAGAATGGCAGCAGCTCTACGCGCGCGGCAAAGCGTCCGGCCACGCCGACCTTGACGCCGGCTGAGTGCGCGCCGCTGCAGGCCAGCGCAATCATTTTGGCTAAAGCGGGCGTAAAGGCTTCATCGGGCGGACGCGGCGCACTGGCGTATTCGGCCAGGGAGCTGGTGCCGATGATAAAGCGCGAGGAGAACTCGGCAAAGGCGGCTGCGGAAAGCACGGCAGCCGGGGTCTCAATCATTAAGGCGGTGCTGCACTGTGCGCAGGGGATGTCCTTTTCCTGCAGCTCATCGATGGCGGAAGTTAAGAGATCATTGAGGCAGCGCGCCTCGGACAGCCGCGTCACCAGCGGAAACACGATGGTGATCTCGCGGCCCGGAGCAGCGCGCAGCAGGGCGCGCATTTCTTTTTTCAAAAGCTCCGTGCCCACATTAGCGCCGTAGCCCTTCAGCGGTCCCTTATCATCCAGATTGAGCGTAAAAATCGGCTTCTTATCGCCGGCAAAGTCAAAGGTGCGGGCGGTAATGGGCGCGGAGGACGGGATCTTGGCAAAAAGACTGGAGAAGACATCGGTCATCTCCTCCTCGCCCGGCTCATGATCTGAGCCTAAGAATAAAAATTCCGAGCGCAGCAGGCCCAAGCCGTGCGCGGCGGCCTGATTGGTCTCAAGTTCGCGCGACGCTCCTACTGAACAGGCTGCGGTGACATTTTCTATCGGATCATCGAGCTCCTCGTCCGGCAGGATATTCTGTACGTGCAGAAGCTGGCTGAGCTCTTCAGGCGGGGGCTCAACTATCAGGCTGCCGTTGTCGGCATCGACCAGCACGCGCTGTCCGTCTTTAATCGAGGTCGCGCCGATGACCGAGAACAGCGCCGGGATGCGCAGCTCGCGCAGCACCACGCCCAAATGTCCCGAGGCCATGCCGCCTTCGAGCACCACAGCGGAAACAAATTCGGTGTGCAGGCACAAAAAGCGCGCCGGGCTTAAATCCTGGGCGATGATCACCGCTGGAGCGGTGAGATCGGGCAGGGAGAAGCTGCCGGCATAAGTTTGATCTAAGGAGGCGATAAACTCGCGCGCCAGGGCATTGAGCTCGCGCGCCTGCGCCTTGATTTCGGCATCGTCGCTGCTGGAGAAGGCCTTGAGGTTATCGAGCAGCACCTGACTGCAGGCGGCGCGGGCGCTCATTCCCTGCTCAATCAAGGCTTTGATTTCATCCTGATTGGTTTTGGCGGTAATGAAGCCGGCGACGGCGCCGAACAGATCGCGCACCTTATCGGGGGCGGGGCCCTGCATCACGTGATAGAGCCGCGTGACAAAGTCCTGACAGGTGCGTTCAAAGGCGGCGATTTCAGCCTCGGGATCAATGCGACCCTCGGACGGCTGCGGCGCGCTCGGGTGCGGCGCTCCGCGCAGCAGCAGGGCAGGGCCTGCGGCCACGCCGGGTGATACGGCCATTCCGGTTAATGAATACATTTGCGCCTCCTGATTAAGCCTAAGCGAGGGTGTACTTTTCCTGCACCTTTAAATAGTATTTGGTTCCGGCGCAGACGGCAGCCGGCGGTACGATGAGATTGAAAATCGGGATGGTCAGCACCAGGGCGATGACCGCCCCAAAGCAGAAGGTGGCCAAACGGTTGGCGGCCAGATCCTTTCGCATCTGCTCAAAGGTGATCTTGTGATTGTCAAAGGCATAGTCGCAGTACTGTATGCAGGCCATCCAGGCGGTAAGTAAAAACCACAGCACCGGGAAGATCAAATTAACTCCGGGAATGATAAAAATGATTAAGCACAGCAGGGCGCGCGGGAGAAAGAAGATCTGTTTGCGCACTTCGCGTTTGACGATGCGCGGGATATCTTTAAAGACATCGAGCAGGGTGTCGTCATTGGCATTTTTGCCGGTGAGCTTCTTTTCGACGCAGTCGGCCAGAATGCCGTAAAAGGGCGAGGCGATCCATGTGGCCACCGTGCTGAAGATATAGCATCCGGCGAGGATCGAGCTTAAGACCAGGATGGTGCTTAAAAGAAATTCCAGCACCCCGGGCAGCCCGCCGGTGAGATCGTTAATCAGCGCGGTGGTGTGCATGATCATCAAGTAGGACAGGCCGATGAGCACGAAAAAGTTGATGATAAGCGGGATGATGACGAAGGGGCGGCATTCTTTGCTCAATGAGAGCTTTAAACCGTCGAGGAAGATGCCGGGAAGGTCCAGCAGGCTGATCTCCTGCGGCTGCGGCATGGCTTGCATAATATTCTCCTTTTTTATTGGCATGGCGGTATATCTTCTGCTGTGATTGTAGCATTTTAGGCTGCAGGCCGGAGACAGCAGTACCCGTGCTAAAATTAAAGCAATTTCATTTACCTTTTTGCGGGAGCAGATATGTCCTTTTTGAGTGATCCGAGCGCTGTGGTTCTGATTATCGGCGCGATCGCCATTGTAGCCTTCTTAGTCCACGGGCTGTGGTTTTCAGGCAAGCCCGAAAACCGCCGCTTAAGCAAAAACGATAAGCGCGATGAAAAGCTGCGCAATAACTCCGAGGTAGGCAAGGTGCGCATTGTCACCACCGACGCTCCGGCTCCGGCCGCTGCCGGCAGCAGCGAGAGCGCCGGCCGCATCAAGAGCGCCGATGATGTCAGCTCCGTGGTGATTGAAGAGATCCCCAAGGACGCCGTCCCCAATTCAGCTAAGGATCCTGCTGAGCGCCGTCTGCCGCAGAATATTGAGATTAATTTAGTCGCGGAGCCCGGGCGCCCTTATCGCGGCAGCGATATTGAGGCCCTGTGCGCGCAGTACGGCATCCTGCGCGGCGATCTTGACATCTATTACGTCTATGAAAATCCGCAGGCGCGCGAGCATGAAGTCTTCAGAATGTGCTCTTTGGTCTCTCCCTTCTCCTTCCCGCAGGATATGGAGAACTTCACCACCCCGGCCATTGCCCTGTATATGAATCTGCCCGAGCGCGGTAAGGCCGCCTCCTACTTTAAGGCCATGCTGACTGCGGTGGATATTTTCATCGGAGCTATGGGCGGCACGCTGCAGGATAACTATCATCAGCCCTTCAGCACCGAAAAGGTACAGGAATTAGAGGAGCAGCTCCTTGAATACGATGCCAAGGCTTGATGCAGTCGATCCGCAGCGCGCATCCGCTGAGGATTACGCTGCCTTAACCCAGGTTTTAGAGCGCTACGGGCGCGCTTATTACGTAGATGATGCGCCCCTGGTGCCGGATAGTGAATATGACCGGCTGTATCATCTGCTGGAGGATATCGAGCGCTGCCACCCTGAATGGGTGACCCCCAGCTCACCTACCCAGCGCGTGGGCGGGACCGCCGCACAGGCCTTTACCCCGGTAACCCACCGCGTGCCCTTAATGTCCATCGGCGACATCTTCAGCGGCGAGGAATTAGAGGCCTTCAGCGCCCGCATGCTCGAACAGCTGGGCTCTGAGGCCCTGGAGTACTGCGCAGAGCCGAAGCTGGACGGCCTTGCCGTATCCATTATTTATGAAAACGGCATTTTGACGCGCGCGGCCACCCGCGGGGACGGCAAAGTAGGCGAGGACGTGACCGCCAATGTCCGCACCATTAAGGCGGTACCGTTAAAGCTGCGCGGCAATTTTCCGCAGCTTCTGGACGTGCGCGGCGAGGTCTATATGCCCCGCGACGGTTTTGCCGCCTGGAATGAGCGGGCCCGCGCCTCAGGCGGCAAGGTGTTCGTCAATCCGCGCAATGCCGCAGCCGGCAGTCTGCGGCAGTTAAATCCCCAGATCACAGCCCAGCGCCCCTTAACCTTTAACGCCTATTACATCGGCTGGGCCGAGGGCGCGGAGCTGCCTGGGACGCAGTATGATCGTCTGCAGTACCTCAAATCCTTAGGCATCCCGGTCAATCCCTTAGTGAAAGTGGTTAAGGGCCTGCAGGGGCTGCAGGAGTATTACGCCGCGATGCAGCAGCAGCGGCCGACGCTCAATTACGATATTGACGGCGTGGTCCTCAAGGTCAACTCCATCCGGGCGCAGGAGCGCCTCGGCTTTACCGCCAAGGTGCCGCGCTGGGCTGTGGCCTACAAATTCCCGCCTGAGGAAATGCTCACGAAGCTTTTAGCTGTGGACTTTCAGGTGGGGCGCACCGGCGCAGTCACGCCGGTAGCGCGTCTGCAGCCGGTTTACGTGGGCGGCGCCACGGTTTCCAATGCCACTTTGCATAACGAAGATGAAATTAGGCGGCTGGATATTCGCATAGGTGATCAGGTTATTGTGCGCCGCGCCGGTGACGTCATTCCGCAGATTGCCGGTGTGGCTGTGGACAGACGCGACGGTACTGAACAGCCGGTGGTCTTTCCGACGGTCTGCCCGGAGTGCGGATCGGCCATTGAGCGCGTGGCCGGCGAGGCGGCTGCGCGCTGCACCGGCGGGCTGATCTGTCCGGCCCAGCTGCGCCAGTCCATTCTGCATTTCGTCTCGCGCGATGCCATGGATATTGAGGGCTTCGGCGATCGCATTGTGGAGGAGCTGGTCGGCGCCCGGAAGATCCATTCGCCGGCAGATCTCTATACCCTCAGCAAAGACGATTTGGCGGTTTTGATGCTCGATCCCGGAACGCCTGAGCGCCGGGCGCGTTTTGTCGGGGCAGTCACTGCCGCAAAGCTCATTCGTAATATCGAAAACTCCAGGCAGGTGCCGTTAAACCGCTTTATCTATGCCTTAGGCATTCGGGAAGTGGGACAGGCCATGGCTTTGAATTTGGCGCAGCACTATGCCTCTTTAAATGACTTGATGGCCGCTGCGCCGGGCGAGCTGATGCAGCTGCCGGATGTGGGCGAGTGCGTGGCGCAGCATATAGCGGACTTCTTTAAAGAGCCGCACAATCGTGAGGTCATCCGCCGCCTGCTCGCAAAGCCGGAGGAAGATCTGTTCGGCGCCGGGATTGAGCTGATCTCCGTGGCCGCAGAGTACGCATCAGCAGAGAAGCCTTTGGAAGGCAGCACCTACGTGCTGACCGGTACGCTGTCCTCCTTAAAGCGCCATGAGGCCAAAGCCCTGCTGCAGCAGCTGGGGGCGGCTGTAGCCGGCTCGGTCTCGAAGAAAACCACTGCGGTGGTGGCCGGCGAGGCGGCGGGCTCTAAACTTGCCAAGGCGCAGGAGCTCAATATTCCCATTCTCTCTGAGGATGATTTATTAAAGCTTTTAGCTCAGTACGATCTTGCGCCGAAAACTTAAATGCTCACGGACGTTTCATTTCAGGGCAGGGACAGGCAGTCTCTGCCCCATCCCGGAACGTTTGCCGTGCCTGCTTTGATCTGATTTTTACCTGCGTTTTCTCTGCAATTTTCCCCATCTTATCAATAAGATAAGCTAAACTTTTGCCTCCGCTTTACCAACACTTTACAAAATTCCGTCAATAAAGCTGCAACTTTATATATCTCGGTGCCGGTCTGAGCTGATGTGCTGATGTATGTCTGTAGTGACCTACTCCCCACCCTGGAAGAGGATGGGGACTTCTGGCATCATACTGTTAAAGCGGATCCTGTTGATCTGCAATTGACCAGAGGTATGAAATGTTTGCTTGTTCCCCGCGGCGGCTGTCGCTGACGGCTTTTGCGCCGCTTTTGCTCGCCTCCATGGCGCTGCTGAGCTTAAGCCGCATTGGACTTATGATCTGGCAGTCTGATACGCTGCCTGATGATTCGGTGCTCTATATTCTGGTGCAGGGCCTGCGCTACGATCTTGCCGCGGTCGCGGCGCTCTTTGCGCTGCCGCTTCTGGTGATCGGCATCGGCTCTTTATTTGGTCTGCTGCCGCGCCGGCTCCTTGCCGCAGTTAAGATCTGGTGCGCCGGCAGCTTTGCCTTTCTGATGCTCAATGAAGCCGCCACTCCGGGCTTCATCCTGGAATACGGCGTGCGGCCCAACCACCTTTACGTGCAGTACTTAATTTATCCCCAAGAGGTTATGGCTACTCTGTGGGGCGGACATAAGCTGGAGCTTGCGGCCAGTGCAGCTTTAACTGCGCTCACGTTCCTGTGGGCCTATCGGCATTTAAGCCGCCGTTTTGCCCGTATGCTCAATCAAAGTCCCGCTGCAGCAGACTGCGCTCTGCCATCGCGCCGCAGGATCCTGGTGCAGCTGCTGCTGGTCATGGTCTTAGTGCCGCTGGGCGTGCGCTCGACCTTAGGGCACCGGCCGCTCAATCCTGCCATGGCTGCGTTCTGTGAAAGCCCGCTCATAAACTCCCTGCCGGTAAATTCCTCCTACAGTGCAGCCTACGCGCTGGCGCATTTAAATGATCAAAAGCTTACTATTGATGACATTTATGAGCTGTCAGCGCCGCAGGTAACCATTGCCGCCGGGCGCAGACTGTCAGCACGCACGCCGGCAGAGAGCGGGGAGGCCTGTCCCCTGGTGCAGCGCATTATGCCGGCTGCAGGCCTGACGGCGCCGCGCAATGTGGTGATCGTGCTGGAGGAGTCCTTAGGGGCTGATTTTGTGCAGAGCCTGGGCGGTCTGCCTTTGACCCCCAATCTGGAGCGTTTGAAGGCGCAGGGCTGGTGGTTTGAGCGCATGTATGCGGCAGGTCACCGCTCCATTCGCGGCATCGAGGCGGTATCGGCGGGCTTTCCGCCCAGCCCCCTTGACAGCGTGGTTAAGCTGCCGCCAAAAGAGACGCCGCTCGCCGCACTGCCTGAAATCTTCAATCGCCTCGGCTATCACACCGCCTTCGTGTACGGCGGCGAAAGTCACTTTGATAATATGCGCTCCTATTTTCTCAATAACGGCGTGCAGGAAGTGGTGGAGCAGAAGGATTACGACCATCCGGAGTTTGTCGCCTCCTGGGGCGTCAGCGATGAAGATCTGTTCAGGAAGGCCCTTTCACTGATGGATCAGGATTACGCGGCCGGCAGGCCGTTTTTCTCCTTCATCTTCACCAGCTCCTTCCACGATCCGTTTGAGATCCCAAAAGGGAAGGTCAGCTTAGACTTTGATGGCGGCGATCAGACTGCGCGCTTTTTAGCGGCCAAATACGCCGACTACGCCTTGGGAAAATTCATGGATGCGGCACTAAAGCGCGATTTTGCGGCCAATACGGTGTTTCTTATCATTGCCGATCATGAGAGTAAGGTGCGCGGACAAAATGAGTTTCCTTTAAGCAAGTTCCGCATCCCGGCTCTGATCATTGCCCCGGGACTCACCCCGCACGCGGATCCGCGCATTGTCTCGCAGATTGATATGCCCCCGACCTTGCTGGCCTTAGCCGGTGTCGATGCGGCGGTGCCTTATGTGGGGCAGAATCTCCTGCGTAAGGATGCCAAAGAGCGCGCCTTGGTAGAGTACAATCAGATTTTCGGACTGTTAACGCCGCAGGGCTTTACCGTGCTGACGCCGCGCAAAGCGCCTGATCAGTATCGGGTCAGCGCTGCGGACAAGCTGGAGCGTACGGCCGAGCAGCCTGCAGTGACTGCTTTTGCCGCCGCCGTGGAAAACTTAGGTCCGCTGATGTATGCCAAAAACTATATGAGCATCAGCTGCGCTCAGCTGCCCGTACCGCAGTCTTAAGCAGTAAAAAGGCCGGCGATCTGCCGGCCCTTTAAGCAGCGCACGCTGCGCCGCTGACTGCAAAGGATTAATTCTTCTGAGTCTTATCGCTGCCCGCTGCTGCGGCGGCAGATAACACGCTGTCGGTGCGGCTTTCCGGAGCGCCGTTCAGACCGATGGCCTGTTCAAAGCGCTGCGCGTTTTCAATCGGCACCAACAGCCCGCGCGGCTTATTGCTCTGCAGCGAATCCGACAAATAGCCTGCATTCAGGTGCTTTAAGGTAGACAGCTCCACGCCTGAGAGCTTGGAGGCCTGCTTCATTGAATTGATGCGGCCAGCTACCTGCACGCGCTTGAAGGCCGGACGGTTCTTAATCTCCGGGCGCGCTACCCCGTACTTCTCCGGGCTGCGCAGAATATCGGCAAAGGCGTGGAAGCGCATCACGTAGGTGCGCGCGCCTGCAGATACCTGCAGATCAGCGAGGCTGCGCGGGGTAATGCCTGCAGCCTTGGCGCGCTTAATGGCGCGCTTGACGGCAAACTCGCCCTGATTGTACGCGGCCACCGCAAAGTCCCAGTTCTGATCGCATTCCTGATACAGATGATCCAAGTAGCGCAGAGATGCCTCCGTGGACTCGATGAAGTCATAAAACTCATCGTAGTTGCGGGTGCGCTCCAGCCCCATGGCCTTGCCGGTAGCGCGAACGAACTGCCACGGACCGTGTGCTCCGGCGTGCGAGCGGGCGCGCGGATTAAAGCCGGATTCCACTAAGGGCAGCGCGGCCAGCTCAATGGGCATATTGCGCTTGTTCAGTTCATCTAATAAGTAGTACATGAACAGCGAGGAATTTTCCATGTGGCTTTCAAAGGACTTGGACAGCTTGTGCGCTTCCTTTCTCTCGCGGGCAGTAAGTTCAATATTGAGCCCGAAGCGGCTGTCGTTGAAAAGTTCGCTGTTCCACAGCGAGCTCTGATCTCCCTGAAGCAGTTTCTCCTGCTGTGCAGCTGCAGAAAGCTGATTTTCTAAATTTTTCTGATCTTCAGCTGCTGCGTCTACGCTGCTTGAGCAGGCGGTTACCGCCATCAAAGCGCTTAAAACTAAACAGCCTAAAATCAAAAGAGTTCTTCTAATCATCTCCACCTGCTTGCCGCCTTGAGGCGGCGCTGTGTTTACTCAGCTCAGCTCCTCAGCATCATCCTGCAGATCTGAGCCCTGTGCGGCAGTGCGGGCAAGGGCGTCGCAGCGCTCATTTTCCGGGTGCCCGGCGTGACCTTTAACCCAAGTCCACGATACTTCATGCCGGAGGCATTCTTGATCGAGGAGCTGCCACAAATCCTGATTTTTCACCGGCGCTTTAGTACTGGTCCTCCAGCCGTTGCGCTTCCAGCTTTTAATCCAGCTGGTAATGCCGTTTTTTACGTACTGACTGTCTGTGCAGACGGTCACGCGGCACGGCTCTTTTAACTGCTGCAGACCGGCAATTACCGCTCTAAGTTCCATGCGGTTATTGGTGGTCAGCTTATAACCCGCCGTTAATTCCTTTTCGTGCTCCCGGTATCTGAGAATAACGCCGTAGCCGCCAGGGCCGGGGTTATGCAGACAGGAGCCGTCAGAGTACATCATCACCTCTTTCAACAGCGGTTCCCTCCATCTTCGGCAGCTTAGACACGTGCTGCTCTTTTTGGGCTTCAGCGTTAAGGGAGTACAGATCCCAATGCTGAACATGGGGACATTATACCGTAAAAACACCTAAAAATTTGCCTTAGCTCACAATTGAAGTAAAATCCAGTAAAATTTTCATAAAATTTGCGAGCAAGATCACAGTCTTGCCTCTTGACAAAATCTGATTTTTAAAAATTTATGAACAATGGCGGCTATGAGCAAAAACTTGCGGCCGAATTTGCGGGATCAGCCGCATATATCAGGGGCAGCCTCAGCTGCAGGTGCATAGACCTCAGCGCTGCCGGCATAAAGTCTTATATTCATGCCGGCTTGGGCTAAAATAGGCAGAGATTTGACAAAGGAGAGCGCAATGCATCGACAGGTGGCACTGGATACTGAAACCACGGGCAAGAATGATGACGGCACCCCGGGGGAGCACCGCATTATTGAAGTAGGGTGCGTCGAGATCGTCGATCGCCGTTTAACCGGGCGCACGCTGCGCTTTTTAATTAACCCTGATCGCCCCATTGACGAGGAGGCGCAGCAGGTGCACGGCATCAGTCTGGAGATGCTCTCTGACAAGCCGCACTTTAAGGATATTGCTCCCGCGCTCATCGATTTTATTCGCGGCAGCGAGCTGTTAATCCACAATGCTAAATTCGATACCGCCTTCCTCGATAAGGAATGGACCCTGCTGAACCTGCCCGAGCGCACCGCTGATATGTGTCAGGTGGTGGATACGGTGGCGCTGGCGCGCAGGATCAACCCAAACAATCAGGTCAGCCTTGATAATCTGTGCCGCCTTTACGACATCGACAATTCGCGCCGCACGGTGCACGGCGCACTGCTGGATGCTCAATTATTGGCCGAGGTTTATCTGGCCATGACCGGCGGTCAGGCCTCGCTGCAGTTTGAAGAGCAGGCGCAGGGCCGCGGGCCGCAGGTGCGCTGGCAGCGCCCTAACGGCTGCAGACTGCCCTTAATGGGGGTGGAGGATGACTGTCATGTGCAGCATGTGGAAATCCTGGCAAAACTGGCGCAGGGACGCAGATTAATGCCGGGGACGGAGGAAGGATCCTTTATTGCAGGCTCCGACTGGAGCGCGGACTTTAATATGCCTTATTTGGAAAAGGGCAAGGAAGAGAGCAAAAAGGATTATGCGGCGCGGCTTAAGGAGCAGCTGCAGGGCAAATTGGCTGAGCTCCTAAGTCCGGCGCAGCAGGAAGCTTTAGCGCGCTGTCATGCCGCCGAGCAGGCGGCGCAGCAGGCCTGGGAAGATAGAGTCAATCAAAAGGTTTAGTCACGCAATTTACAAAAGGAGCCTTAATGCTGTCATTCAACGTTTTAGACGATTTAAAAGAAGCGGCTGCCGTGCTCGATGCTTATATCAGGCAGCCGGATACCGCCGCGAACATAGAAAAAGCCATCCAGCTGATGGCAGAGAGCATCGGACAGGGCGGCAAGGTGATCAGCGCCGGCAACGGCGGCAGCATGTGCGATGCGCTGCATTTTGCCGAGGAATTATCCGGGCGCTATCGCGACGACCGGCCGTCCTACGCCGCCATTGCCATTTGTGACCCGAGCCATCTTACCTGTGTGGGCAATGATTACGGCTTTGATGCGGTGTTCTCGCGCTTTCTGCAGGGGGTGGGGCGCAAAGGCGACGTGTTTTTAGGCATTTCCACCTCCGGCAATTCGAGCAATATCATCAAGGCCTGCGAGGTCTGTCAGCAAAAGGGCATTGCCTCGGTGATGCTCCTGGGTAAAGACGGCGGCCGGCTGAAGGATCTGTGCGATCTGCCCATCATTGTGCCGCACTGCGGCTACGCCGATCGCATTCAGGAAGTGCACACCATGATCATCCACATTTTGATCCGCGGAATTGAAGAGGTGCTGGCGGCCGGTCAGAATTGGACTCCGAACGCCTGACGCTGAAAGCGCTGTCAAACAGAGACAAAAAAGCGCGGATCATCCGCGCTTTTTTGATCGAGCAGCTTATTCCTGCGCGGGCGCTGCTTCGTTGATAAGACCCAGCGCGTTCAAGGACTTGGGGAAGCCTATTATCGGCATCATCACGGTGACGGCGTCAATCAGTTCGCCGCGGGTCGTGCCCATGTTCAGATTGCCGCCCACATGCGCCTTAACCTGCGGCCAGTTGCCGCCTAAGGCAGTGATATAACAGAAAGTTAAAAACTCGTGCTCCTTTAAGCTAAGGCCGGTGCGGGTGTACGGATCACCAAAGCACCAGCCGGTCAGCTGATCTACCGTTAAGAAGCGTTCATCGGCCTTAGCGTTCTGATGCATCTTATTGATGCCCTCGCCAAAGATGGTCGTCTGCTGCTTGAGGCCGGAGGCAAAGCGGGTCTCATCCGTCACGGTGCCGTGATCGACGGTAATTTCCAAACCGCGCTCCTGCATCACGGTCTTTAAGACGTTTTCCGCATCGATGGCGCGGGCAAGACCGGCATAAGGCGCTCCCTGAATAATGGCCTCATCGATGATGTCGGCGCTGACGCCGCCGTCCAAAGCCTCTTCAATGCTCTGACGCAGCAGAGCCTGTGCGCCTAAAGCGGTGACCGCGCTGATTTTGACCAGATGCTGCATCTTAGGCTCCAGTTTAACCTGTGCGGAAATCTCCTGATACAGCCGGGACTCTATGCCGGCTAAAGTATGCTCTGCAGCGGGTGCTGCCATAACACTGCCTCCCGTAAATACTGCAGCTGCCAGTGCAGCCGTAAAAAACTGTTTAAGCATTTGAGCTCCCTGCGGCTTACTTGTCCGCATAATCGGCGTCGGACACCGGCTCCAGCCAGGTCGCCTGATTGTTCGGGACATTGGTTTCCACGGAGATGTGGGTCATCCAGGTATCGGGGCCGGCGCCGTGCCAGTGCTCGACATTAGGCGCGATGCGCACTACGTCGCCTTTTTTAATAACGCGCGGGGCCTGACCGCGCTCGCAGTAGCGCCCTTCACCTGCTAAGACTAATAAGATCTGACCGCCCGAGTGCTTGTGCCAGAAGGTGCGGGCGCCCGGCTCAAAGGTTACATTGCCGATGGGGGCATTAAAGGTGCCGTCATTTTCCGACAGCATGGTGAGATAGGAGGTGCCGGTGAAAAACCTGCCGTATGGATTGACCGGCCCCTGGGCAAATACAGTATCGATGGGGGCCTTTTTACCCTCAGCTTCAGCCGCTGCAGCGCCGACAGCACCGGTACAGAGGGCGGCGCATACGATGAAGGAAACGATCTTTTTCATGTTTAATACTCCTCATTGACCCAAACGGCCTGCTCAGGCCGAACTGTGACTTAAAATTAAGGCCAGGCCGCAGCTTTGTAAATTACTTAATACTGATGCTTAACCATGCTTTTAAGGCATGAGTTGGCGCGGCGGTGCTGAGCTGAAAAATGGGAGCAAACGGCAGAGTACATTGGCTAAAATGACTGCAGGGCAGATTAAGGACCAGAGCATGGATATTCGCGTTTTAAAGTATTTTGTCGTCGCGGCGCAGTGCCGAAGCATCAGCGCCGCTTCCAAAACTCTGTACATCACGCAGCCGACTCTCACCCGCCAGTTCAAGGACTTGGAAGATGAGCTGGGTCAACAGCTTTTAGTACGCAGCAAGCACGGCATTGCACTCACCGAAAAGGGCGAGCTCTTTTACGAGCGGGCGCTGGAGATCTTATCCATGGTGGATAAGCTCAAACATGAAATTAAAAAGACCGAGGAGATTGAGGGTACTATTTCCATTGCCGCCGCCGAAACGCCCTTTATGACTTTGATTGCCGAGACCATTGAGAATTTGGCGGAGAAATACGACAAGCTGCGCTTTGAGATCATTACCGCCACGCGCACCGACGCCCTCAATATGCTCGATAAATCCTGTTATGACTTTGCGCTGGTAGTGCGGCCGGTGGATACGCGTCTCTACAACACGCTGCCCTTAGGTCTGACCCGCTGGGGCGTAGTGACGCGCAAAGAGGGCCCGTTGGGAAAACTCACCGGTGTAAAGCCGGAGCAGCTTAAAGGTCAGCCCCTGATTGCGCCGTTCTCCGAGCGCGAGGACAGCATCGTAGAAAGCTGGTTGGGCTTTTCGCTCAAGGAGCTTAATATCAAGCTTACCTACAACTTAATTAACAACGGTTTGTATCTGGCGCGGCAGGGGCTGGGGTCAGTGGTGACCATTGCCAATATTGTGGAAACGCTGCCGGAGAATTTGATCTTTGTGCCTTTCGTGCCCAAACTGGCAGCTCCGACTTCCCTGGTGTGGAAAAAGGGCAGAAGCTTGTCTCAGCCGGCTAAGCTCTTAGTGACAGAGCTCGATGCGATTTTAGGCCGGGTACAGGAATAGGATCTTAAAACAGCACCGCCGGCACAAGGCCGGCGGCGGAAAGTCCATTAAGCTTATTTTCAGGCTACGGTGACCTGCGCGCCGTCAGCCCCCACCGGAGCAATCCTGCCGGCGATAAAGGCCTCCTCGCCTGCGGCGTTTAAGAGATCCACCGCCTGCTGCGCCTGAGCTTCAGGCAGCACCACGATCATGCCCACGCCGCAGTTGAAGGTGCGCAGCATTTCGTGTTCGCTGACGCCGCCATTTTCCATCAGCCAGGTGAAGACTTCAGGCCACTGCCAGGAGTTCTTATTGATGGCAGCGCAGCAGCCCGCAGGCAGTACGCGAGGGATATTTTCCCAGAAGCCGCCGCCGGTGATGTGCGCCATGGCGTGCACGTCGCAGATCTTAAGGAGCTCAAGCAGCGGCTTGACATAGATCTTAGTCGGGGCCAGCAGCGCCTGACCTAAGATGCGCCCGGAGGGCAGCTTGTCGTGAGCCGGGTCAGCCTTGGCATCCTTGAGGATGCGGCGAATTAGGGAGTAGCCGTTAGAGTGCGGCCCGGAGGACTTTAAGGCCACGATGGCATCGCCCTGAGTCACTTTGCTGCCGTCAATGATTTTGGAGGCTTCCACCACACCGACGCTGAAGCCGGCCAAGTCGTAATCGCCCACAGTGTACATGCCCGGCATTTCAGCAGTCTCGCCGCCCACTAAGGCGCAGCCTGCCTGCTCACAGCCGGCTGCAATGCCGGTGACCACTGCCGCAGCGGTATCCACGTCAAGCCTGCCGGTGGCGTAGTAGTCAAGGAAGAATAAAGGCTCAGCGCCCTGCACGATTAAGTCATTGACGCACATGGCCACTAAGTCGATGCCTACGGTATCGTGCTGCTTTAAATCGATGGCCAGACGCAGTTTGGTGCCGACGCCGTCGGTACCGGAGACTAAGATCGGCTCTTTATAGCCCTGCGGGATCCGGGTTAAGGCTCCGAAGCCGCCTAAGCCGCCAATCACCTCAGGACGTGCGGTGCGCTTGACCGGACCCTTAATTCTCTCCACTAACTCTTCACCGGCATCGATATCCACGCCGGCGTCTTTGTACGTTAAAGCCATCTTATCTCCTTGTCTTCTTGCGTGCGCGGCAGTATGCGCCGCCTGGATCAAATTGAAATTAAGCAGCATGCGGGGGATTGGTTCCCCGGTTTTAAGCTGCGCCTATTTTACCTAAAAAAGTGCTTTTTTCTGCGCTTTTCAGGCCAAAAAAAGCCCGTGCGGGCGGGGTTAATGATCTGCCTCTTTGCAGTCTATTTGTTAAAATAACGGGGTTAAGGCCTGGGGCTTTAGGCCCGCATGAGCTTACTCACAAATAGAGGTGGGATAAATGATCTCCTTAAAGCACAGCGTCATCTGCTCTTCTTTGGCATCCGTACTTGCAGTCTGCAGTCTGCAGGCGCAGGCAGCTTTAGGCGCTGTGGAAGCGCCGGGCGCACAGAATGCGCTGCCGGCTGAGCAGTTAAGCTCCGGCACCGTCAGCATTACTGGTCCGGATGTCTCTTTCTCTGAGAGTGCTGAAAACACTGCGGCTGCAGATCAAACTGCCGGACAGTCAGCCGATCAGGAGCTGCTGCTGAGCCTTGATCACGGCGCGGACGCCGCCTTTACCTCTGCTTTTGCTGAGTTAATGACCAGACTCTCGGCCGGCGCCTACGTGCCGACTGCGGAGGATGCCGCCAGCGCTTTAACCGCAGCTGAGATCGCAGACGGGCAGTTAAAATTGGTCTTTTCCAACGAGCGCATTAATGAGCTGCTCTCAAGCCAGGGCGTTGCCGAATGGACCGGACTTAACAGCCCGGTCATCGTGTGGATGGCAGATTATGCCCTTGACAGCAGCACCTTAGTGTCCGGGGAGCACATGAGCGCTTTTGCCTCAGCTTTGAATACCCAGGCTGCAGACTACAATCTGCGTCTGATGTATCCTCTAATGGATTTAGATGATGTGACGCAGGTGAACGAGTCCACCGTGCTCTCGCACAATGATCAGCAGCTCGCCGCCGCCTCTGCGCGCTACGGGGCCGATTACATCCTGGCAGCAGCGGTGACTCCGGCGGCTGAAATGGTCACGGTCAATTGGAATTTATTAGACAAAAACGGCAGCGCGGTCGGCAATGCCTCGCTGCAGGGTCCGTCCGATGAAGTAGCGCAGATGATGGCCGGCGATTTAGCCCGTACTTTAGCTAATTATCACGGCAAAAGCGCGGTGCAGTCTAATGGGCAGGACGCCGCCGGCGATGCTCAGACTCCGGTGCTGGCCGCGGCTGACAGCGTCGATCCTTTTGCTTTAGGACCATATCAGGGCCTGGTGCGCGTGCGCATCAGCGGCGTGGAGTGTCTAAAAGATCTCGATGACATTAAGCGCACTTTAATTATTTACGGTTACGAGGACAGCGTGGCAGTGACTGCCATGGAGGGCAGCGAGGTAATTATGGCGGTGCCGTCCAATGGCGATCCGGCCATTTTAGACGGCACCATGGCCCGCGCTCGCGACTTCACTAAGGAAGGACCATGGACTTACCGCTTCTTAAAATCGGGCGGGGCGGCAGCTGCCGCGCCTGAAGCAGGCACTTTAGGTCCGCGCAGCAGCCGCACGGCAGGCTCCGTCAGCCCGGTGCGTCCGGCCCCGCTGCAGCCGGCGCTGCCTGAGGATCCGGCATGATCATCAAGCCGCATGATCCGTATCAGCAGCCGCTGAATTTTAAAATTGACGAGGGCTCGGGTTTTGATTCCTTTATCCCGGGATCAAATGCGCCCTTAGTAAATATGTTAAAGCAGGCGGCCGCACAGTGTCCGCATGAACTCTACTACATTTTCGGCCCGCACGGCTGCGGCAAGACCCATCTTTTTACCGCGCTCTACCGCTCGCTGCACCAGCCTCCGTCAGCGGTGTTTTTCCTGGATTTGACGCTGGCTAAGGCCTTATCGCCAGTGCTTTTAAGCATCGACGTGCCGGAGATGATGATCCTGGATAATGTCGAGGCCATTGCCGGAGATGCGCAGTGGGAACTGGCTTTATTCGGGCTCTTTAACCGCTGGGTGGACAAGCGCAGCGGCATGCTGCTGGTCAGCGCCGCCTGCTCTGCCGACCGCCTGCCGTTTACCATGCCGGATCTGATCACCCGCTTTGAAAACGGGGTATCTGCTCCCCTGGAGCCCTTAAACGATGAGGAGTGTCAGCAGGCGCTGATCCGCAAGGCGCAGCTGCGCGGCTTTAAGATGCCCGAGCGTGTGGCGGCCTTTATTGTGCGCAATTTAAATCGCGATATGCACAAATTGGGCGCGGTGCTCAATCGGCTCGATCAGGCCACCCTGGAGGCGCAGCATGAGCTGACGGTCCCCTTTGTCAAAAAGATCTTAGAGGACATGCTGCACTAAAGTCCGCGGCTTAACTGCTCATCAAAGCTGCGCTGATTGGCCAGCTGCACCACGCGCGCTTTGATTTTCTCCTGCGTCAGCTGCTGCGGACAGGCATTTAAGGCCTGATTGAACATATAGATGGACTTGCTGTAGTTGGCGTAGAGGGCAAAGAGCTCGCCGCGCGTCTGCAGCAGGGCGCATTGATCTCCTGACCTGCCGTAAGCTTTGGAAATTAAATTAAGGGCAATCACATCCTGCGGCCTGCGCTCTAAATAGCGCTCTAAAAGCCGGATGCAGCTGCGCTCCTGCCCGGCCTCTAAATAGACATTGGCAAGGTTCATAATTAAGGCCGGATTAGTGGAGCGGCGCTTTAAGGCCGTGCGCAGGCGCGAAATGGCGCTTTGATAATGCTTTTGGGCTGCATCAATATCAGTTAAAAGGTCGATGACAAAGAGATTGGACACAGGCAGTTTATTCACGTACTCTGCGGCCTTGGCATAATCCTTAAGCTCGTAGTAAGCCAGCGCCAAAGCGTAATTGCGGTAATGCGGATTGGCCTTATCGTCAGCAAGCAGACTTTCGACGTACTCCTGCATATCAGGGTGCTGAACGTAGCGCACATCGACGCGCGCTTTGGCAAGGTAAAAATCGATATTATCAGAATTGCGGCGCTGGGGCAGCTGCTGAACGCGGTTCTGCGCTTCGGCAATGCGGATCTCGGACAGCGGGTGATCAATGAGCAGAGTGAAGGCCGGATTGATATTGCCCTGCATCGACAGCAGCTTGCGGAAGAGATCGGTCATGCCGGCGGGGTTCCAGCCGCTTTGGTAGAGCAGATCCAAGCCGATGCGGTCGGCTTCATATTCATTGTCGCGGGTGAAATTAATGCGGCTCTGGGCGCTGGCTCCCATGGCGGCGCTGGCTGCCGCCATGCCCATGGACGGATTGATAATGGCCATGGCCAGGGAGCCGATGATCGAGGCTAAGGTCATGCTGGTGACGCGCACCTGACTTTCTAAAAACCGGGCAATGTGGCGCTGCGTCACATGGGTAATTTCGTGCGCCAGCACCGAGGCAAATTCATCTTCAGTGTCCGAGTAGATGAACAGGCCGGTATTAACCCGCACCTTGCCGCCCAAAAAGGCTGAGGCATTGAGGCTGGTGTCATTGACCACAAAGAACTCAAAGGGAAAGTTGACGTACTGCGCGTGCAGCAGCAGTTTACTGCCCACCGAGTTTAAATATTCGTTGAGCACCGGATCATCGATGATGGGCATCCGGCCGCGCGCGGTGCGCATGAAAAACTCGCCCAGCTGCTCCTCACGCTGTACGGTAAGCCCCAGGACTCCGGCCGTACCGAGATCAGGCAGCGCCTGATAGGGCGCAGCCTGCACGGCCGGCAGAACCGCGATGGTGGAAAATGAAAGCACAGCGGCGGCGCACAGTGCGCCTGCAGCTGCGCGCAAATGTAAAAAAGCAGACGTCACAGCAAATCCTTAGAGTCAGCGGGTAAGTGATATCATAACTGATGTTGTGCGCTTTGACAGCACAGCGCTTTCAAGATGATAAATTCAGACGAAAATAAGGCTGCGGCATGTTTAAACTGTTTAAAACTTGGTATCACAATCACTTCTCGCAGCCGGGCACGGTAGAGTTTGCTCTCGTACTGCTGGTCTCCTTTATCCTGGTATATTTCTTTATGTGGCTGGTAGGGCCTTTGGTAGTGGCCCTGTGTCTTGCATACGTGCTGGACTGGGCGGTGGCCGCTTTAATCAGCCGCTTTAATTTAAGCCGCCCGACGGCGGCGGCACTCGTCATGCTGGCCTTTATCAGCATGGCGGTGCTGGCCTTAATTCTGGTGGTGCCGCAGGTCATAAGGCAGGGGGCGCAGTTCTACAATGCTCTGTTAACCTTATCGCAGGATGCGGCGGAGTCCAGCGGCGAGTTTTCGCTGTCCGCGCGCGATTTGGACGCCTACATGGCAGCCAGGCTGTATTCCTTAGTGGAAAATCTGCCTGATCCGCTGCCCAGCATGCTCACCCACAATGACATCTACACCGCGGCCGCCTCTATACGCCGTCAGATGGTGAACTATACCGCCGCCTTAATGCGCACCCAGCTGATGCCCTCGGTGGTCAACGTCTTTACCTATCTGATGTATCTTATCATTGTGCCGATCTTTACCTTCCTGATGCTACGCAATAAGCCGCAGCTGCAGCGGCGCTTTATCACTTACTTTCTGCCCAATAATCAGGTTTTAATGAAGGAGTTCTGGCCGGCCATCTCCAGCCAGATCGCAGGCTACATCCGCGGCAAGCTGCTGCACATCATCATTATCACCGTGGTCAATACCGCAGCCTTCAGGGTGTTTTCCTTAAATTATGCGGTGCTCTTGGGTCTGGGCGTGGGGCTTTCGGTGGTGATCCCGTATGTGGGGGCCGTCCTGATTGCCATTCCGGTGGTGCTGGTGGCGGTGTTCCAGTTCGGCTTTACCGCGACCTTGTTCTGGCTGCTGTTGGTGTACCTTATCATTCAGCTTTTGGACAGTAATGTGCTCACGCCGATGCTGTTCTCCAAGGCCATGAATCTGGATGCCTTCTCGATTCTGGCGGCGATTTTGATCTTCGGCGGACTGTGGGGCTTTTGGGGCGTATTTTTTGCCATCCCGCTGGCCACCTTTATTAAGACCCTGCTGGTGCGCTGGCCGTCGGCGGCGCGCGACAAGCCCTGCGCTCCATTAAGTTTGGATGCACCCGGGGAGGACAGCAGGTTCAAGGACGAGGGGCAGTAAGCACGCGGATTTCCCCGGCGATTTGCTACAATAACGGCAAGTTTTTAAGCGCAGGCAGCACTATGACCGATTCTTTTAATTTTTCCCGCAGCTATACCTACAAAGAGCAGGCAGCCCGCTCCCTTACCTGGGGCCATCACTTTTTACTGCTCAATATTCTGCTCTCCATCTTCGTCGGCACTGCATACGTTTATGCCGCCCCGGTCACCGACGGCTTTTTGGCTTTTGCCTACTTAATTCTGACCCTGTGCGGGCATATGGCCTTTATCTGCTGCGTGCTTTATCTGCTTATTCTGTTCCCGCTGTCCTTCATCGGCAATTTCCGCGCCTATCGGGTGCTGGCGGTGATTTTGGCGGTGCTGTTCTTCACTATCCTCCTGGTGGACGTTAAGCTCTATCTTTACGTTAAGGTCCATTTGGGCTTAAATGTGCTGCGCCTGATCTTTACGCAGCTGGATTTCAACACCGGCCTTAATTACAACTTTCTCTTTATTGCCGTGCCCATTGTGCTGATTTTTGAGCTCTGCTTTGCCAAAATCGCCACCGCTTATCTTTATTCCTATAAGGGCCGCAAGCTGATTTACATCCGCGGTATCATCGCCGTCTTAACCGCCTGCTTTGTCAGCTCGCACTGCATCCACATCTGGGCCGATGCGGTCAATTATCAGCAGGTCACCATGCTGCGCTCCGCCTTCCCGGCGCATTACCCCATGACCGCCAAGAGCTTTTTGGAAAGCCACGGCTGGATCGCCGATGAGGCGTCGGGGCCGCACGCTGATTTCGCTCTGACCTTTCCGCTGGAGCCGATTGAACAGGCCGAGCAGCCCAATTTCCGCAATGTCATTACCGTCTTCATCAACGGCGTCTCGCAGCAGGATATTAATGCCGCCGATACCCCGGTGCTCTACGCTTTAAAGGGCCAGGCGTATTCGTACGAGAATCACTATCTGCCCTATACCTCCATTGAGGACAATCTCTTTGCCGCAAGCTACGGCCTGCCGCGGCTCTATCGCAGCAGCGTTTCAGAAAACCGCGTGCTGCCGCCGGTGCTTACTGAAATGTTCCGGCAGGATTATTTAATCCGCGTGCTGGAAAGCCGCAGCGCGCAGTTAAAGCTGCGCACCGCTGAGAGCGGATCTACCGGCCTTAACTCACTGCGCATTGAAGATCTGCTCACCAATCAGTCGGTGATCTTAAAGGCCCGCGAGATTTTGACTCATGCTCAGGGCTCCCAGCACTTTGCGTTGACCTTGATGTTAAACGATCTGCTTGAGGCCAAGAGCTCGGCCTCCTACGCTGCGCATCTGCAGAATACCGATCGCGCTTTAGGCCAATTGATGCAGACCTTGGTGGATACCGGCAGACGGCAGGATACGGTGATCATTGTTACCGCCTTAGCCGGCCGTCCCGAGGCTGAGCCCAATGCCGCGCTGCATTATGATCGCAGCCGGCAGCATGTGCCCCTGATTCTCTGCACCCCGGGCGCCGGCGCGCAGAATATCAGCGTCTTAAGCTCGCTTTATGATCTTGCGCCCACCATCGGCGCGCAGGCTTTAGGCATTGTGTCCCCGCCCAGCATCTATTCTGTCGGCTACGATTTAACCTCGCTGCCTGACCGGGACTTCATCGTCTCGGACAGCGATGACATCACGCTGATCGGGCGGACGCAGACTGCGGTGTATCTGTCCGACGGACAGGCGGTGATCGAGCGCGCCTCCGGCAGCAGCGCCGTGCGCCCGAATTTGGCTGATCTCATATCAGCCATGCGCGAGCTCAATCGCTTCCAGGAATAGCTATGAACTACCGCTGACTTACGTCAGCGGTTTCACAGGATCGTATTCCCGCTTCCAGCAGTATTCCGCAGGCTGCACTGTGGTGCAGATTGCGGAGTACCACGGGCTTGTCCACAAAGCCCTCATCGAGTTCGAGCAGCTTGTGCAGCCACTCATCCCCGAGTTCTTTTCCGGCTGTATTCAGAGCACCATTAAGATCAGCTGAAAGCAGGCGGCCGCTCTTTGTGCGGTACAGGCCGCGCTTAACGCGTTTACCGGAGAAGCTGCATTGAAGCCCTTCCTGATATTTTGCAGGAAGCGGGTCAAAGTCCAGGGCGCTGGCTTTGGAAGTATAGCTTTCCTCTCTGACTATGACCTCTATACCCAGTTCTTCGGCCTTGTACTTAATCATGGCAATCAGCCTGCTGTGCGGAATCTGCACGAACTTTTGGTTGTTAACTCTGCCGATATTGACCTGCTGCTTCCACAGCTTGTTATGGCCGATGATGATGGTGCCCTATATCAAGACCAGGGCAGGTGCAAGCAGATTTTCAAAAATTTTATTGCTCAAATCCGGTTAAAAAGCTGCATGCCGTCCCCATGTAATTCTTAGTGCTTTCAGCTTTAAGGAATCATCATGCAGCTTACTGAACAAAACGTACAGGATGTGATCATTAACGCCTCGATGCAGAAGGCGGTTTTCCTCTATTTCTACATGGATGCGCCCGAGTGCGCTCCGGTCACGCAGGCTTTAACCTCGGCCATTAACGACAATAACGAATACATCTCCTTAGTCACCGCCGACGTCAAGGAGCCGGTGTCTCAGGCTGTGGCCATGCAGCTGGGGCTGCAGGGCGTGCCGGCTTTGGTGATCTTCGTGCAGGGGCAGCCGCAGAACATGCTGCAGGGGCAGGAGATCGTGACGCGCCTGCAGGAGCTTATCAAGCAGTACATGCCCTCCGAAAGCGATCTGCTGCTGCGCGAGGCTTTAAGCGCAGAGGCCGCGGGCGATGATGCCAAGGCGCTGGAGAAGTCCGCGCAGGTCTATAACAGCGATAACACCAATCTTTCTGCCAAGCATATTTATGCCCGTCTGCTGATCAAGGGCAGGAATTTAACGCGCGCTAAGGAAGTTTTAGCCAACCCCGGACGCGAGGAGAGCGAGAGCTCAGAATATCAGGATCTGATCTCTGCCCTGAATTTGGCCGAAAAGGCGCAGGACAGCCCGGAGCTCCATCAGCTGGAGGCCGAATTCAAGGCCCATCCTTCCGATGAACTGGCTTTAAAGTACTCCGCCGCTCTGGTCAATGTCGGCAAAAAGGCGGAGGCTTTAGAGCTGTTGTTTGAGATCTTAAGGCAGGATCTCTCCAAGACTGAGATCAAAAAGACCTTCCTCGACATTTTAAGCACCATGTCAGGAGATCCGCTGCAGGGACAGTATCGCCGCAGGCTCTATACCCTGATGTATTAAACATTAAGCAGGCAGAAAAAACATAAGGAGCACCGCCGTAGTGCAGCGGAAATAAGGAGAGCTCTGTCTGAGCTCTCCTGCAGGGATAATGACAATGGTGAAGTATGCCGGCTTAATATCCAATGTGCAGGAAGGCGCGGGCCTCGTCGGGGGTCATTACTTCCTTGTCCATGGCGCGGATGAGCTGTGCGGCCTTGGCCACCAGCGGTGCATTGGTTTTAACGCGGGTCTGCGGATCTAAATAATCACTGTCCTCAAAGCCGACGCGCACGGTCACCGCGCCCATGCCTAAGGCCGCGGCAATGATGCCGAAGTCCTGCCGATGGGCGTGGGTAATGCCCCAAATGCTCTCAGGGGGCAGCATCGACAGCATTGCCGCTAAGGCCTGCGGAGTGGCCGGAGCCTCGCCGCCGTGGCCTAAAACCACCGAAAACAGTACCGGACGGACCATATCGTACTGCTGCATCAAAAGCCCGGTCTGATAAGAGTGCCCAATCTCAAAGGTCTCCACCTCCGGGATCTTGTGATATTGCAGCAGCTGTTCAACACAGTACCGAACATCGGCCGGCTTATTGACATACACCGCTTCGCCCAAATTGGTAGAGCCTACGTTGAGCGAGCAGGCTTCCACTAAATCCAGCGCAATCGGCGCGCAGCGCTCTTCAATGGTTAAATTGGATACGCCGCCGGTGGACACTTCAATATTACCATTGAGGCGCTGTGCCCGGATATTAAGCCGCATTACCTCTTCAGTTCGCAGTATCAGGCCATGGCGCTGCGCACCGAGATCGGGCGCGATAATGTCTTTACGCAGCTGGATACCTTCCATGCACAGAAGGTGGACGGCAATTTAACCCATTTGATCTGTGATTTTGCTGGGGTTTACGGGCATGTGCAGATCGCCTCGATGCTCGATCGCCATGAGCCGGATCATGGTGAAATCGATTACCGCTGGATCTTCAGGCTCCTTGAAGAGGTCGGCTATCAGGGATACATCGGCTGTGAGTACAATCCGCGCGGCCGTACCGCCTCAGGCCTTGCCTGGTTTAAGGACTATGAGTACGCACAGCATTCGTAACCCCTGTACATTAACCCTCTAATAAAGACCCGCTGATCTATACCAGCGGGTTTATTGTTCTCTTGCAGCTTCACCTTAAGCTGCCGGATCTCCGTCATCAGACATCGCTTTTAATTTGCGCCACAGGGTATTGCGGCTGATCCCCAGACGCTTAGTCACCTTAGTCTTATTCCCGTTCTCTTCCGTAAGCACCGCTGCGATGATGCGCTGCTCAATTTCCTCTAAGGTGCCCTGCAGCAGATCGGCGCTTGGCACTGCGCTCCTGGGTGCATATAAAGTCTGCCATTTTTCGGCGGCCGCCTGCAGCGCAGGCGCGTCGATATACTCCTGATTAAGGCTGGTGGTAACCTGGCGAATGATCCCGCGCAGCTCATGCAGATTGCCGTACCACGGCTCCTGCAGAATGAACTCTTTGGCGTCGGGCGTAAAGCCCGCGCAGTCCTTGCCGCACAGGCCGCAGGCCTCGCCCAGCGCGATAGCCGCCAGGAACATCAGATCGCCCTGACGCTCGCGCAGCGGCGGCACGGTAATGAGCAGCGCCTGCAGCGAGCTGAGAATATAGCGCGTCAGCTTGAGCTGCTCCTCCCTAAGCGGCGCTGCTGCCGGCTCAAAGATGCAGATAAGCCGCGAGCGCCGGCAGAAGCTGCTGTCGTGCAGGTAGGCAAAGAAAAGCTGACAGAGCTCCGGATCGGAGTACTGCAGATTGCGCACGATTAAGGTAAGGGACAGCGAGTTGAGCAGGGAGTGCGGATCATCAAAGAGTTCCGCCAGATTCTCCCTGCTGAAGGCGCCGGCATCGAGCTCATAAAAGCCGCCCTTGCCGAAAGCGCTTAGATTGTAGAGCATGTGCGCGAGAGCCTGCCGGCCGGTAAAGCGCTCGCCTGCGATCAAAACCGGCGACTTGGTTGCGGCAAAGGCTCGGCAGTCCGCCATGGCCTGTACCATTTTGGGATCGGTGGCCTGCAGACTTTCTACCTGAAAAGGATAGGTGGCCCCGGAGAGATCATGCAGGATGATCTTCAGCTGTTCGCTTACCTGATGGTACTTGTGCCAGACTATGATAAGTACCGGCTCCTCGCGAAAGAGATCCTGCTTAATCTCCAGGATCCAGCCGTGCTCCCCGTGGGTAAAGACGGTGCGCTCCTGAATTTTGCCGCAAAGGAATTTTTCAGCGCTGGCGGCGGTGATCTCCTGCATTAAGGAGGAGGCGATCTTTTGGAGATCCTGACTGTTGATCTGCGAGTGGAGCACGCTGAGATCTTTGGCCACCACAAAATAGGTTACCTCGAGATTTTTGAGAATATTGCGCTGCAGCGCCTGCAGCTCACGGCAGTCATCCTGCATCTCAAAGAGGGTAAGCAGGGTGGTGAGGCATTGACGCACGCTGTCCTCGCCGGAGCTGATCATAATATTGTTGATGCCCTCCATGCGCGCAAAGCGCACCGAGGTGGCATCGCCGATGATAAGCTCGACATTGTCTTCCTTGAGCTTCTTCATCAGGGCGATATTTTCCTCAGCTGTCTTAGTGACGTAGGTAGGGATTGGGCTTTCGAGCAGGCGGTCTAAATAGCGCGCTGCACGCGTGACTTCATAGAAGCCCACGAGGCAGATCTTCTTGCTCCGGGTGCTGCGCGCCAGCGACAGGGTATTAATCAGATCGTTGGCGGTGATGCCGATGTCGAAAGTAGGGATCTTGACGCAGGCGCTGATAAGGCGGGCGGTACCGCCGCGGGAGATGATGGCGTCAACCTCGCAGTTGACGTACTGTCTGGCAATTTCTGCGCCGTAATCCAGCTCGCCGCTTTCGTAGTGCATCTCCAGCTGCGGGAACTCCGTGGCCACCTCTTTAATGATGTTATCCAAGCCGGGGTACGGGCAGACTGCTAATACCCGGCAGACATGCTTAACCATATTGCTCCGCTGCTCTTATCAGGTGTGCGATTTTTGTGATGATTTATCTGCTTTACAGCATTATATTTGAGTTAAGTGTACCAAATTGAAACAATACATTGCGCCATTAATGTCACAAAATAGGACAATTTACAGAAAACAGCAGGCAGAACTTTGATATTCGTCTCATAATTTAACAAATAGGGATTTAAAGCAGAGCGTTGATGTTTTATTTTTACACAAAAGCTTGGTTTTCCTGGAAGGAGATTTGGATATGAAAGCTGCTTTTGTCACAGACTTGAAAAAAGTGGAAATTAGAGACATTCCGGTGCCGGAGATCACTGACGATCAGGTGCTGATCAAAACCCATACCGCAGGCGTATGCGGCTCCGATCTGCATCTGTTCCTGGGCACGCATCCCTTTCGCAAGGCCCCGGCGATTTTAGGCCATGAAATTGCAGGCGAAATCGTCAAAGTGGGCAGCAAAGTCACCAATGTAAAGGCCGGCGATCGCGTCACCGTTGAGCCGCAGCTGGGCTGCGGACACTGCCATTTCTGCTATGAAGGCAGCGAGAATCTGTGCTTATCTAAGTCTGTGCCGGGTACGCCCAAGTGGATCGGCACCTTTGCCGAATACTTCCCGGCTCCGGCCTCAAAGGTCTATAAGCTTGCCGACAGCGTAAGCTATGAAGTGGGCACCCTGATTGAGCCGCTGGCCGTGGCCGTACATGCGCTGCACCGCATCGATCAGGGCACGCGCGGGCGCACGCTGTGCATTTTAGGCTCGGGTACGGTGGGTCTCCTGGCTTTAGCCGTAGCCAAAGTACAGGGATACAGCCGCATCATCTGCACCGATACGGCACCGTACAACCGTGAGATGGCTTTAAAGTTCGGAGCGGATTATGCTTTAGATCCGCTCAATGAGGATGTCGTGTCCCGGGTGAAGGAAATCACCGGCGGCACGGGCGCTGATGCCAGCCTGGTCTGCGCCGGCGCGCCCAACATCATCGATCAGGCCTCCGCCTGCACCCGCAAGCAGGGCGTGGTAGGTCTGGTGGCGATGATTACTAAGAATATTCCGGTTTACACCTACAGCTTTGTGTTCAATGAACAGAAGCTCATCGGCTCCATGACCTACGCGCCCAAATACTTTGCTGAGGCTGCACAGCTGGTTAACAGCGGCCTGAATTTAAAGGATTATGTTACCCAGGAGTTTGCTCTCGATGATGCCCAGCAGGCGCTGTCGTGTCTTGCCGAAAAGAAGGAAAACGTCATCAAGGTGATTGTAAAGCCGTAAGTTTTCACTAAAAATCCGAAAGTCCCTAAGTCCCTGATGAGGAGTTGCGTTATGAAGTCTGTTAAAAGTTTTGCGTTAATCACCGCCTTAGCGGCGGCGCTGTCCTTAACTGCAGCCGGCTGCGGCGGCGATGAGGGCGGCTCGTCCGCCTCTGCCAAGGCCGAGCCCGAGGCCATTACCCTGAAGCTGGGGCATATTCAGTCCGAGCAGGATCTGTGGCAGTTAGGCTCCATCAAGTTTAAAGAAGAGGTGGAGAAGCTGTCCAACGGCACCATCAAGGTGGAGATTTTCCCGAACTCAACCTTAGGCGGCGACCGTGATTTGGCCGAAGGCATGAAGATGGGCACGGTGGACTTTGCTTTAATTGCCGGCGTGCTGGGCAATTTCGATAAGTCCATCTCCATTCTGGAGCTGCCCTACCTCTTCCGCAATCATGATGAATACGTCAAGATTGTGAACGGCCCGATCGGCGAGGAGATTGCCGGCAATGTGCTCAAGAGCTCCGGCATCCGCGTGCTCAATTTCTGGGATCGCGGCCCGCGTCATGTGACTGCCAATAAAGCCATTATGACGCCGGATGATATCAAGGGCCTGAAGATCCGCGTCCCGGAGATCCCGGCCATGGTTGATACCTGGAAGGCCATGGGCGCCACCCCGACCCCGATGGCATGGTCTGAGGTGTACACCGGCCTGCAGCAGCACACTATTGATGCGCAGGAAAATCCTATCCCCTTCATTTACGGCGGCCGCATTCAGGAAGTGCAGAGCCACATCAGCCTCACGGCGCATAAGTACGAGTATGTGACCTTGGCGATGTCGGATCGCAAGTTCCAGCAGCTGACCAAAGAGCAGCAGGACATCATTGTCAAAGCTGCTCAGACGGCCACCGATTATGAAAACAATCTGGTGAATACTGAAACCGAAAAGCTCTTAAAGGAAATGGTGGAGAAGAACGGCATGACCGTTGATCATCCGGACATTCAGCCCTTTGCCGAGCTGGCGGTCAAGGCTCACCTGCCCTATGCCCAGTCCATCGGCATGGAAGATCTGTTAAACCGCATCAATAAGGAGTTAGGCCGCTGAAGTACGCACAAGTCCCCTCTCAATGGCGCGGCGGCAGGCCGCGCCGCTTTATCCCCGATTAGCATAAGGAAAGCTTAAATGCTGAAATTTGAGAACGCTCTATACAATATCCTGAAATACTGCTGCGGGATATTGATCCTGGCCATGACCCTGCTGATTTTCTGGCAGGTGGTGTGCCGCTATATGATGAACAATTCCCTGACCTGGTCTGAAGAGCTGGGCCGCTATTTCTTCGTGTGGATCACCTTTATTGGTCTGCCGGTGGCCCTGAAATACGGCGCGCATGTCTCCATTGATCTGCTGCTCAAGAAGACGCACGGCAGGTTTCATCTTGCCATCCTAACCATTAACGCGGCGGTGACCGCAGTGCTGGGCATTCTGATCTGCTGGTCCGGCGTGAGACTGTTCTTTGTCGGCATCGGGCAGATCTCGTCGGCCATGCAGCTGCCGATGCAGTACGTTTACGCCGTCATCCCTTTCAGCGGCCTGGCCTTGTGCTTCTTCGCCGTCACGGTTTTCATTGAAGAGCGCCGCAAATTTTTAGCAGGAGATAAATAAGATGCTGTACGCCCTTTTAGGCATCACCTTTGTGGTGTTCTTAGTGCTGGGCCTGCCGATTGCCTTTGTGCTGACGGTGTCTGCCCTCTCGGCCTGTTTTTATCTAGGCTACCCGCTGGATATTATGTGCCAGCGCTTCTTTACGGCCATCGACTCCTTCCCTCTGATGGCTATTCCGCTCTTTATGCTGGCCGGCACCTTCATGTCCAAAGGCGGCATCACGGAAGCCATTATCAGCTTTGCGCTGTCCATTGTCGGCGGCATCCGCGGCTCGCTGGCCCACGTGGTGGCCATCAGCGGCATCATCATGGGCGGCATTTCAGGCTCGGGCGTGGCTGATACCGCGGCCTTAGGCACGGTGATGGTGCCGGAGATGAAAAAGCGCGGCTATAACGTCGAGTTTTCGGCAGCCTTAGTGGCAGCCTCCGGCGCTATCGGCCTGATTATCCCGCCGTCCATTGCCATCATTATTTACGGCGTGACCACCCAGTCCTCCATCGGCGATTTATTCCTCGCCGCCATCATTCCGGGTGTGGCTATCGGCCTTGGCTTTCTTATCTATTCCTGGTGGTATACCCGCAGGCACAATTATCCGGCTGAAGGCGCAGTGCCGTTTAAGGAAATGGTGCACCGCTTCAGAGTCGCCTTCTGGGCGCTGTTAATGCCGGTGATGATCATTTGGGGTATTCGCGGCGGCGTGTTCACCCCGACCGAAGGCGGTGCGGTGGTGGCGGTCTATGCCATGATCCTAAGCATCTTCGTGTACCGCAAGATCACCTGGAAGGATATCCTGCCGGTGTGCATTGACGCGGCCGTCAATACTGCGGCCATCGCCATCATCATTGCAGCTACCTCCCTGTTCGGCTGGATTTTGGCCAGCGAGCGCATCCCGCAGCTGCTGTCGGCGGCCCTGGTGTCCATTTCGTCCAATCGCTATGTGCTGGTTACCATCGTGATCGGTCTGCTTTTGATCTGCGGCATGTTCCTTGACAGCTCGCCTGCCATTCTGCTGCTCTGCCCGATCCTGGCTCCGGCCATGCAGGCTGTAGGCGTGGACTTAGTGCAGTTCGGCATCGTCATGGTGATCGTGCTTACCATCGGCCTGTTGACGCCTCCGGTTGGTACGGCGCTGTTTGTTGCCAGCAACGTCACCAAAGTACCTTTGGTAAAACTCAGCATCCGCGTACTGCCCTTCATCGGCATCATGCTGCTGGTGGCGCTGGCCATTGCGTACATTCCGGAGATCGTCACCTGGGTGGAAAAATAAGAGGATTTGACATGACTTATCATTTATATCTTGGCATGGTCGGCGATGACTTTACGGGATCGAGCGATGCCGCTTCCTTTGCAGCCAAATCAGGTCTTAAAACCATGCTCTTTGACGGCATCCCTCAGGAAATTGACCTTAAAAAAGAAGGGGTGCAGGCGGCCATTATTGCGCTGAAAAGCCGCATGGCCCCGGTAGAGGAGGCAAAGCAGATCACGCTTGAGGCGGCCAAATGGCTGCGCGCTCACGGGGCAGAGCATATTTACAGCAAATACTGCTCGACCTTTGACTCTACCCCTAAGGGCAATATCGGGCCCATTTTGGACAATTTCCTGGAGCACTTCGGGGCTAAGGCCAGCTTCCTCTGCCCGGCCCTGCCGGTCAACGGGCGCGTGGTGAAGGACGGCATCCTCTATATCAATGGAGTACCGCTGGCAGACAGCCCGATGAAGCATCATCCCTTAACGCCGATGTGGGACTCGAGGCTCAAGAATTTAATGGAGGCGCAGTCGCAGTATCCCTGTTTTGAAGTGCCGCACGATCTGCTCTACGATGACGCCGCGCTCAAAGCCTTCCTCACGGATTTAGATTCAAGGCATGAGCACTATTACTTGGTGCCCGATTATGCCGACGACGAGGACGCCGAACGCATTGCCGCAGTCTTCGGCGATATGCTGGTGCAAAGCGGCGGCTCGGGCATTTTAACCGCTTTAGGGCAGCGTTATCTTAAAGATCAGCCAAAAGCCCCGGGCGGACATATGCCGCCCTCGCAGACTGCAGGGCGGGCGCTCCTTTTGGCCGGTTCCTGCTCGACGGCGACCCAGCAGCAGATTAAAAACTTCATTGCTAAAGGGCATCAAGCCGTGAAGATTGACGCCGATAAGCTTATGGCCGGCACTTTAACTGCGGATCTGCTGTGGGAGCAGGTGAAAGGGAGCGCCGAGCCGTGTCTGATTTATTCCACCGCTCCGGCAGATGAAGTGGCAGCGCTGCAGCAGCGCTACGGGGTGGAGCCCTTAGCGGCCAAAATTGAAGGCTTGATGACGGATCTTGCCAGGATGGCCTTTGCCGCAGGCTTTACGCGCTTTATTGTGGCAGGCGGCGAGACCTCCGGGGCGGTGATGAAAGCGCTGCCGCCTGACGGCTATTTAATCGGTGAAAGCGTGGCGCCGGGCGTGCCGGTGATGGTGCCGGCGGGCAATCCGGCGGTGCGCTTAGTGCTCAAATCCGGCAATTTCGGCGATCCGCAGTTTTTCGATACGGCGCTGCAGTTTACAGGTAAAGAAGAAGGAAAGTAGGAGGTGAAGATCATGACAGTCTTAAAGCAGCCGGAGGTGCAGCAGCAGATAAAGCAGGCGATTTTCGTGGCTAAGGCTTTGTTTGATCGCAATAAGGTCTCAGGCTCGTCAGCCAATTTCAGCTTTAGAGCCGGCGATGCGGTGGTGATCTCGGCCTCAGGCTGCTCCCTGGGAGCGATGACGGAGGACAATTTCACGGTTATAGACCTCGAGGGCACAGTACTCGAAGGACCTAAGCCCAGCAAGGAGGCGCCGCTGCATTTGGCCTTCTACCGCAAGGATCCAAAGATCGGCGCCGTACTGCATACCCACAGTTTTTACTCGGTGCTGTGGTCCTGCCTTAAGCATCAGAATGAGGCCGATGTGGTGCCCAAGTACACGCCGTATTTGGAGATGAAACTGGGCAGGGTCGGGCTTATCCCTTATGCCCCGCCGGGATCGGCTGAGCTCTTTAAACTTGCCGGCGAGCGCATCCATACGGCCGCTGGTTTTCTTTTGGCCCATCACGGACCGGTAGTGCCGGGGCGGAACATTATGGATGCCTTCAACATTCTGGAGGAGCTGGAGGAAAGCTGCCGCATTGCCTGGTACTGCAAAGACCATCCGGAAATCAGCTTGATTCCTTAGCATAAGTTTCTGATCGGGGATCCGATGCCGGCCAGTGCGCCGGCATTATTCGTCTTTGCTGCCATCCTGCCGAAGCGGACGGCAGTCCTCTGATCCGGCGTGAATTCCGGCGTTTAGATGGTACAATAGCGCGCACTTTAAGAGGATCTAACCGTGCTTCGCAGTGATTTCAACTTTGATTTGCCATCCGATCTGATTGCTTTTTATCCGTCCAAAGAGCGCACCGCCTGCCGCATGCTCTGCCTTGACGGCAACACCGGCGCCTGCAGCGACAGGCATTTCTATGATTTAAAGGAGATGCTGCAGCCGGGCGATCTGCTGGTGTTCAATGACACCAAGGTGATCCCGGCCCGCATGTACGGCCGCAAGGATACCGGCGGTCAGGTGGAGTTTTTAATTGAGCGCATCTTAAATCTCTCCACCGCGCTCACCCACATTAAGGCCTCCAAGGCCCCTAAGCCCGGCTGCATCATCACCATCACGGACAGCGACGGCTTGAGCGTAGAAGTCACCGGCCGCGAGGGCGATCTCTTTTTAATTAAAACCGTCGATGACAGCTCCATTTTGGAGCTTTTAGATCAGGCAGGGCACATTCCGCTGCCCCCTTATATTGAACGCCCCGATGAGGCTTTAGATAAGGAACGCTATCAGACGGTCTACTCCCGCGTCCCCGGCGCGGTGGCCGCCCCGACTGCCGGTCTGCACTTTGATAAGGAGCAGATTAAGGAATTAGAGCAGATGGGCGTTAAGACTGCCTACGTGACCCTGCATGTCGGCGCCGGCACCTTCCAGCCGGTGCGCGAGGATGATATTACCTCCCATCACATGCACACTGAGTTCGTGCAGCTGTCCAAAGCGGCCGCTGAGGCTGTGATGGAGTGCCATCGCAGCGGTCATCGCGTCGTGGCGGTAGGGACCACCGCCGTGCGCTCTTTAGAAAGCGCTGCTGCGTACGCCAAAGAGCAGGGGCTTGAGGATGAGATCTGCCCCTTCTATCAGGACACATCCATCTTTATTTACCCGGGCTATAAGTATCAGGTGGTGGACTGCTTAATTACCAATTTCCATCTGCCGGAGAGCACCTTAATCATGCTGGTATGCGCTTTTGCCGGCTTTAAAAATTCCATGGCGGCCTATAAGCATGCGGTGGAGGATCAGTACCATTTCTTCTCCTACGGCGACTGCATGTTCATCACCAAGCGCACGGAGCCGATCGATCTGCCGCCATCGGCTCAGCAGTAAAGAGGATTTAGCATGGAATTTAAACTCTTAAAGAGCTGCGGCAAGGCCCGGCGCGGCGAGCTCATTTTCAAGCGCGGCACGGTGCGCACTCCGGCCTTTATGCCGGTGGGCACCTTAGGCACGGTCAAGGGCGTACGTCCCGAGCAGTTAAAGGAAATGGGCGCGGACATCATTTTGGGCAATACCTTCCACCTGTGGCTGCGCCCGGGCACTGAGGTTATTCAGGCTCACGGCGATCTGCACGACTTCATGCAGTGGGACCGGCCCATTCTGACCGACTCCGGCGGCTTTCAGGTGTTCTCGCTGTCCGGTCTGCGCAAGGTTACCGAGGAGGGGGTCAAGTTCCAGCACCCCATTAACGGCTCTAAGCTGTTCCTATCGCCGGAAATGTCGATGCAGGTGCAGCATGCCTTAGGCTCTGACATTGTGATGCAGTTTGACGAGTGCATTGCGCTGCCGGCAGAGCGTCGGCGCATGCAGGAGGCTATGGAGCTGTCCCTGCGCTGGGCGCAGCGCTGTAAAGACGAATTCCGCCGCTTAGAAAACCCCAATGCCTTATTCGGCATTCAGCAGGGCGGCACCGATATGGATCTCAGGCGGCAGTCCATTCAGGGCCTGACTGCAATCGGCTTTGACGGCTATGCCGTAGGCGGCCTGGCGGTCGGTGAGCCTAAGGACGTGATGTACGATGCGCTGCGCGAGATCCCGGACATGCTGCCTGCCGATAAGCCGCGCTATTTAATGGGCGTAGGCCGGCCGGAGGATATTTTAGAGGGCGTGCTCAACGGCATTGATATGTTTGACTGCGTGATGCCCTCGCGCAATGCCCGCAACGGTCATCTCTTTACCTCCGAGGGCGTAATTAAGATCCGCAACGCCAAATATGCTATGGATACGCGCCCGCTGGATCCTCACTGCGACTGTTATACCTGCCGCCATTTCAGCCGCGCTTATCTGCATCATTTAGATAAATGCGGCGAGATGCTCGGAGCGCATTTGAACACCATCCACAATCTGCATTATTACGAGCATTTAATGCAGGAGATCCGCACGCATATCGAAGAGGGCGATCTTATCGACTTTGCCCGCGATTTCTATGCGCGCACCAAGCCGGAGTACATGTCGCACGTGCTGCGCGATCTGCACGCTTAGTCTCTGTTCTGCCGGTCCTAAATTTTTGCCTCATTTTTACTCTGCACGGCAAGGATCGGCAAAAGATCTGCTAAGATAGCTGACTTGTAAGAAAAGCTCAGCATTTGAGCCTCCATTCAGACATTATTTTGTATACAACAGGATAGAAAAGCATGTTTATTTCTACTGCCTACGCTGCTGATGCTGCCCCTGCCGCCGGCGGCGATATGAGCATGATCATCGTACTTACCATCTGCATGGTAGCGGTCTATTTCTTCGTGATGCGCCCGAACTCCAAGAAGCGCAAGGAAATGCAGAAGCTGCTCGACAACCTGGCCGTGGGCGACGAGGTTCTGACCAACGGCGGCATCGCCGGCCGCATCTCCAAGCTCCCGGAGAATAAGGAATACGTCCTGATCGCCGTGGGCGGCGGGATGGAGCTGCAGATGAAGCGCAATTACGTGGTAGCTGTCCTGCCCAAGGGCACCCTGGAGGATTCCGTAAAGCGCGCAGCTCCGGTTAAGGTCAAGAAGGTAAAGAAGGTAAAGAGCGCTGCCGCAGCTCCGGCAGCCGCTGAGGCCGCTCCGGCAGAAGCTGAGTCTGCAGCTGAAGTCCCGGCCGCAGCTCCCGCCGCTGAAGCGGCTGCTCCCGCTGAACCTGCAGCTGAGGCTGCACCGGCTGAAGCTGCAGCCAAAGCCGATAAGTAATTAAGCGGTACACCTGACCGCAGCAGATGCTGCGGTTTTTTCTTTGAGATGAACCAAAGTGCTGAATAAATTTCCCTGGTGGAAGAACCTGCTGGTCTTCGTGGTCATTGCCTTAGGTTTCTTCTACGCTCTGCCTAATCTCTACGGTGAAGATCCTGCCCTCCAGATTTCCGGTACGCACGGCGCGACGGTGGATGCCTCAGTACAGGAGCGGGTGCAGAATCTGCTGACCTCCAAGAATATTACCGGCGATTACGAGCTGGAGAATGAGCAGCTGTTAATCCGCTTCACCACCACCGAGCAGCAGATTTTAGCCCGCGACCTGGTGCAGGACGCTTTAGGCGATAATTTCATCACCGCCTTGAACCTGGCTCCGGCCACCCCCGCCTGGATGCGCTCTTTGGGCATGCACCCCTTAAAGCTGGGGCTTGACCTGCGCGGCGGCGTGCACTTCTTAATGGAAGTGGACATGGCTGAGGCCATGAATAAGATGAAGACGCAGCTGGTCTCGGATTTTCGTACTGAGCTGCGCAATAACGATCTGCGCCTGTCCGGCGCCCGCGTGGACGGCGATGCCGTGGTGGTGACCTTCCGCTCAGCTGACGTGCGCGATCAGGCTTTAGATCTCTTAAAGCGCAGTCACGCTGACTTTACCTTCCAGCCCTATGATCGCGACGGCCGCTTCTACATCCGCGCCGAAATGACTCCGCAGAAGCTTTCGCAGATCCGCACCAACGCAGTTGATCAGAACATCAACATTATCCGCAACCGCGTCAACGAATTAGGCGTGGCTGAGCCTCTGGTGCAGCGTCAGGGCGCAGATCGCGTGGTGGTTGAGCTTCCGGGCATTCAGGATACTGCGCGTGCCAAGGAAATTCTGGGCGCAACTGCTACCCTGGAGTTTCGCTTAGTGGACAGCAATGCTGATTTGAACGCCGCCATGTCAGGCCGCGTACCCGCCGGCGATGAGCTCTATCACGATAAGAACGGCTATCCGGTGGTGCTCGAAAAGCGCGTGATCTTAACCGGCGATCACATTGTGGATGCATCCTCCTCTACCGATGAGAACGGCCGTCCGCAGGTGAATATCAGCCTCGATTCGCGCGGCGGTAGCATCATGTCCGACTTCACCAAGGATCATGTGGGCAAGTCCATGGCCACCAACTTCATTGAGTATAAAGTTATTCCCAATGAAGATCCCAATGCCCCCAAGCCCGGTGATCCGGACTACAAGCCGCGCTTTGAAAAGGTCGAGCAGATCATCAATGTGGCGACCATTCAGACCCGCTTAGGCTCGAACTTCCGCATTACCGGCATCGACAGCGCTAAAGAGGCGCACAACTTAGCTCTGCTGCTGCGCGCCGGCGCGTTAATCGCCCCGATTCAGATCGTCGAAGAGCGCACCATCGGCCCGAGCCTAGGGCAGCAGAATATCGATAACGGCCTCAAGGCTATGTTCTACGGCGTCGCCGCCTTAATGATCTTCATGGTGATCTACTATAAGGCCTTCGGCTTTATCGCCAATTTAGCGCTGCTCTTCAACTTAGTGCTGCTCGTGGGCGTCATGTCCTTAATTCCGGGCGCTACCATGACCCTGCCGGGCATTGCCGGCATCGTGCTGACTCTGGGCATGGCCATTGACGCGAACGTGCTGATTTATGAGCGCATCCGCGAGGAACTGCGCAATAATCGGCCGATACAGCATGCCATTCATGAAGGCTATGCTAAGGCCTTCGGCACCATTGCCGACTCCAACATCACCACCTTCATCACCGCGCTCATCCTCTTCATGGTGGGCACCGGCGCCGTGAAGGGCTTTGCCCTGGTGCTGATGATTGGTCTGGCCTCCTCGATGTTCACTGCGGTGACGGCCTGCCGCGCCATTGTGAATATCATCTGGGGCGGCCGCCGCAAGGTTAAGAAGCTGTATATCTAGGGGAGAAGCGTTATGCTGCAGTTTATTAAAGAAGGTACCGTCATCCCCTTCATGAAAATTAAGGGGATTGTGGAGGCATGCTGCATTCTGCTGGTGATTGCCTCCATCGCCTCGATGGTGATTAAGGGCTTAAACTGGGGCCTGGATTTCACCGGCGGCATCATTATTGAAACTAAGTACTCTCAGGCAGTGAACCTCGATGATGTGCGCGCCGCATATGCTGAGGAAGGCATTACCGGCGTGACTCAGCACTTCGGCTCCACCCGCGACGTTATGATCCGCGTGGCCCCGCAGGAGGGCCTGCGGCAGCAGGTCGTCGCCGATAAGGTGATGGCCGCAGCCCATAAGCTCGATCCGCAGGCGACCTTAAGCCGCTCCGAGTACGTCGGTCCGTCCGTCGGCGAGGAGCTGGTGCAGAGCGGCATCCTGGCTATTGTGGTGTCCTTAATCGCGATTCTGGCCTATATCGCCTTCCGCTTTGAATGGCGCATGGCGACGGGCGCGGTGATTTCGCTGGCGTACGACGTCATCATCGTGATGGGCGTGTTCTCCTTCTGGCAGATTGAATATGATCTGACCGTGCTCGCCGCCGTGCTTACCGTGGTGGGCTATTCCTTAAACGATAAGATCGTGGTGTTCGATCGTATTCGCGAAAACGCCAGCCGCCTGCCGCGCGACTATACCATGGAGCATCTCTTTGACGTCTCCATTACGCAGACGCTGTCGCGTACCATCATTACCTCCGGTACCACTTTGATCACCGTGCTCTCGCTGCTCATTTTCGGCGGCACCTTGATCCACGGCTTCGCGCTGGCTTTGACAGTGGGCATCGTCTTTGGTACTTTTTCCTCTATCTACGTGGCCAGTACCTGGGCTCTGGTGCTGAAGATTGAAAGACGCAACCTGCTGCCGATGAAGATTGAAAAGAAGGAAACCGACGGCATTGAGAGCCTGGACTAGCGCCTTGCTTTAGAGAGGTGTTGATATGGTTTGGTTAAAGGCAGGAGAACGTCACGGCGCTCTTGCCTTTTTCATCTCTGCGCTGAGCGCAGCTGCGGCAGCGCTGCTTCTTGCCGGCTGTCAGGTCAATTTTGAAGGACAGACGCAGGGGCAGATCCTCGTGGGGGACTTTTCGGTGCCGCAGTCTGAGATAGTGCTCACCGTGCCGGTAATGGCCGCGGTCGAGCGCGATCAGATGCTGGTGGTGCAGCTCTCAGAGCTCCTCGATCACGAAGCACGCAGCGCGCAGGATAGGGCTGAGATCTTCTATGAGCTGGGAGTGGTCTATGATCGCCTGGGGCTTGAGGGATCTGCCCGCACCATGTTTATGAACGCCCTGGTGGAAAAACCCGATTATGCCCCGGCTTATAATTTCCTCGGCATTTATCTGGCCTCCGCCGAGCGCTTTCAGGATGCCTACGAGGCCTTTGATGCGGTCCTGGAGCTCAATCCGCAGAGCGTCTACACCAATTTTGCCCGCGCCATCGCCCTCTATTACGGCAAGCGCCCGCAGCTTGCTCTGCAGGATATAGAAGTTTTCTATCAGGCTGACAGGAACGATCCTTACCGCATGCTGTGGTACTACCTCATTGAACGCGAAACCTCCGATTACGCTGCCGCGCTGCTGCACTTAAAGCAGCGCTATGCAGCGGCGGTCAAGCGCGAGGATTATTTCGGCTATCACATCATCGACTATCTCACGGGCCTCACCACTAAAGAACAGCTGCTCTTCATGGTCAAAGATCCTCAGGTGCCGATGTACCTCAAGATTGAGCGCGCCTGCGAGGTCTATTT
>CALXNX010000019.1 GCA_944389865.1 uncultured Succinivibrionaceae bacterium
TCAACATCCCGCGGTGCCTGTTTCCTGATAAGCGCAGTCCCCTGCGGGACTAAGGCTGGTCAACCTGGGCTTAAAGCTCTGCAGCTTCAAGCCCCCGCCTCTTTAGGCGGGGGTAGTTGACCCTCCTGCTCCTCATCCTCATCCGGGATCAGCGCATAAGGCAAGACGGCCCAGCCGGGAATGGGCAGATGCTCTAAATATTCGGCCGTCAGCTCCTCGGCATCAGCGCTGTCGCACAGCCATGAGTTTCCGAGCTTGACTGCCGGGCAGTCCATTAAATTCAGAACATCATCACGATCAACTTCCCTGCCGAATTTGCGCAGCGTGGGCTCATCGGCTGCGGCCAGGAGCGCGCAGTAGCCGCTGACGGCAAACCAGACGAACTGCTTTAACTGCAGCTGCGCCGGGGATAATTTAGGCAGATCTTTATGGGAGTCGATAAGATCGCCGTTATACATCAGGCGCGTTGAAATTTCCAGGAAATGTTTGACGCCCAGGAGCTTTAACATCAGCTCCGGCAGCTCTGGGGACTGCGCTTCACAGCCCGGCTGCAGCTGCGGAATAAAGCAGGCAAAGCCGCCTGCAGTCTCTTCGAGGTAATTGAAGACGGCCTGATTGACTTTGACCTTATACCAGCCGTCCGCTTCATCATCGGGGCCGATGACGGTCAGAGCCCAGCCGAAGTTTTCTAAGCCTTCATCATCGATATGTCCGGCGGTGCCGCTGAGAACTTTGCGGTATCCGGCAGCCTGCTCCTGCAGATCTTTGACCTGCTGCGCGCGCGCATGCTGCTCGATAAAGCAGCACAGGCGGCCGTTAAAACCGCCCAGCACGCAGTTTTGCGCGCTGGCGTACTGATTGAGATAGATGCGCCCTTTCTTGCTCTGCGGCCGGGTCTTCTGCATATAGGCTGCCAGTTTTTTATGCACCGCTTTGGCCGCTGTTCCCAGAATCCACGGCTGTACCTGCGCCTCTTTACAGGCGGTGCAGACGGCTGCATAGTCAGCCTCATCAAAAGCGTGGGTTATCAGGGTCATCTGTCCGGCGCTGTATCCGCGCGCAGTGAGCTCTGTAAGCAGCGCCGGATAATCGGTGCGGCTGTTTTCAAGCCGCGGGGCGGTGCCGTAATCGAGCGGCATTAAATCCTCAGCGCGCAGCACCAGGAACATAGTGGGATTGGACTGATGGATAAGGCAGTCTGCAGCATATGGATCATAATTGAAGCCCGTTGAGGTAAAACCCTTTTTTCTTATATCTCCCACGTACTGCTTAAAGCCGGGCTGCGCGCACAGCACCAGCACCGGGATCTGCTCTTCAACGGCTTCGCGGCGCAGAGCGGCGGTAAAGTCGGCGCAGAAAGTAGGGGTGAGTTTCTGATCCAGAAGCGGCATGCAGGACCACTTGGGCACTTTTTCTAAAAAGGGATAGATCCAGGTCGCGCAGAGCTCGTAGCTGGTCTGTGAAGGATCCGTGGTAAATTGAAACTGTGCGCAGCTCAGCGTAAATAGGCTTAAATAAGGTTCCTCCAGGCGCTCTTTGAGCAGTCTGCCGACCGGAGAATTGTGCATGGCCGTGTAAAAGATGGCGCTCTGCGGCATCACGAAGTTATCTTCGCTCTCCCACCACACGTTGGTGAGGTGGGAGAGCTGAGATTTTAATGTTTTAAGCTCATCGGCAGTATAGAAAGTAAACTGCGGCATGGAAAACCTTTAAGGAAAAAAAAACCAATAGAATCAGTAAGAATAAGGGAGCGGCCGGCAGGGCCGCAGATCTTGTTATTTTACCTGAGCGTGGGGCTCATGTCATTGCCTCATCAGCGTCCTGACAGCTCCTGCTGCGCGCGCCGAAAGGCGGCCGCCGCACGGCTTTCACCTGCAGCTTTCTGCGGGCGCGGGCTTAATTTATCGGTCCACGGCTGCGCGGCCGGCGCAGCGATAGTGGCGCGCGGCACAAAGCGCACATCAAAATTGGGCAGGGTGTAGGGTGCAGGCTGTTTTAAATAAAGGGAGTTTGACAGCTGCACCGCGGCCTCGCCCATTTCCTCCACCGGATTGGTGATGGTGGAAAGCTGCGGGTTAAGGCAGCGGGCCAAGAGCAGATCGTCAAAGCCTACCATGGAGATGTCGGCGGGGATCTGCAGTCCGCGGCTGTTGAATACTGACATCGAACCTGCCGCCATGGTGTCGTTATAGACCGCAACTGCCGAGAAATAGACGCCGCGGGCAAGCAGTTCGCGCGCGGCGCGGATCCCGCCTTCAAGCGACGGCTCGTCGGCCACCATCAGCTGCGGCGGACAGGACAGCCCATGCTCCTGCATGGCGCGCCGGTACCCGGTCAGCCGCTCCTTAGCGTCCAAAATACTGTGGCGCGATCCAATATAGGCAATGTGCCGATGCCCGGCGGCAATCAGCTGACATACTGCTAAATACTCGCCTTTTTCATTATCAATATTGACGCAGCGGTCTTCAAAGCCCGGCACTTCGCGGTTGATTAAGACCATTGATGGCACGCGGCGCAGATAGTCGGCCATGCGATCGTCAGGAATGGTGAGGGCATGCACGATCAGCCCGCGGCAGTGATGGGTAAGCAGGGTATCAATGGCTACAATTTCGCGCTGCTCTTCATGAAAGCCCTGACAGACGATAAGCGAGCAGGACAGGCGGCGCGCCGCATTTTCACAGGCTTTAACCATGCAGCCGAAGTAGGGATCGGAGAGATCTGATACCGTAACTCCAATGATTTCTGAGTCTTTGCGCGCCAGGGTGCGGGCGCTGGCATTTAAATGAAAATCGAGCTCATGCTGCGCTTTGAGCACCGCCTCCCGGGACTGCTGACTTACTTTTGAGGAGCCGTTAAGCACCCGCGAGACCGTGGCCACGGACACGCCGGCCAGTTTTGCGACATCGCGAATGGTTGCCATAGGCGCTCCTGTGATTTAGATCAAATAAAAAAACAAACTGTGATGGAAAACGCTTACATTATAGCCAAAAGGGCGGGAACGAACTTTAAACTTTTCGTCAGAATTTAGATCCAGGACACACATTGCACCATTGTAAATTCAGGCGGCGGGCATATAATTGTAAACGTTTACATACCAGTATCCATAAGGATTTGAGGAGAAAAGAATGACCACTATTTTAGTTACCGGCGGCGCAGGCTTCATCGGTTCCCACACCGTCATTGAACTGGTAAAGGCAGGCTATGAGCCTATCATTTTTGATAACTTCAGCAATGCCAAGCCCGCAGTGCTGGCCCGCATTCATAAGATCTGCGGCAAGCGCGTGCCCTGCTGTTTCGGCGACATCAGAGTGCGTCAGCAGCTGGAGACTGTCTTCAAGGAAAACAAAATTGACGGCGTGATCCATTTTGCCGGCCTCAAAGCGGTGGGCGAGTCCGTGAAAAAGCCTTTGGAGTACTACGACAACAATGTCAACGGCTCCCGCGTGCTGCTTGAGGTGATGCGCGATTATAAATGCTCTAACTTCATCTTCTCCTCCTCAGCCACCGTTTACGGCGAGCCTGACAAGGTGCCTTTAACAGAGGATTCCCCGGTCAAGCGCGCCAACAGCCCGTATGGACAGACTAAGATCGATATCGAATACATGGCCGAAGAGCTGCAGCGCGCCATTCCGGAATTTTCCGTGACCCTGCTGCGCTACTTTAACCCGGTAGGCGCGCACGAATCCGGACTTATCGGTGAAGATCCGCGCGGCATCCCTAACAACTTAATGCCGTACTTAACTCAGGTCGCAGTGGGCAAGCTGCCTATTCTCAATATCTTCGGCAATGACTATCCGACCAAGGACGGCACCTGCATCCGCGACTACATTCATGTGGTGGATTTGGCCTTAGGTCACGTGGCTGCCATTAAGCACTGCCTGAATCAGGGCGGCGTGCACATCTACAACTTAGGCACCGGCATCGGCTACAGCGTCCTTGATATGGTAAACGCCTTCTCCAAGGCCATCGGCCGCGAGCTGCCGCATCAGTTTGCCCCGCGCCGCGCCGGCGACGTAGTGCAGTGCTACGCCGATCCGTCCAAGGCGGCCCGCGAGCTTAATTGGAAGGCGGTCCGCACTTTAGAGGATATGACCCGCGATTCCTACAACTGGCAGAAGAATAACCCCAACGGCTATGACGATTAACAGCTGCATTAAGTGCAGCAGCAGATTTCATCGCAATTGCTGAAAAGTTAAAGAGGAAAAAATAATGGCATCATTTAACGTCACAGATCATCCGCATCGCCGCTTTAACGCCTTAACCGGCGAGTGGATCTTAGTATCTCCGCACCGCGCCAAGCGTCCCTGGAACGGTCAGGTTGAAAAGCAGACCGGAGATGAAAAGCCCAAGTACGATCCTAAGTGCTATCTGTGCCCGGGCAATACCCGCGTCTCCGGCGACGTCAACCCGCAGTATGAAAGCAATTACGTCTTTACCAATGACTTTGCCGCTTTAACTCCGGATACCCCGCTCGACGGCCCCGAGAATGACGATCTGTTCCGTATTGAGCCGGCCCGCGGCACTGCCCGCGTGATCTGCTTCTCCGCCGATCACTCCAAGACGCTGCCGGTGATGGAGGCCTCCGAGATCCGCAGGGTGGTGGATCTGTGGGCCGATCAGCTCACCGAGCTGTCTGCGACCTACAAGTGGGTGCAGATGTTTGAGAACAAGGGCGCGATTATGGGCTGCTCCAATCCGCATCCGCACGGGCAGATCTGGGCCTGCAGTTTCCTGCCGCAGGAAATCATCAATGAGCTCAGGCAGCAGCAGCAGTATTTCAAGAAGCACGGCAAGCCTTTGCTGCTTGATTACGTCAAGCAGGAAATGATTAAGAAGGAGCGCCTGGTCTGTGAGACCGAATTCTTTGTGGCCTTAGTGCCGTACTGGGCATTCTGGCCGTTTGAAACCATGATCCTGCCGAAGTTCAAGGTAGGCTCCATCAATGAGCTCACCGAGGCCCAGCGCGATGATCTGGCACTGATGATCAAGAAGCTCACCACGCGCTATGACAACTTATTTGAGTGCTCCTTCCCGTACTCCATGGGCTGGCACAATGCCCCGGCTGACGGTGAAGAGCATCCGGAGTGGCAGATGCACGCTCACTACTATCCGCCTCTGCTGCGCTCCGCCACGGTCAAGAAGTTCGTGGCAGGCTTTGAGCTTTTGGCTGAAAAGCAGCGCGATCTGACCGCCGAGCAGGCCGCCGCTCGTCTGCGCGAGCTCTCTGAGGTGCACTACACCAAGCGTTAATCGGCTTCGCATAAAGATTTACCCGCAGCGTCAGGCCCTGCGTCTGACGCTTCTGCATAAACTTTTAAAAGGAATACAGCATGACTGATGTAAAGACTAAGGCTGCAGCAGCCTTTGAAGAGAAGTTCGGCGCCAAGCCTGAGATGATGTCCTACTCTCCGGGCCGCGTGAATATCATCGGCGAGCACACCGACTACAATGACGGCTTCGTGATGCCCTGCGCCATTAAGTTCGGCACTGCCATTGCCGCCCGCAAAAACGGCACTGACAGGATGCGTGTTTTAGCCGTGGATGTGAACGGCGAATATGACGAGTTTCCCGTCACTGCCGATATGGACAAGCATGAGAGCAAAACCTGGTCCAACTATCTGCGCGGCGTGACTAAGCTTATCTGTGAGCGCGGCTGCAAATTTGAGGGCCTGGATGTGGCCATTGCCGGCGACGTCCCGTTAGGGGCCGGTCTGTCCTCTTCCGCCTCCTTGGAAGTGGCTTTCGGCAATTTAATTTCTCAGGCTTACGGTTTAGGCATTGAGCTGCAGGACATCGCCTTAATCGGCCAGGCCGCTGAGGCCTTTATCGGCTGCAAGTGCGGCATCATGGATCAGACCATTTCCGCCTGCGGCAAAAAGGGCTGCGTCATGCGTCTGGACTGCCGCACCTTAGACAAGCAGCACGTCAAGGTCCCTGAGGGACTTGAGATCCTGATCGTCAACTCCAACGTCAAGCACGCCTTAGTAGGCGGCGAGTACAACGAAAGACGCGCGCAGTGCGAAAAGGCCGCTGCGGTGCTGGGCGTCAAGGCCCTGCGTGATGCCACCATGGAAATGCTTGATGCCAAAAAGTCTGAGCTTGACGATGTAACCTATCGCCGCGCCCGTCACGTCATCACTGAAGATGATCGCGTGCTTGCCGCCGTGAAGGCCTTTGAGTCCGGCGATCTGGCAAAGCTTGCCCAGTTAATGTACGCCTCGCACTGCTCGATGCGCGATGACTTTGAGATCACCATTCCGGAGATTGACGGCTTAGTGGAGATCATCCGCAAGGCCATCGGAGAGAACGCAGCCGTGCGCATGACCGGCGGCGGCTTCGGCGGCAGCGTGGTGGCTTTAGTTGAGCCTTCAAAGGTTGAAAAGGTCAAGGCTGCTATCGATGCTGAGTATGAGAAGCTCTCCGGGCGCAAGGCAACCATCATCGAGACCTACGCCGCTGACGGCGCAAACTTCAGCCTGCTTTAAGCTTTAAAGGCAATAAAAAGGCTCAGTGGGATCCGCTCACTGGGCTTTTTCTTTATTGCACCCGGGGCATCCATGCTAAAATCAGCGAGCTTAACAACCAGGGTGTAATGGCAGATGCAGAGCTTTAATGATCCAGCAGATCCCGCCGAGCGTGCTCCGGTGGACGCAGTATCCCTTCTCATTAAGGAAATTCAAAAGTTTAATCCGGATTTTAAGCTCGATCTCAAGCGGCCGGCTTTAAGTCCGGAGGCTATGCGCTGGCAGGACGCGCGCCGCGCGGCAGTGGAAATTGCGCAGAGTCAGAAGAAGCTGCGTGATGACTTTGTGCGCAGCGTGCATGACTCCGGGCGCATTGACGGCAGCTGGACTTTTGAAACTCTGCAGATTGACGCCCATAATCAAAACGCGGTCAATGCCGCGCGCGGCTTCTGTTTTACTAAGAATACCCGCGAGGCTGCCGCGCAGCCCGTGATCTTTATTCTGCAGGGCGCCGAAGGCACCGGCAAGACCGTGATCTGCAGCGCCATTGCCAATTACTTTTTGGAGCACGGCATCAGTCAGGACGTTGAGATCATTACCTTCGATGAGCTGCGCCGGGTTAATTACTTCAACAGCAAAATCGATGAACGCGAGGATCGTCAGGTACGCGAGCATCTCCTTGATGTCTATCAGAGCGTGAATATGCTCATCATTGACAGCCTGCGTCCTGAGGGTCTGTCCATGTTTGATCAGAAGATCTTCTCGACGCTCCTGCGTACGCGCCTTGCCCGCAGGCTCTCGATGGTGATCTCCATCTCCATGCCTTTTATGCAGCTGCACACCGTCATCGGGGATCTGTGCTTTGAATCTTTAAAGTCATATTCGGTGATGACTGCAGAATTGTACGGCGGGAGCCGCCGCCGCCAAATCTTAGTGAATGGAGCGCCGCTGCTGTGAGCTTTATCTTAGCCTTTGATTTCGGTCTGAACTCCGTCGGCACCGCGGTGGGCAATACCATTACCCGCACCGTGCAGCCTTTAAAAGCCCTCAAGGCCAAACAGGGCAGGGTCAATGACGCAGATCTTGCCGCCATGATCAAGGAATGGCAGCCAAAGCTTTTAGTCGTAGGTCTGCCTGTTGCCATCGACGGCAAAGAGCTGAGCGTAACCCCGCATGCAAGGCGCTTTGGACAGCAGCTGCAGGAGCGCTTTAAGCTTGAAGTGCATTTTGCCGATGAGCGGCTCACCACTAAGGAAGCTAAAGCTGAGATCTTTGCACAGGGAGGGTTTCGCGCCTTAGCCCGCGGCAAAGGCGATATTGATAATCTCTCGGCGGCGCTGATCCTGGAGAGCTTTCTTGCCGGCCAGCCGAACTGAGAGCACAGGCTCGCCGCAGTATCATTATGCAAGGTACGCTAACTGCAGCGTTAATGCTGATTGCTGTGCCTGCCGCAACCGTTCGGAAAACCAGGCATCTTTCGTTATGCAGGCTTCAGAACTGCTAATTCGCGTACAAGAGGATTTTTACTGCGACCGGCTTTTTCGTTCACAATTATTGCCGCAAGCGTGATCACCTGCTGCCCCGTCAGCCTGACAGCGTATTTGCGTGATTTTATTTGAGTGCAGGCTTCTTCATATTTAACTCCTGCTTGATGCGGATCGTCGGTAACTTTTAACTCAAACACGTACAGTGTTCTGCCTGCAGACAAACAGAGATCGCTGCGTCCGACTGCTGTCGGATATTCTGAGTAAGCGCTGCTGTCCATTAGAATAAGGAAAACTTTAATCAGATCCCTAAAAGCAGCTTCATTGAAGCTCAAAAAAGCGTCCGGTGAAAATTCGTTTAAATATTGATTGAAGATCTGTCTTAAGGCTTCATAATCCTGCATCGTCAAAGCCTGCCTGAACTTACGCCAATATTTAAGTTTCAGCTCGTCTCCGTCATGGTGCGTAAGTTTTTGCAGAATAATTGATGCAAATGCCTGTTTTACTTCCAGATTAGGGAGCCCCAGATCAAAGCCCCAGCCCCCGGCATCTTTTATAGTCAGATAGCCGGCCTGATACAGAATAGCCTCAAAGGGATAATGGATTTTGTCAATACTTTCAATGATCGGCGTCAGACGGCTTTTGCTGACTGACTTAACCCCGTCCAAATCAAGATAAGCTTTAAGCTCTTCGACTGTAAGTTCATGGTTTATATAGTTATTCAGATAATTCATTAAAAGAGAAGGCGCGGCGCCGCCGCTGTCAAGCCAGTAGCTCTTAAAACCGCTGCCGGGGTATTTTAAAAAATTGAGAATTGACCATGGGTTATAAACTTCAACGCTGTGTTCTTCATCAAAGCAGTAGCCGTTGTAGTGCTCTTTGAGCTGCTGCAGGATCGATTGATGATCGTATTCCTGCGTATGGTGCTTTTGATTCAGGATCGCTGCTGCATTGTCGATGTAGTCCTTAAAGTAATTTTCAAGTTCAGATTGCGTATAGCCGGTAATGGCACCGTAAAGCGGATTAAAGCTGATGTCATCAATATTGTTGAAAGCTGAGAAAATACTGACTTCAGAAAAACGGGTAACACCGGTTATGAAGATGAAGCGGAATTTAGCGGCATAGCTTTTAACGGTAAGCAAGAATGAAGACAGCAGAGCTTTGCGGTTATTAAACTCAACCGGATCGTGCATGACCTGCGTCAGCGGTGCATCATATTCATCCACCAGGAGCACCAAAGACAGATCAGGGAAACTGCTTACAGCTTCCTCAAAGGCAAATACTGCACAGTTGTTCTCATTGATAGTGAAATTTATATCTGCCAGGGACTTTTTGATGCGCAGTCTGAAGATATCTGCAAAACTTTCGCCAGGCTGCAGTTCTTTTAAAAGTGAGAGATCCAAATGCAGTACTTTATAGGTCTTGGGATCATCCCAGATATGCAGCTTATCAATCTTAAGATCCTTAAAACAGGTCAGCCCATGGGCAAAGAGCTCATGAAAGGTATTTACCAGTGTAGATTTGCCGAAGCGCCGGGGACGGGAAAGGAAAATCGGACCTTTGGAGCGGGCAATTCTGCCGACCAAATCTGTTTTATCCACATAGATTTGTGACTGATGGATCATTTCAGATACAGAAGTGACGCTTAAGGGAAGGCGTGCATCATCGGCAGTCATATTCATAGAACTTTCACCTGGGTTTAAGAGCAGCGCTGTTTTGCTCTGCGGTTTATTGTAGCGGTTATTAAGAGCAAAAAACGGGATGGTGCCGCCTTTTTATCTGCAGCATGCTGCAGTGTGAATAACTCAGCAGCTAAAGCTGCAGGAGTTATTCCCGCTTCATCGACTTCCAAGCGGAAGTCTCCATAGACATAAGCATCTGGACAATTACATCCCTAGGGCGCATGCCGCTGACTTCCTGCTGTGCGCTGAATCCAGCACCGACCACCAGATGCCGCTTTGCTTCAGTCGCTGCTGCTCTCGGTCAGGCAGCTCATGCTTAAGATGCCGAATGACCGCATCCACGATTTTTGCCGGGTATTCAAAAAACGGCAGATATTCATAGGGCAGCAGCATGCAGGTCATGACAGCATGACAGCCGCGGCGCACCATCTCCGGACACCGGCTGCCCGGCTCTTCCGCCAGCTCCTCATAATACCGGGGCAGACTGCAGTACAGCCTGCGGTAATTTTCCGGCATTTTGACGGTCAGCTGCTCTGATGTGCTGATGGGCTCTTTAATGAGCTTGATATGATGATCGTAAAGCTTAAGCTCTTTACCGCAATACGCACAGTGTACCTTGATGCCTGGCTTGAGATCATAATGCCGGCCGATGTAAACGCAGAAGTCGGATGCCGGCAGGCTGAGCTCTGCGGCCGTATTCTGCGGGCAGCTTATTTTGCCTGCAGTCTTAAACAGCAGCTCTATTTCCGCTTTGGGCGCATTAAACTGCTCCTGGTTCAGTTCCAGCAGAGGAGAGCCGTCTTCGCTCTGCACCTTTAAATGATAAGACAGCGGCAGGCCGATATAGCGCTTCAGCTCCTCAGGCAGGCTGACAGGCATTAACGGAATGATGCGCTCGTTTGATTTAAAACGTAAAAATAAAAAAGTGTGCAGTTCGAAGCAGCTGTGTGGTAAACTCAGGGTCATAGTTGTTTTAAGGCGGACTCCTATCCGCTTTAAGTTGATCGCATGCTGCAGATGGTAGGAAAAATTGATCTGCAGCTCCTAAGCTTAAAAGCTCCCCCTTAATTTATCACTAACAGCTTCATCCTGCGCGTTTTTAAAAACAGCACTTCATCCACCCGCCGGTCATGCCGACAGCGGTGACAAAATCAAAAATCTTTTCTGTTAAAAATTGAAGGTGAAATTTAACTGAGAGGGACAAAATCAGAGGTCAAACTGAGGACATTCTTTTAGAGCACTGACAGAACACTGGAAGGCTGTACAATTTCACAGCAGCGTCCATAACTTAGAGTCTGCGTGCATTGATATGGCGGGAAGCTGGGAGGAATCAGGCTTTACGTGGGACCTGAGCAATAGATTTATAAAAAAGGTGGGGGGGGGTGCGAATAAAGTAAAAATGTCATATAGACAAGCCATGGTGCCTCCGCCTCGGTGGCAAAAAGGTGGAGGATCTCGTGCGTAACTACTAATTTAGGTCAAGGCAATACGCATCTCTGTATTAGGTAAGGTACAATTACTGCAGAGTCAATGATGATTGCCCGGCCTGTTAAAATCGTACAGATTTATTCAGCAGACTAATATAAGGTATAAGTTAATTTTATTCTTAACAAGGACAGTCAAAAATATTTTGATAAAAATAAAGCATAGATATGTTTGATGAAAAGGTAGATGTTTTAGAAGACAGCTTGTTGAGGAATAATTCAGCAATTCTGAAAATACTGCTTGAAGATAAGACTACAAAGAAAAATATAATTTGGGCAACAAATGATTACTTTGAGCAATATTCGAGCGGATATGAAGCATATCAAGAGATCAGGGTGGATTCAATAACAGGCATTTTTGGAAAAATAATTCAGCCTAGAGTAGCAAAGAGTAAAACTAAACTGATAGAGAGGATCAAGAAACACGCTGAGGTCTTTACTCCTTCATGGGTATGCAATAAGCAGAATAATATAATTGACGCAGCATGGTTCGGCAGAGAAGATGTTTTCAACAGAGAAACAGGTTATGGTTGGATTACAAATAAAGAGAAGATTTATTTTGAATCCGGTTTTAAGTCGTGGCAAAAATATGTAGACACAAAAAGATTAGAAGTTACATGTGGGGAGGCCCCTTACCTTGTAAGCAGATACGATCATATAACAGGAAGACCAATTGATATTAAAAATAGAATTGGTTTGCTGGATAGAAAGCTGCGCGTCGTTTGTGAAAATGCAGTCTCAAAAGAGGAATGGCTTAAATGGGCATTAAGAGCGGTACAAAGTGTCTATGGATATGAATATCAAGGCGACAGTGTTATTTTAGCACGGGAAAATGTTTTATATACGTACATAGACTTTTATAAGCTCTACATGAACTGCGAGATTTCGGAAAAAGTCTTACTAAAAATTGCAAATGTTATTGCTTGGAATATTTGGCAGATGGATGGACTCACAAATAAACCTCCTTTAATTCCTAAAAATAATATAATAAATACCAGCCTTCCATTTTGTATGATAAAAGATTGGAGAGGTAATAAATCAGTAGAGTTTAAGTCAATAGGAGAATAAAATGAATTTAGATAAAAATTTTGAAAGAACGCCTACTTTTCAGAATAAATTAATTTATGTTTTTTCTATTGACGATGATGCACATAGGGGACTGCTGAAAATAGGGGATACTACTGTAGATGTTAATACACCTATAGATAGACTTTATCCAAATTCCAAAAACTTAAACGATGCTGCAAAGAACAGAATTAAGTCTTATACAGGTACTGCCGGCATCAAGTATAAACTTGAGTATACCGAGCTTGCAATTAGGCAGATTAAAAGTGAAGATGGTTCAGTAAAATTAAAGAGCTTTAGGGATTCCGACGTGCACAAGGTATTGCTGAACTCTCAAATTAAGCAGGTTAAAGTCTCGGCTACCTCCGGAAGAGAATGGTTTAAAGTTGATCTTGAGACAGTTAAAAGAGCTATTGAAGCTGTAAAAATCGGCAATACAAATCTAATTGGAACAAGCAGTCGTACAAAAACACAGATTGTATTCCGACCTGAACAGGAAGAGGCTATTAATAAAACCATAAAACAATTTAAATCCGGCAAGATTATGCTTTGGAATGCAAAAATGCGCTTTGGTAAAACGCTGACTGCTTTAGAGCTGATAAAAAGAGGAAGATATCGTAAAAATATAATCATTACACATAGGCCGGTGGTTGACCAAGGGTGGAGAGAAGACTTTGATAAGATCTTCGATGCAGATGATGGGTATAAATATGGTTCTAAGAAAGATGTTCCGAATGATTCTGATATAAGCCTGCTGGGTGATAAATTTGTTTATTTCGCTTCGATGCAGGATCTGAGAGGATCTTCTGTTGTCGGCGGTAAATTTGATAAAAATTGTTCGATTTTCGTTATTGAGTGGGATCTTGTAATAGTAGATGAAGCTCACGAAGGAACTACCACAGCCCTAGGTGACGAAGTAATTAAAAACATCCTTAAAGAAGATACTTGTCCGCAAACAAAATTTTTAGCATTATCAGGTACTCCTTTTAACATCATTAGTAAATATGACGAAAAAAATGTCTATACATGGGATTATATGATGGAACAAAAGGCTAAAGAAAATTGGCCTTTACAGCATTTTGGCGATAGTAATCCATACAGCGATCTTCCTAAACTTCAGATTTACACCTATGACTTAGGCAACTTGTTAAATAGTCCATCCTATATTGAACTAGTTGATAAAGCATTTAACTTCACTGAGTTCTTTAAAGTAAGAAGAAAAGGTGCACTGAATGAAGGTGGTGATGTTTCATTTTCTGATAACTTAGAGTTTTGTCATGAAGAAGATGTTAAAAGCTTTTTAAATCTGATTACTAAAACTGATGCTGATAGTTTCTATCCATATTCAAATGACAAGTTAAGAAGGCTCTTTAAGCACACTCTTTGGGTGATTCCAGGCGTTAAGGAAGCTAAAGCACTAAAGGAGCTGATGCTTTTACATCCAGTGTTCGGTTCTGGCAGATTTAACATTGTAAATGTTGCTGGAAATGGAGATGAAGAAATCGATAATGCATTGGAAGCGGTAAAAACAGCTATAGCAATTTCCAAAGAAGACGAATATACGATTACTTTGACTTGTGGAAAACTAACTACCGGCGTAACTGTTCCTGAATGGACGGCAGTATTTATGCTGGCTGGATCATATGCAACTTCAGCTTCGAGCTATCTTCAGACTATTTTTAGAGTACAGTCTCCTTGCAATGAGAATGGCAAAATAAAAACCAACTGCTACGTTTTTGATTTTGCGCCGGATAGAACGCTGAAAATGGTAGCAGATTCAATTTCATTGTCTAAGAGAGCTGGTAGGACTTCAGACAGTGATAGATCTAGATTAGGTGAATTTCTGAATTATTGTCCTGTAATATCTATTGATGGTACTCGTATGAAGGAATACAGTACAGATAATTTATTACAGCAGCTCAAGAAAGTATATGTTGATAGAGCAGTAAGAACTGGATTTGATGACACATCTATTTACAGCGATGAATTATATAAACTAACTCCAAGCGATATAGTTGAGTTCAAAGATTTAAAAGCAATTATTGGTTCAACTGCTGCAAATGCAAAGACTGGGGATATAGATATTAATAAACAAGGCTTCTCAGATGAGCTGCATGAGAAAAATGATGAATTAAAGAGAAAGAAAAAATCCGAACTAACAGAGGAAGAAAAGGAAGCATTAAAGCAGTTTGAAGAGATAAAGAAAAATAGAAGAGCTGCAATCTCTATTTTGAGAGGTATTTCCGTGCGTATGCCATTATTAATATATGGCGCAGATATTCCACTTAAAGAAGATTTCAAAATAGAGGATTTTCTTAATGATAAGATCGTCGATCCGGCATCTTGGAATGAATTTATGCCTAAGGGCGTAACAAAGGAGCTGTTTAAAAAATTCATAAAATTTTATGATAAAGACATTTTTATTTTTGCAGGAAGAAAAATTAGGAATATTGTAAAGTCAGCTGATGAACTGGATCCTACAGAGCGGGTAAATCGAATTGCTTCAGTTTTTTCTTATTTCAAGAATCCAGATAAAGAAACAGTTTTAACCCCATGGCGAGTAGTAAACATGCATCTGGGGTTAGTTTTAGGTGGATTTAATTTTTTTGATGAGAAATATTCTGATAATATAAATATTCCACGAGAAGTAAAAACATGTGAATTAGGTAAACATTTTATTAAAAAAGATAACCTGCATATTCTAGAAATTAACTCGAAAACTGGATTATACCCATTATATGTAGCATACTCAATTTATAGAAATAAATTATGTTCATACAGCGCCTCAGAATTATCCAATGAATTAAAACGGCAAATCTGGAATGAGGTTATAGAAAATAACATTTTTGTTATCTGTAAAACAGAAATGGCAAAATTTATAACAAAAAGGACACTTGCCGGTTTTAACAATGTTAAAATTAATGCACATTATTTCGAAAATTTAATAAATACTTTGCAGTCAGGAAAAGAGCTGCAATTTATACAAAAAATCACATCAAATCAATATTGGAAATGCAGGAGTGATGAACAGATGAAATTTGATGCTGTAATTGGCAATCCTCCATATCAAGAGTCAGCTAAAGATACCAGTGATGCTCCTGTTTATCACTTGTTTATGGAAGCAGCTTTTAAAATTTCTCCTATCGTCTCCTTTATTACACCTGCAAGATTTCTCTTTAATGCTGGTAAAACTCCTAAAAAGTGGAATGACAAAGTATTAAATGATCCCCACTTCAAAGTTGTATATCTAGCCTCGAATAGTACTGAAGTTTTTCCCAATGTTGATATTAAAGGCGGAGTAGTAATTAGTTTAAGAAATAATGAGAAAAATTTTGGAGCTATTGGTTTCTATAGTCAGTTTCCTGAACTTAATTCAATACTAAATAAAGTATTAAACTCTTCAGATTTTAAATCAATTAAAGATTTTATATTTATGCAAAATAAATTTAACCTTAATTCCTTATATAGAGATTATCCAAAATTAATTAGCGAAATTGGCAGTAATGGAAAGGAAAAACGACTTACTACAAACATTTTTAATTTAAAAGAAATCTTTACTGAATTTAAACAATCGGAAAGTGATATAGAAATTTATGGTTTGATTAACAACACCAGGGTTAGTCGATATATAAGTAAAAAATATATTGAAGATCATGTAAACCTGTATGAATATAAAGTAATTGTGCCAAAGTCTAATGGGTCAGGTGCTATCGGAGAAATACTGTCTACGCCCGTAATCGGGCGGCCCGTAATCGGGCGGCCCGTAATCGGGTATACACAATCCTTTATCAGCATTGGAAAATTTAATACAGAATGTATGGCAAATGCCTGTCTGAAATATATAAAGACTAAATTTTCAAGGTGCATGCTTGGAACATTAAAGGTTACACAGCATAATAATCCGCCGACATGGGCTAATGTGCCAATTCAGGATTTTTCGGATCGATCAGATATTGATTGGTCAAAGTCTATTAGTGAAATAGATCAACAGCTATATAAAAAGTATCTTTTATCAGAGCAGGAGAAAAATTTTATTGAAGAAAAAATACAACCTATGAATTAATTATAAGTTTGCATTAATATGTCATTATGACCCATTAAATAATAATCAGTAAAAATCACACTGAAAACTGAAAGAATTTATTGCTGTGTTTATGTTGTCTGCCTTTTTTCTTCATAAGGTTTATTAATCAGGCTAATCACAACTCCGCAGTTATTGATTTCCTGATCTGCTCGTTTCACAGCTGTTGGCGGAATGTGTCGCCGCCGCGGTAGATAAGTTCAAGAGTTTTTCAGGTTTGACTTGAACGGCAGACGGCGGGTGCTGCTTCGGCAATAAAGACTCAGCTTACCGCAACCGTTTGCATAATTTACGATCAACCTTGCAGGCAAGCGCTTTTGGTATGCGGCTGTGTGCTTTAAATATGCTTTGGGCTGCAGCGTGCAGAGGCAGGCGCACCGCGGACTTTAAACTGTGACAATCTTCGCACAAACCGCAAGAATATCAGATTTACCGCCAAGATAAAAAGTTTGATGCAGTTCTAATTTTTCGTGCACTTTCTCCATAAATCGCGCCTGAGTTCACATTTTTAATAATTCCTGCTTTTGCATTTTCATGTTTGCGTTTACATTGCACTTATCGTAAACGTTTGTTTATGGTTTCATGAAAGCTTTAAGAGAGGTAAAGGAGCCGTTATGAAGATGTCAAAAACTTTATTAGCTTTAGGTCTGGGTGCTGTATTAGCTTCTTCTTCCATGTTTGCACAGGCTGCAGACAAGGTAGTGATTGGCTTTTCGCAGATCGGCGCTGAGTCTGAGTGGCGTACTGCCAACACCAACGACGTTAAGGCTGCTGCTGAAGAGATGGGCATTGAGCTGAAGTTCTCCGATGCTCAGCAGAAGCAGGAAAACCAGATTAAGGCTATTCGTACCTTCATCGCTCAGAAGGTTGATTTAATCGGCTTTGTACCTATCGTCGAGACCGGCTGGGACAACATCCTGCGTGAAGCCAAGCGCGCCAAGATCCCGGTAATGATCATGGACCGTGATCTGAAGGTTGCTGACGATTCGCTGTATGTGGCTAAGATCGGCACCAACTCCTACGAGGAAGGCGTTAAAGCTTTCACCTGGATTGATGACTACTGCACCAAGAACAATGTTAAGCCCCGCAATGGCGGCAATGTGATTAACATCGCTATCTTAGAGGGTACTGTGGGCGCCTCCGCTGCTACCGGCCGCGGCAACGGCTTCAATGATGCTTTAGCTAAGAGCCCGAACAAGGATAAGTACAAGATCATTGCTTCCCAGACTGGCGACTTCACCCGCGCTAAGGGCCAGGAAGTGATGGAGTCCTACTTAAAGTCCTTCGGCGGCGACATTGACGTGCTGTTCTCTCAGAACGACGACATGGCTTTAGGCGCTATTCAGGCTATCGAAGCTGCAGGCCTTAAGCCGGGCAAGGACATCATCATCGTCGGCTGCGACGCGGTGAAGGGCATGTTCCAGGCCATGATCGACGGCAAGGCTAATGCCACCATCGAGTGCAACCCGCTGCAGGGCAAGATCTTCTTTGAGACTGCTTTAAAGGTCTTAAAGGGTGAGCCGGTGCAGAAGCAGGTCTATGTGGACGAGGGGGTGTTCTCTGCTGATACCGCAGCTGAAGTCTTCCCGACCCGCAAGTACTAATCTGATGATTTTCTGCTGAAAAAGTGTCCACCCTCTCAAGAGCTGGTGGACATTTTTTGTTAAGCCTAAAGGAAGGTGCAGCCGCGCTCAAAAATACAAGCATAAAACCTTAGGCAGCTGCACTGCTTACACTTACTTGAGGATGCAACCCATGCAAGAAAACAATGATGAATACATCCTGCACATGAAAAACATTGATATGTTTTTCCCCGGCGTGAAAGCGCTGAAGGATGTATCCTTCAACCTGAAAAAGGGTGAAGTGCACTCGCTGATGGGTGAGAACGGTGCCGGCAAGTCCACCTTGGTGAAGGTGCTGACCGGTGTATACCAGAAAACCAACGGCACTATCGAATTTGAAGGCCGTCAGATTGCCCCCAAAACCCCGCTGGAAAGTCAGCAGATCGGTATTTCTACGGTGTATCAGGAAGTCAATCTGTGCGCCAACTTAACTGTTGCTGAAAACATTTACATCGGCCGTGAGCCGCGCGGCAAACTGGGCCAGATCGACTGGTCGACCATGAATGCCAACGCCAAAAAGCTGCTGCTCGAGGAATTGGGCATTGATATCGATGTCACTAAGGTGCTGAACTTCTATCCGGTGGCCATGCAGCAGATGATTGCCATTGCCCGCGCAATCGATACCAAGTGCCGCATTCTGATCCTGGACGAGCCGACTTCGTCTCTGTCAGATAAGGAAACTGAGCGTCTGTTTGCCATTATGCGCAAGCTCAAGGCTCAAGGGATCTCCATTATCTTCATCTCGCACTTCCTGGAGCAGATCTACACTATTTGCGATCGCGTCACTATTCTGCGCGACGGCGAGTATGTGGGTGAGTACGACTTAAAGGATCTGCCGCGCATTCAGCTCATTTCCAAGATGATGGGCAAGGAAGTGCGCGAGGACGATATTGAGTCCAATGTGGATAAGTCCGTGCCTAAGGATGAAAATGTCCTGGAGTTCGATCACGTCACCGTCCCCGGCAAGGTTAAAGATTTAACCATGCAGATTAAAAAGGGCGAGGTTATCGGCCTCGGCGGTCTGCTCGGTTCCGGGCGTACCGAAATTGCGGAGACCATTTTCGGCGTGATGCTCAAGTCTGAAGGCACCATCAAGGTTGACGGCGTCGAGGTGTCAGTCAAGAGCCCGATGGACATGATGATGCACCGCATTGCCTTCTGCCCGGAAGATCGCAAAGTGCAGGGCATTATCGGCGATCTGTCCGTGCGCGAGAACATCATTCTTGCCATGCAGGCCAAAGACGGCATGTTCAAGCACATGCCGCGCAGCCGCCAGAATGAGCTGGCTGACTACTACATCGATCTGCTGCGCATCAAGGTCTCCGATCGCGAACAGCTCATAAAGAACCTCTCCGGCGGCAATCAGCAGAAGGTGATCATCGCCCGCTGGCTGGCCACTGAGCCGAACTTATTGATCTTAGACGAGCCCACCCGCGGCATTGACGTGGGCACCAAGACTGAAATTGAAGCTTTATCCGTGCGGCTGGCCAAGGAAAAGGGCATGTCGGTGATCTTCATTTCAGGCGAGATGGGCGAAATGGTGAGAACATGCTCGCGCGTCCTCATCATCCGCGATCATGAAAAGATCACGGAGCTCAACGGGGATGAGATCTCCACCGCTCACATCATGCAGGCTATCGCAGGAGATTATCATGGACATGCTTAAGAAATTCTCTCAAAGCTCTTTGGCGCTGCCGTTTACCGCCTTAGCGCTTTTGCTGTTGTTCAATGCCGTCTTCGTGGACGACTTCTTTAAGATCCAGGTGATGGATAACGGCAATTTATACGGCCGTCCCATTGACATCCTGTATCGCGCCAGCTCGCTTATCATTCTGGCCTTAGGCATGACCTTCGTCATTGCCACCGGCGGCATTGATATTTCCGTGGGTGCAGTGGTCGCCATTTCAGCTGCCACCTGCTGCTTAATGCTGGGCGGCGATATTTCCGGCGTTCCGGCTCACCCGTTCATTGTCGCCATTATTGCGGCTTTGTGCGCCGGCATCATATCCGGCATTTGGAACGGCACCCTGGTAGCTAAGTTCAAGATCCAGGCCATGGTGGCAACCTTGATTCTGATGACCGCCGGCCGCGGCATCGCGCAGCTGCTCACTGACGGCCAGATCATCACGGTGTACTACAAGCCCTTCAGCTACATCGGCGGCAATATCCCGGGTGTGATGCTGCCTACTGCCATGCTGATTGCACTGTGCATGGTCCTGCTGGTACTGTTCTTAGATAAGAAGACCAGTTTAGGCCTGATGATTCAGTCCGTAGGCATCAATCAGACCGCCAGCCGCTACGCCGGCGTGAAGGTGACCGCCGTGCTCTTTGCGGTGTACATCTTCTCAGGCTTCTGCGCCGGTACGGCAGGCTTAATTGAAAGCTCGCTGATCCGCGCAGCTGATGCCAATAACGCCGGCCTCAACATGGAAATGGACGCCATCTTAGCCGTGACCTTAGGCGGCACCTTAATGGTGGGCGGGCGCTACTATATCGGCGGCACCATCATCGGCGCTATTACCATTCAGACTTTAACTACCACCATGTACGCCGTGGGCGTGTCTTCCGACCGTCTGCCGGCCATTAAAGCTGTCGTGATCCTGCTCATCATCACCGTTCAGTCTGAGCGCTTCAAGCAGATGTTCCGCGAGTGGCGTTTAAAGCGGGCAGATGCCAAGGCCAAGGAGGTCAGCCATGCGTAAGTTTATGAGCAATTTAGTAGCATCGCCGATGTTCTCGTTTTATGTCACCGGCATGCTCTTCATCATCCTGTTCGGCTTCGGCTCGGTCTCTTTTGAAGGATTCTTCAGCCCGCAGGTGTTCTTAAATCTGTTCATTGATAATGCTCCGCTCATTATCGTGACCGTGGGCATCACCTTTACCATTATCTCCGGCGGCGGCGGCATCGATCTGTCGGTCGGCGCGGTGGTGTCCTTAACCTGCATGACGCTGGCAGTCTTAATGCGTGATACCAGCTTAAGCCCGTACGTATGCATGCCGCTGGTACTGCTCATCGGCATCGCGGTGGGGCTTATCAACGGCTTTTTCATCACCTTCTTTAAGCTGCAGCCCTTCATTGTGACCTTAGGCACCATGTTCTTATGCCGCGGCCTGACTGCCATGCTGTCGCGTGACTCGGTCGGCATCTCCAATGAAGAATACGGCAATCTGGCCTTTACTTCGTTTGAGATCGGTGACTGCTTTATCTCCTTGGGCGCAGCGATTGCGCTGGTCATGGTGGTGATCGCTACCATCGTGCTGCGCTACACCTCCTTCGGCCGCGGCGTTTACGCCATTGGCGGCAATGAGCAGTCAGCCCGTCTGATGGGCCTGCGCGTCGATCGCATCAGACTGTCCGTCTATGTGATCTCCGGCTTCTGTGCAGCTTTAGGCGGCATTACCTACTCGTGGATCATGCTGTCGGGCTACACTCTGCACGGCCTCGGCATGGAGATGGACGCCATCGCCTCCTCGGTGATTGGCGGTACCCAGCTGATGGGCGGCGTGGGCTTCATTCCGGGCACCGTGCTGGGCGTGATGATTCAGGGCACCATCCTTACCATCATCTCCTTCCAAGGCACCTTATCGGCCTGGTGGACCAAGATCGTGGTCGGCGTGCTGCTCTGTCTCTTTATTGTGATGCAGGCTGTAGTGACTGAGCACCGCAACAAGCTCATGAACTTAAAGGCTGAAAGCTCCAATAAGAAGCAGAAGCAGAAGAAGACCGCTTAAGGTAAAAAGCTCCGTCCTGCACAGCGCAGCGGCGGAGCTTTTGAGCCGTCAGGCTTTACAATATTTATGCTTTATGCAGGTTTAATGAGGATTCATAGATGACCTTAGATTTAACTAAATGCAGCATCGGCATTGAGTTCGGCTCCACCCGCATCAAGGCGGTGCTCATTGACGAGAAGCATCTGCCGATAGCTCAGGGCAGCCACGATTGGGAAAACCGTCTGGTGGACGGTATTTGGACCTATACCTTAGACGATATCCGTCAGGGGCTGCAGCACTGCTACGCTGAGCTTACGGCCGATGTGCAGAAGCAGTTCGGTCAGAAGCTCACCACTGTGGGCTCCTTAGGCATTTCCGCCATGATGCACGGCTATTTAGCCTTTGACAGCGCGGACAATTTATTATTGCCGTTTAGAACCTGGCGCAATACCATTACCCGCAGCGCCTCTGAAAAGCTCACCGAGGCTTTTCAGTTCAATATTCCGGAGCGCTGGAGTATTTCCCATCTCTATCAGTGCATGCTCTCCCATGAAGAGCATCTGCCTAAGCTCGCGTTCTTCACCACTTTATCCGGCTACATTCATTACCTGCTGACCGGCCGCAAGGTTTTAGGCGTGGGCGATGCCGCCGGCATGTTCCCGATCGACTCGACGGTTAAGGATTTCGATGCGGGCATGATCGCCAAATTCAACGCTGTCGCTAAGGCTGAAGGCTATGACATTGACGTTAAGAAATTGATGCCGCAGGTGCTGTGCGCAGGCGACGAGGCCGGCACTTTAACCGCTGAAGGGGCAAAGTTCCTGGATCCGACCGGCACGCTGCAGCCGGGCGTGCCGCTGTGCCCGCCGGAAGGCGACGCCGGTACCGGCATGGTGGCGACTAACTCCGTGGCCGTACGCACCGGCAACGTCTCAGCCGGCACCTCGATTTTTGCCATGATTGTTTTGGAGCAGGCTTTAAAGAAGCTGCACCGCGAGCTTGACATGGTGACCACGCCGGACGGTCTGCCGGTGGCCATGGTGCATGCCAATAACTGTACTTCAGACTTAAATGCCTGGGTGGGCTTATTTGCTGAGTTTGCCGAGAAGATCGGAGCCAAGATCTCCACTAACGATCTGTTCTCAGTGCTCTACAACAATGCCTTAACCGGCGACAATGACTGCGGCGGCTTAATGTCCTACGGCTATTACTCCGGCGAGTTCATCACCGGTTTGGAAGAAGGCCGTCCGCTGTTTATGCGTCAGCCCGATGCCCACTTTACCCTGGCCAATTTCATGCGCAGCCATCTGTACTCTGCTTTAGGCGCGCTGAAGATCGGCATGGACATCCTCATCAATGAGGAGAAGGTGGGCCTTGATAAGCTCTTAGGCCACGGCGGTCTGTTCAAGACCAAGGGCGTGGGGCAGAAGATCATGGCTGATGCCATGAACGCTCCGGTATCGGTCATGGAAACTGCCGGCGAAGGCGGCGCCTGGGGCATCGCTCTGCTGGCAGCCTATGAAGTTTTCAAGGAGCCGGGCGAGACGCTGCCGCAGTATCTGAACAATAAGGTCTTCAAGGACAGTAAGGGCAGCACCATTGCTCCGAATGCCGACGATGCTGCGGGCTTCAACCGCTTCATGGCAGGCTATAAGGCCGGTCTATCGGCCGAAAAAGCTGCAGCTGCAGATTTTAAGTAAACTCAAGGATCGTTAAGGAAGGATCTAAATGTTAGAAGATTTAAAGAATGAGGTCTTTAAGGCCAATATGGAACTGCCGGCCCGCGGGCTGGTGACCTATACCTGGGGCAATGTCTCCGGGATTGATCGCGACGCCGGCTTAGTGGTGATCAAGCCCTCCGGAGTCGATTATGAGACCATGACTCCCAATGACATGGTGGTGATTGATCTCAAGACCGGCGAGCGCGTAGAGGGCAATTTAAACCCGTCCACCGACACGGCTACGCACTTGGAGCTCTATCGCGCCTGCGAGGACATTAAGGGCATTGTGCACACCCACTCGCGCTATGCCGTGTCCTGGGCTCAGGCCGGGCTGGATATTCCGGCTTTAGGCACCACCGGTGCGGACTATTTCTACGGCGCTGTGCCCTGCACCCGCATGATGACTGATCAAGAGATCAACGGCGAGTATGAAGCTGAGACCGGCAAGGTGATCGTGGAGACCTTCCAAAAGCGCGGCATCCAGATGAAGGACATTCCGGCGGTGATCGTGCACTCTCATGGACCGTTCACCTGGGGTACCTCTCCTGCCAATGCCGTCTACAACTCGGTAGTGCTGGAGGAAGTGGCCTTCATGGCGTTCCACAGCGCGATGCTGCGCGGCGGCAAGATTGAGTCCATGCAGCAGACTCTGCTCGATAAGCACTATTTAAGAAAGCACGGTGCGCACGCCTACTACGGCCAGCCCGGGCAGCAGCACTAAGCTGTTTAAAAAGCTTTAACAGATTAAGGCACTGCACTGCGCGGTGCCTTAATTTTATCTGCCGGTTCTCAAGCCGGTTTCAGCCAAGGGGTCTGCAAAGTGCATGCCGGCGGCTGTAAGTCGGCGGCTGAAGACTTTTTTGTTCTCCAGCAGCAGCAGGAAGCGGGCGTCCCAGCGGCCTGCACAGCGCAGCATCCAGCTGAAGCAGGGCAGGGGCGGCAGATCAGGGGAACCTAAGGCGCGCAGCAGCTCCTGTGCCGTGATATAACTGGGAGCATTGATATTGACCGTGCCGATAAAATGCTGCTCTGCTGTCAGGATTAATGCCCGCGCGCAATCATTGACCTGAGCGCAGGGCAGATAATTGCACCCGTCCAGCAGCCGTAATGCAGGCAGACGGCGCAAACGCTGCACCAGCGGCGCCTCACTGCTTAAGCACAGGGGCAGACGGGCGCAGACGCAGGGGCACGGGAGCTGCTGCGCATGATCTTCCAGACTCTCCAGCATCAGAGCGCAGGGATTAACGCGCTTGCTGTGCGGCGCCAGAGAAGAAGTTCTGTCCGCATCATCATCCTGCTCTGCATCCATGTCGGCCAGAATTCCGAGCGCCGAGGCCTGAATAAAGAGCTGCGGCTTTTCTGCGCTGCGCATCAAATCTTTAAAGAAGGTGATGATGTTAAGGCGCGAGTCGAGGAGCTCATCGATGCGCCGCGAGGTCAGACGCTTTGCGCCGATATTTTCCCCGGCTAAATTGCAGATGACGGCATCTTTGAGGGGCAGCAGGGCGGGATTTTGCCTGATCTCGTCGTAAGTCAGGAGCTGTACCTGCTCAAGATCCGGCAGCGGCCTTTTGCGGCGCGTCAGCACGTAAATGGGTTCGGGATCCGGCCCTGCGAGCAGCGCGCGGATGACGGCCCGTCCAATCAGCCCGCAGCCTCCTGGAATGATCCATGTCATGGCGAGGTTCCAGAAAAATTGAAAAACAGAGAAAAAAGAGGGCAGCCGCAGCTGCCCCTTATTTGCAGATTTAATCTGCTGCTTTAAGCCTGGGTGGCCTGAATGGCGGTAATAGCGATGGTATAGATGATGTCATCTACCAGCGCGCCGCGGGACAGGTCATTGACCGGCTTGCGCATGCCCTGCAGCATCGGCCCGATGGATACTAAGTTGGCAGAGCGCTGCACGGCCTTGTACACGGTGTTGCCGGTAGCAAGGCTCGGGAAAATGAACACGGTAGCCTTGCCGGCGACGGTGGAGTTCGGAGCCTTCTGGGCAGCGACATCCGGCATCACGGCAGCGTCGTACTGCAGCGGACCGTCGATATTCAGATCCGGACGCTTGGCTTTAGCTGCCTTCACGGCCTCGACCACCATATCGATATCCGGGCCCTTACCGGAGGTGCCGGTGGAGTAGGTGACGAAAGCTACGCGCGGATCGATGCCGAAGGTCCTGGCGGTATCGGCGGACTGAATGGCGATTTCAGCCAGCTCCTCAGGCTTGGGGTTCGGGTTGATGGCGCAGTCGCCGAATACATAGACCTGCTCGGGCATCAGCATGAAGAATACCGAGGACACTAAGGAAGCGTTCGGGGCGGTCTTGATGATCTGCAGCGGCGGACGAATGGTGTTGGCAGTGGTGTGTACGGCGCCGGACACTAAGCCGTCCACTTCGCCGCGCTCCAGCATCATGGTGCCTAAGACCACGTTGTCCTGCAGCTGCTCGCGCGCCTGCTCTTCAGTAAGGCCCTTCTTCTTGCGCAGCTCCACTAAGCGGGCTACATAATTCTCGCGCACGGCCTCCGGATCGACAAACTCTACGCCCTCGCCTAAGGTTACGCCCTTTTCAGCGGCAACCTTTAAGATGGCTTCCTTTTTGCCAAAGAGCACCGGAGTGGCAATGCCCTGACGGGCCACTTCAGCGGCGGCGCAGACGGTACGCGGCTCATCGCCCTCAGGCAGCGCAATGCGCTTGTGAGCTGCGCGGGCAAGCTCAGTGAGCTTATAGCGGAAAGCCGCCGGGCTCATTAAAGGCACGCGATCCTCATCGCCCTTTAAAGCCTCGGACAGGCAGCTGCAGAAGTAGGGAGCGGCAAAGTCTGCAGCCTTCTCAGCCTTAGCAGTATCATCAGCCGGCAGACGGGCCGGGAGATCAGCTAAAGCAGAGGCGATTTCCCACACGGTCAGACCGCACTCGATCACGGCAGCGCCTTCCACCGCACCCTTGGCACCGCCCGCTAAAATCACCGTGCCGGCCTTGGTGGCGGTGGGGACGGAGGCCGTGACCAGCACATTGCCTTCCTCTGCAGCTGCGGCATCAAAGCACAGCTCATTGCAGTAGCGCTTGGCGTCGCCTGAGACCACCTCGGTCTTTAAGAAAGCGGCGATATCGCAGGCGCGCGGAGCATAGCACTCAGCATTGAAGGGGATCTTGGCGGCCACGCGCTCAAGCGCGCACTCGCCGTCCTTCTTATCAGCGCAGCCGCAGCCGCCTGCAGAGCAGCACTTAGCCGCACCGGCTAAGACTAACTGCTTATGGCCGTGCGCATCCTTAGGAGCATCAGCATTTAAGATAATGTCGCCTAAGACACGGTTTCTGCCGGCATTTCCAAAGGCCTGCAGGGTGATGGTGCGCATCGCGGCAGCCTTGCAGCAGGAGCCCTGATCGACCACTAAGATCTGTGCATCAAAGGCGTGGCAGATTTCGGCATTAATTACATCCTGATCAAACTTATCGGTGACGGCGCCTTCGATTACCACCACATCGGCCTGAGCCTTTGCCTGCAGCTTATTGTAGTTGGCCACAATGGTTTCCAGCAGCTCAGATCTTTTGCCTGCGGCAATCAGTTTGGCCGCATCGCAGAAGCCCACCGTTAAGCCGTCAGCGCCGCAGGCATTGCGGCAGCAGTCCAGCGGACGGAACAGCACGGCCTTCAGACCGTTGTTTTGTAAAGATTTAACCATGCCCAGGCTGGCGACATACAGCCCCTGAGACTTGCCGGCAGGTACGAGAATTACGTTGCGTGACACAGCTTTACTCCAAATTTTATGTTTGAATCCGCCTTCAGGGCGGAAACTGAAAATACCGCGGTAAATTATAGCACCCTGCGCCTGCAGCTCCCCGGAGAGCTGCAGTTCTCAGAGCAACCCTGCCTCACATTTCTGCAAAAAAGATGCGACAATCGCAGACAGCAGTTATCGGTGTTACCATAATGATGCAGGCATGGAACACATGAGGGAGCTTTTATGTTTAAAACGGTGCTTGCAGGCGCGCGCTATCTGGAGATCTGGCCGGATCATCCCGTCATCAGCGCGGTCTTCCCGGAAGGGCGCGTCAAATATGCGATGCGCTGGGCCCGCCGTCTGATCCCGCCCATGATCGTCTTTATCCTGCTGTGGAATTTTGTGCAGGGCGGCGGTCTGCAGGGACTGCAGGGACTGTCCTGGCTTACAGCCGGCAGGGCCAACTGGCCCTTAGGGATTGTCACCATCTGCCTGCTCCTGCTGGCTGCCCTGCACGGCTGTTACTGGGCCGGAAAAAGGTCGCAGTTAAAGCTCAGTCCCAAGCAGGAGCGCTTTTATCAGGAGCTCTGCCTGCAGCAGGGCCGCAAGCCGTGCAGCGCCCCGACCATGTACGATTTGGCTGTAATCCTCAAGCATGGACTTGCGGGGAAGGATCACTCCTTTCTTGACAGGCTCTAGCCGGGATCCGGGCTTATTTGCTAGAATACGCAGATCTTTTTTTGGGGCCTTAGCGCAGTTTCACTTATTACACACAGCAGTAAAAGCAGACAGCAAAGATGCAGGATACGATTTTAAGAAAGCTGGAAGCGCTCTGTGAGCGCCATCAGGAAGTTGAGCAGTTATTAAGTCAGCCTGACGTGATTTCCGATCAGGAAAAATTCCGGGATTTAAACCGGGAATATGCGCGGCTGCAGGAGATGGTGACGGCGTTTAAAGATTATCAGACTACTGCTGCCGATATTGATGAAATGCAGGCCATGCTCAGCGGCGATGATGACGATTTAAAGGCCATGGCTGAGGAAGAGCTCGCTCCTGCTGAAGAGAAATTAGCCGGTCTTGAGCATCAGCTGCAGTTAATGCTGCTGCCGCATGATGATCGCGATGACTGCAACTGCTTCCTTGAAATTCGCGCCGGCACCGGCGGCGATGAGGCCAGCTTATTTGCCGGCGAGCTCTACCGCATGTACACCAAGTACTGTGAGTCTAAAGGCTGGCAGCTGGAGCTGGTCTCCTCCAGTGAAGGCGAAGTGGGCGGCTATAAGGAAGTGATCGCCAAGCTCTCGGGTGAAGGCGCTTACGGCTATATGAAGTTTGAGTCCGGCGGGCATCGCGTGCAGCGCGTGCCGGTCACCGAAACGCAGGGGCGCGTGCATACCTCCGCCTGCACGGTGATGGTGCTGCCGGAGATCCCGCCGTCAAAGGCGCCGGAGGTCAATCCGGCCGATCTGCGCATTGATACCTTCAGAGCATCGGGGGCGGGCGGTCAGCACATTAATAAAACCGATTCGGCCATCCGCATTACCCATATTCCGACGGGCATTGTAGTGGAGTGTCAGGATGAGCGCTCGCAGCACCGCAATCGCGAGCGCGCCATGGAAGTGCTGCTCTCGCGCCTTGCCCAGATGGAAGAGGATAAGCGCAATGCTGAGGCGGCGGAAGTGCGCCACAGCATCTTAAGCTCGGGTGATCGCTCGGATCGCATCAGAACCTACAATTTCCCGCAAAGCCGCGTCACCGATCACCGCATTAACCTGACCTTATACCGCTTGGGCGAGGTGATGGAGGGTGATCTGGACTTAATCTTAAAACCTGTAATTGAAGAATATCAGGCCGAGCAGTTGGCGGAGATGGCGCGCCTTGGCGGGCTGTAAATTAAAAGAGCTGCAGCAGGCGGGGCGTACCCGCCTTGCCCGCTGCGGCATTGACAGTGCCAAATTAGATGCCGATCTCCTGCTGCGCCGCGTCACGGGCTTTACGGCAGCGCAGTTAATCTCCCATGACAATGATCTGATCCCTCCGCATACTGCGCAGGCTTACCTTGCCTTAATTGAGCGGCGCGCCGCCGGCGAGCCTGCAGCCTATCTCCTGGGCCATCGAGAATTCTGGTCTTTAGATCTTAAAGTCACCCCCGCCGTCCTGATCCCGCGCCCGGATACTGAGGTGTTAGTGGAGGCGGCGCTGCAGCTTTCCTTTGACAGCGTGCTGGATTTGGGCACCGGCAGCGGCGCTATTATCCTGGCGATAAAAAAGGAGCGGCCCCAGTGCTCCGCCTGCGCTGTGGATCGCTCGGAAGCTGCTTTGGCGGTGGCGCAGCAGAACGCGCAGGAGCATCATTTGGACGTGGAATTTGTTCACAGCTCCTGGTTTGCAGCGCTCCCGGGGCGGCGCTTTGACTTAATTGTCTCCAACCCGCCGTACATCGCCCCTGCCGATCCGCATCTGTATTTGAACGGGCTGAATTATGAACCGCAGGAGGCCTTAGTGGCAGCAGATGACGGCTATGCTGATCTGCAGCAGATTATCAGTGAGGCGGCCGGGCATCTCAATCCCGGCGGACATCTGCTGCTGGAGCACGGCAATACGCAGCATGAAAAAGTAGCGCAGCTGCTGGCCGCTCACGGTTTTACTGCTGTCCTGGGCATTAAGGATTATGCCGGCTGGATCAGAGTGACGCAGGGGCGTCTGATTTCGCAGCTGCAAGTTTACGCTAAGAGCTGCTGAGTACTGTATTAAGAGCGCGGCTGCATTGGCGATCTGGACTTTACCGTCCTGCGCAGGCGTGTACCTAAAGATCCGTCCTGGCTGCGGCGCTTCCTGCGGGGGAAGTCTATCCTTTGACGGATGCAGGCATGGTAAAGAGGTAATTAAGATAAATCTGAGCCGTGCTGCACCGCAGCAGATCTGGGGGCAAAACCGCAGGATGCTGTGGAAGCATGGCGCCGCCGCGGCGTCTGCTCTGCCGTGGTGTTCTGCGGCGATCTGAGCATAGGCAGCATAGTGTGCTGTGCCAATATTTGACGCGTAGAAATAAGATCGATGCAGCGGCTTTGCCCCAGTCAATGAAGGCCGGCTTTTTAGTGTTATGCTGGCCTTATCTCAGAGGTTTTATGTGAGTGCAGTGTTATGGATTATGATTATTTAATAAATAATCTGCCTACAGGAGTGCAGTCATTTGAGTGGCTGCGCTCTACAAACCGAAATTATGCAGATAAAACAGCTTATGTCTATAAAATAGCTAAAAAGACTGTCCCCATGGTGCTGTCCCGACCGCGGCGCTTTGGTAAAAGTACTTTGCTGTCAACTTTAGAGGAATTATTTCTGCATGGGGTTAAGCCCTACGATGGTCATGATTCTTATTTTAAAGGCCTGTGGATTGAAAATAAGTGGACTGATAATAAGCAGTATCTGGTGCTGCATCTGAATTTTGCTCATCTTAATCAATTATGCAGGACGGTTGAGCAGTTTGAACGCAAACTTATGCAGGCATACGATAAATTTGCCTCAGCTCACGGTATTTCGCTTCCGGAAGATTCTATTGATGTAGCGGATAAATTCAGCGCTTTACTTGAAAAAGTGCCGAATGGCTCGTTAGTTTTGCTGATTGACGAGCATGATGCAGTCCTGCTGTCGCATTTAAACAATGAGGATGAGAAAGCTCAAGCTGCTGCAATTTTATCCAGTATTTATGATGCGGTGAAATTCTATTCACAAAAGTTTCGCTGCGTCTTTACTACCGGCATTACCCGCTTTCATGATCTGCAGTTAGGTTCGGCCGGCAACAGCATGACGGATATTTCTTTTGACAGCGACTTTGGCGCATGCTGCGGTTATACCCGTGAGGAGCTGAAGCTGTATTTTGCTGACAATCTGCGCGCAGCAGCAGCGATCAGAACTAAATGTGATTTTGCAGAAGTAAGTGACGTGCAGATTGAAGCTCTGCTTGATGAAATGGCCGAGTGGTATGATGGTTTCTGCTTTGATGATGCCTGCAGCACTAAACTCTTTTCTACCTGGTCGGTACTGAGGTTTTTCAGCGATAAACATGCCAAGCTGTCAGCTTACTGGGTCGCTGAGGAATCCATTTCGATGCCGCAGCTGCTGAAAGCTGCGGTAGGAAGAGTGAATTTGGAGAGTCTTCTGGAGGAATATCGTACAGGTGAGTTTATACTCAGCTTTGGCGATTTTAAGCAGGCTTCTCTGTCTAATCCTGAGGCTAATCCGTATGCCTTGCTGTATCAGTCCGGCTATTTAACTCTGGCTGCTCCTTTTGACATAGAGTCGATAGTAAGGCTCAAACGTCCTAATAAGGAACTTAACTGGGCCTTTGCTAATTTGGTAGCTGAGCGCCTGTATAGAGTACGTGAGTTTTTTAATAACCAATATAGAGCGCACATCGCCGCAGTGCTGGCAAGTCTCGATCCTGAGCGTATTAATGCCTATTTCATAGAGCTGTTTAAAACTTTGCCTTATGAAATCTATGCCATCGATAAAGAGAGCATGGTCGCGGCTTTAATTTTCTTTAATCTGAATGGAGCCGGCCTGCAGCCGCAGATGGAGGTAAGTGAAAACGTGGGCCGCCCTGATATGGTGGTTGATTTGCCTCACGCCGGGGTCAGCCTGGTTTTTGAGTTTAAATACGAAAAGAGCGCTGATCCCCGGAAATTAGACGCCAAGCTTAATGAGGCGGCCGCACAGATAAAGACCAAAGATTACGGACACAGCGGCTGTCGGCAAAAGCGCATCGGCCGTTTTGCTGTAGTATTCTGCGGTGATCCGGCTGTGCGCAATATTGCTCGCTGTACCTTGGTGGATGTACTGGAGCGCTAGGCAAATAATTAAAGATTTTGTAATCTGCGCGCTTTACTGTTATTGTTAGATTAGCTTTTTGAATTACCCACCGCCGGCTGAGGGCAGGCTCCTCATCCGGCTTTAAGGAGTGTTTTATGCAGTGCGTGAAAGTAAATGAACTGGAAATTGCCAATGATAGGCCTTTAACCGTCATCGGCGGTTTGAATGTGCTCGAAGATCTGGCTTTGGCCAAACAGACCTGCGAGTGCTTTATGGAGGCCTGCGCCAAGCTCAAGATGCCCTACATCTTTAAGGCCAGCTTTGATAAAGCCAACCGCTCTTCGCTCTATTCTTACCGCGGTCCCGGCTTGGACAAGGGTATGGAGATCTTTGATGCCATCAAAAAGGAATATCACGTCAATATTATTACCGACGTGCATGAGCCTTATCAGTGCGATCTGGTGGCCCCGCATGTGGACGTGCTCCAGCTGCCGGCCTTCCTGGCCCGTCAGACCGATCTGGTCCACGCCATGGGCCTTACCGGCAAGCCTGTTAATGTCAAAAAGCCGCAGTTTATGGCTCCGGCTCAGGTGGGCAATATCCTGGAGAAATTCCGTGAATCCGGCGACGAGCAGGTGATGCTTTGCGAGCGCGGCGCGCAGTTTGGCTATGACAATTTAGTGGTAGATATGCTGGGCTTCGGCGTCATGAAGAAGGTAAGTCACGATGCCCCCATCATCTTTGACGTCACCCACTCGCTGCAGTGCCGTACTCCGGATGCTAAGGCCTCCGGCGGCCGCCGTTCGCAAATGCTGGAGCTGGCAAAAGCAGGCGTTGCTTTAAAGATTGCCGGCATCTTCATTGAGACGCATCCTGATCCTGACAAGGCTCTGTGCGACGGCCCCAGCGCCCTGCCGTTAAAGCTGCTGCCGGCGTGCTTAAAGCAGTTAAAGGAGCTCGATGACTTAATTAAGTCTCAGCCTGACGTGGTGATTGAGTAAGCGCTCAGCGCTGACCCAGCAGCGCCTGCAGCTGCTCTAAGCTCTGATAACCGGCGGCACTGCCCGCCGGTTTGCCGTCTTTAAGCACCAGCACGTACGGTACTCCGAAGATCTTAAAGGTCTTAAGCATCTCCTGCACCTTAGGATCATCCACATTGGTAATATCAAACTGCAGCTTGGTCATATCGGCCGTCAGCGCCGCAAATTCCTGCGTGCTGAAAACCTCCTGATCCATCACCTGACAATTGGTGCACCACGCGGCCGTAAAGTCCATGAGCACAATGCCCTGCTGATACTGTTTAAGCTCGGAGAGGGAGGTAATGCGCGTAAAGCCGCCGGCAGGTGCGTCCGCACTCTCCCTTTGGGGGTCATAGTTCATATAGACTGCCTCGGAGATAAAGAAGGCCGCTCCGAACAGCAGCACCGCCGGGAACATCTGCACGCCGTGTTCATGATCCAGAATAAATTCATAGCCGCAGTAGATCACCGCCCCGAAGACTACTGTGCTCAAGATGTAGTAATAGATCTCAGTGTTCAGCAGCTGCCGGCACAGATAGACGGCTGCGATCACTAATAAGGAGGCCAGTACTTTTTTAATCATGGAGCTGAAGCGTCCGGCTTTTTTCAGCAGGGAGCTGCCGAAAAGCCCGATGATAAAGAGCGGCAGAGCCATGCCGAGGCCGATGCAGAAAAAGGCTGCAGCGCCCTTAACTAAATCGCCGCTGCTGAGCACATAGAGCAGCGCGCCGGCAAGAGGTGCGGACGTACAGGGGGAGGCGATTAAGGCGGAGATCACGCCGAGGATCAAGGCTGAGCTGAAGGATCCGCTGGTAAAGCGCGCGGCCTGATTCTGCAGCCCGGCAGTCAGCCGGCCGGGCAGCTGCAGCTTAATGATGTCGGCGCAGCCCAGGGCGCAGATCACGAGGAGGGCCGCTATCACCGCGTGCAGTGCCGGATGCTGCAGGATCCCCTGCAGCGAGGCCCCCAGCAGGGCAAACAGCAGGCCTAAGACGGTATAGGTTAAGCACAGACCGGCGCTGTAGCCCAGATCCTGCCGCACGATTTGAGCTTTACTGAGTTTGCTGCCGCCGGCGAGCATGGCGGAGAACACCGGCAGCATCGGCAGTACGCAGGGAGTTAAATCCAGCAGTACGCCAAAGCCGATGCACAGCAGCAGGCCCAGGATAAAATTCTGATCTAAAAGGCGGGAGATCTGCGCGTCAGCGCTGAGCTCAGTCTGCGCGGGCGCAGCGGCAGCATCGGATGCGCTGACGGGCACGCTCTGCGCCTGAGCTGGCAGTAGCGCGGGATCTAAGGTAAAGGATGACTGTGCGGGCGGGAAGCAGATCCCGTCGCTGCTGCAGCCCTGATAGCTGATCGTCAAGGCCGGCGTGCCGCTCCAGCGCTCGACTGTGAGCTTGACTGCAAAGCCGTCAAAATATACCTGCTGCTGTCCCTGAATATCCTGATGTGCCGCAGCCGGAGGCAGTTGATTCAGGCTGATTAAGGCATTTTCAGCCGTGACTTTAATGCTGTCCTGATAAATATAGGCCCCCGGCTCCAAGGTAAAGCTGACCGTCACGCTCTGCCCCTCCTGCGACCACTGTACGTCGAAGGGCTGGGCGGTCTGCGCACTCTGCTGTCCCACGCTCTGCGCCAGCTGCAGCAGGCTCGGATCGAGCGTCAGTTCCTCCTGCGCAGCGCAGGGCTGGAGCAGCCATGGCAGGAGCAGGGCAGTGAGCAGAAATTTAAGGCAGTAAGTCAGGCTCATGGCATTTTCCTTTATCAGTACATTAGTCCGGGTTACCGGATCTATTATCGATGATCTGACGGCACAATTTAAAGCCTGCGGGGTGATTGCAGTTTAGGGGGGCGGCAGGCATAATGGGCGGCAGGTTTTGAGGAGAATTTATGTCACGCTTTGTCCTGCTTTTTGTGCTGCTCTTTGCTGCAGAACTGTTGGTGTTAATTCAAATCGGCTCTGCCATTGGAGCTCTGCAGTGCCTGGCTCTGCTCTTTGCCGCCATGGTCCTGGGCGCGGTCTTAGTCAAGCTGCGCGCGCAGCAGCTGATGGCGCAGATGCAGCAGACCCATAATGTCAATATTAAGCTCTTATGGCTGCCCTTGGCCGGCTTTCTCTTTATTTTCCCCGGCTTTATTACTGATGTGCTGGCAGTCCTGATCCTGCTGCCGCCAGTGGAAAACTGGCTGGTCAAAAAGTTCGCAGGCAGCTTGCATTTTACCTCCAGCTCCTTCAGCTACACGCGCGAACAGTATCATCAGGGTCCGATTATCGATGCCGAGGTCGAGCCGGTAGAGGAAGAGGAGATCCGCTTTAAGGTTATTGAAGATAAAAACGCCGGCATTAAGGATCAGAAGCCGCAGCAGTAAGGTGCAGTCATGGCTCAGGCTAAATACTATGTCATGCTGATCGTGGTCGCCATGATTTGGGGCGCCACGCCGGCCTGCGGCAAGATCCTGTCCACCTCGCTCTCGCCGCTGCTTATCACCGGGGTGCGTTTTGCCTGCATTTCGCTGGTGCTCTTTATCTGGATCTTTATTAGCGGGCAGCAGCGCGATCTGAAAATGGATAAGCGTACGCTGGGCTTAATGGCCGCGATGGGCTTTGTCGGCATCACCATCCACAACGGTCTGCTGTTCACTGGTCTGCACTTTACCACTGCCACCAATGCGGCCTTAATTGAAAGCATCGGGCCTACTGTCACCACCGTGCTGGCCTTTATCTTTATCGGCGAGCGGCTGACCAAATTCGGCTGGCTGGGCATTGCGGTGTCCTGCGTCGGAGCTTTATGCATCGTTACTAAGGGATCTTTAGATGTCCTTCTGGAACTGCGCTTTAACGTCGGGGATATCCTGATCGTAGTCTGTGAGGCGGCATGGTCGTACTACATCATTCTGGGCTGGAAAACTCACGGCAAGGTAAAATCTGCACCTCTCAATGCAGTCAGCGGAGCCTTTGGCGCACTGTTCTGCTTCCTGGCCGGCGCTGCGACTGGGACGCTTGAAGTTTATGCCTGGTCCCATACCGCTCTGTACGGCTTTATTTATCTTACCGTCTGCTCGGGGCTGATTGCCTTTGTGGGGTGGAACTGGGCTGTGACTAAAGTCGGGGCCAGCAAGGCCGGCGCCTTTATCTATATCGTGCCTTTGACCGGCGCGCTGGTGGGCGTGCTGTTTTTAAATGAAAATCTGTATGCAGCCCAAGTCGCGGGCGCCCTGCTCATTGCAGGAGGAGTCTGCATCACTGTGCGCTCCAAGGTCACCGTGGGCAAACAGACCGAAGAGACCGATTTGCTCAAAAAATTCCCGGAGCTTAAGCACGATCAGTCTGCAGGCTGCGCTGCAGAGTCTGCAAAGTATGAAAAATAACAGCATGGAGCTTTAGGGCAGAGCCGATGCTTATTGTGCTCTGCCCGGAGCGCAGTTCTGACAGCAGCTAGATCTGCGATTCATCAATCGCGAAAAGCACCAGTTCCCAGTATGGATGACTGCGTTTTAAATAGAAGCGGTATCCGGGATTGAGCTGATGCAGGTAATAGGGCAATTCGTAAATATCATCATAGCGATGATAGGCACTGAAGGCGAACTTAGGTTTGTACTTGCTGATTATCTCTGCACCTCCTTTCAGGGCTGCCATTTCGGCCCCTTCGATGTCAGCCTTTATGAAATTAGGTTTAATATTATTTTCATTACAGAAATTGTCTAATGTTACTGTTGGCACAGTTGTGGTGCCGGAACCGATGACGGTTCTGTCTAATGCAATAGAATTTTCAGAATCGCCATTGGATAACTTCAGTTCAGCTGTTCCGGTATAGTCAGATACAGCGCACAGCACGCTTTGCGACTTGTCGCCCAGATGATTGAAGCTCATAACTTTGTCAAAAATGCTGCAGTTTTCCGGCGTAATATCAAAGCCGTAAACAAAGCCTGCTTCGCGTGCCTTGAGCATCCACAAGGCAGTTTCTCCGTAGCATGAGCCCAAGTCGATGCAGATATCACCTTTCTGAGGGCCAACTTCTACTTGGGAGTCAAGAAATGGCGCTTGATATAAATATTGCTCGAACCCGAACATTTGTGCTAAAAAGCGCGTCAATCCATCCTTAACCTTAGCATCAAGATCAGGCGGGCACAGCTGCGACAAGTTTAAAGATTCTGCGTAGTGCTTGATCATATTATTATTGACTTGTTCAGAAATATGGCCGGCTAACTGATTTCCCATAGCGCTGCCAATACTGAAATATGCGAGCCACGCTGTGATCTCCCTTATGAATACGCCGCGGGAGTGGTGGTCTCCCATTAAGGAGTATACTGTCCTGATTTTTTCAAAGTTGTTAAGGTACAGATCTACAAATTGATTGGTGTCAACAAAGCTGCAGAGGAACTGCTTGATATGCTCTTTAAAGTCATCCGGGGAGGAAAAAGGCAGCTGCGTAAGCATATTGTTCCGGCATACATAACCGCGCTTAAGAAATCTTTCACTAAAGAACTTATCGTTAAATTCAGAGGCCATAGAGGGGAACTATCCTTAGGTGTTTAACCTTGTTGGTTATGTCAGCAGTTCTGCGGCTGCTGGCAGCTTAAAATCTTCACATATGCATAAGGATAACAAATGCGCGTCACGAGATGGCAGACAATAACGATGATTTTGTGATAACTGCAGACTGTTTTGATCACTAACGCAGATTCTTGGTTAGTCCGTGTAAATAGATGGGTGAGCGGCGGTCATGCGGCACAAATGATACCGCCGGATCTGCCCAAGCAAAATTTTTAAAAATAGCTCTTGAAAGGTGCAGAAGCATCCCCATTTATTGATGTGTTGAAAGTTTCAGCTTCGTTTGAATACAGGCGGAGCAGGGTTTCAGTCAGCCCCCTAAGTCTGACGCATGAGAATTTGAACGCTTTATCACTTGGAGTGAAAAGAATGAAATTAGTACCTTTATATGATCGCGTGATTGTTAAGCCCTTTGAGGTTGAGACCAAGTCCGAGGGCGGCATCGTGTTAACCGGCAGCGCTGCTCAGAAGTCTACTCGCGGCAAGGTTCTGGCTGTGGGCAACGGCCGTATGCTGGACAACGGCACCACTGCTCCGATGTGCGTAAAGGTCGGCGACACCGTAGTTTATAACGAAGGCTACGGCGCCAAGAAAGAGCGTCTTGACGGTGAGGATGTGTTAATTCTCTCCGAGAGCGATATTTTCGCGGTAGTGACTGAATAAGACTGCTTTAGGCAAACAGGTTTTTAATTTAAAGGAAGATATTTAAATGTCAGCAAAAGAAGTATTTTTCGGTAACGAAGCCCGCGCCCAGATGCTGGAGGGCGTGAACACCTTAGCTAATGCCGTGAAGGTAACCTTAGGTCCTAAGGGCCGCAACGTAGTCTTGGACAAGAGCTACGGCGCTCCTTTAATCACCAAGGACGGCGTGACTGTTGCCAAGGAAATCGAGCTTGAGGGCAAGTTCCAGAACATGGGCGCTCAGATGGTGAAGGAAGTGGCCTCTAAGGCTAACGACGCTGCCGGCGACGGTACCACCACTGCTACCGTGCTGGCTCAGGCTATCGTCACCGAGGGCTTAAAGTCTGTTGCTGCCGGCATGAATCCGATGGATTTAAAGCGCGGCATTGACAAGGCTGTAGCTGCTGCTGTGACTGAGCTGAAGAACATCTCCACCGAGTGCTCTGATAAGAAGTCTATTGCTCAGGTCGGCACCATTTCCGCCAACTCCGATGCTACCGTCGGCAATTTAATTGCTGATGCCATGGAGAAGGTCGGCCGTGACGGCGTGATCACCGTGGAAGACGGTCAGGGCCTCGAGGATCAGCTGGATCTGGTGGAAGGCATGCAGTTTGACCGCGGCTACCTCTCTCCGTACTTCATCAACAAGGCTGATACCGCAACCGTCGAGCTGGAGAATCCGTACATTCTGCTGTGCGACAAGAAGATCTCCAATATTCGCGACATTCTGTCCATCTTAGAGGGCGTGGCCAAGGCCGGCAAGTCTCTGTTAATCGTCGCTGAGGACGTAGAGAGCGAAGCTTTAGCTACCTTAGTGGTCAACAATATGCGCGGCATCGTGAAGGTGGCTGCAGTGAAGAGCCCGGGCTTCGGCGATCGCCGCAAGGCTATGCTGCAGGATATCGCCATCTTAACCGGCGGCTGCGTAATTTCCGCTGATGTCGGCATGGAGCTGGATAAGGCCACCTTAGATGACTTAGGCGTAGCCAAGCGCGTTGTCATCACCAAGGACGACACCACCATCATCGACGGTTCCGGCGATTCCAAGGCCATTGAGGATCGTGTAGCTCAGATCAGAAAGCAGATTGAAGAGTCCACCTCAGACTACGATCGTGAGAAGCTGCAGGAGCGCGTGGCTAAGTTAGCCGGCGGCGTGGCTGTGATCAAGGTCGGTGCTGCTACCGAAGTTGAGATGAAGGAGAAGAAGGCTCGCGTTGAGGATGCTATGCACGCTACCCGCGCTGCTGTGGAAGAGGGTGTGGTCGCCGGCGGCGGCGTGGCCTTAGTTCGCGTAGCCTCAAAGATTGCCGGTCTTAAGGGCGACAACGAAGATCAGAACGTGGGCATCAAGGTGGCACTGCGCGCCATGGAAGCCCCGCTGCGTCAGATCGTGGCTAACGCCGGCCAAGAGCCTTCTGTAATCGCCAACCGCGTGCGCGAGGGCGAGGGCAACTTCGGCTACAACGCTGCTACTGAAGAGTTCGGCGACATGATCGCTATGGGTATTCTGGATCCTGCCAAGGTTACCCGCAGCGCTCTGCAGTACGCCGCTTCCATCGCGGGCTTAATGATCACCACCGAGTGCATGATCGCTGATGCCCCGAAGAAGGAAGAGGCTCCGAACCCGGCTGCTATGGGAGGCATGGGCGGTATGGGCGGCATGATGTAATCAAAGCTGTCTCATTTGACCTAGTTTAAATAACGTAAAAAAGAACCCGGAGCATAGATGCCCGGGTTTATTTGTATTTGGAACAGTAAATTAATAATTATGAGCTTGACCGTTTTTAAAATTTCACGTCCCAGACTTGATTGAGGTAAAATTCAGTAAGCTTTTCGCTGTTTTTGTTTTTTAATAATCGAATTTTGAC